>NZ_JAQFPJ010000018.1:0-95070 GCF_027712065.1 Bacillus cereus group sp. BcHK124
CCATGTGGACAGCTTATTGTTTTTTTTTGCTTAGCTTAAAAAATTCGCGTCTTGTTGGCGGGACCCTATGCCCATCAACTTAAGAAAAAGAAATACCCCCAAAACGAAAAAAATGAGTAGCTTCTCAGAATAGCTATCTGTAGAGAAAGAAAATTTTAATTTAGGAGGATATGAAAGTATTAGCTTAATAGTAATGTGGCGCTCCCCCATATAAAGAAATTTTAAACATCTTAATCTACCTTCCCCTTATGTAAATATGGGAATAATGAAATTACCCCAAAGATAGCTAAACAGGCTCCAATCCAAAGCGGAGATACAAAACTATATCCTTTACTAATCCCAAGACCACCTAGTGACGAACCAATAACAATACCTAACGTAATAAAAGAACTATGAACGGTATTTATCATTATTCCATTACTAGCTGTTTTCATCACCCTCGCAACCATAGCTGGATTCAACGCTACACCAGTTAAACCAATAAAAATTGTAGAAATAACTGCAATGTATTTATTCTCTGCACTTAAAGCAAATAAAGATAACGCTATGATTAATATAATTAATCCACCCATAAGTATTTTCATTGTAAATTTATCAGCGAACTTACCAATTATTATATTCCCAATTACCGTCGCACTGCCATAGAGAGCAAGTAAATATGGAATACTTGTACTTGAAAAGCCTGTAACATTTGTAAAGATAGGAGTGAAATAACTAAATGCTGCAAACGTACCACCAATAATGAACATACTTGTTACGTACGCTGCCCAAAGATGAATATTCTTAAATCGCAGAAGTTCGTCTTTCCAATTTAATTGCTCTTTATTTGAAGATGATGGTAACAACCGTTGAATCATAATCCCTGATACTAGCACAAGAACCGAAACTGCCCCAAAACTAATACGCCATCCAAAAGATTGCGAAATAACGGTCGTTATAGGTAAACCTAATACAGTTGCGAACATTAAACCTGCAAGTACAATTGATGCAGCTTTTCCCCTTGAATCAGAGTGAACCAATGTTGCAGAAAAGGAAATCGCAACTCCAAAAGCTGAAGCTGAAGCAATACCAGTTATAATACGTGAAATCATCATAATATCATAGTTCCAAGCAATAGCTCCGAGCGATTGACCAATTAAAAATACGAACATTAAAAACAATAATGCTTGTTTGCTGCGCATCCGTAAGAGGATTGCAGTTAAAATGGGGCCTCCTATTACCATTGCTCCTGCATAAGCTGAAATTAAATACCCAATAGATGATACAGAAACCTGGAATGCAAGAGCAAGTTCATTCATCATACCTGCAACCATAAATTCTGATGTAGTCATACAAAAGATTGCTAAAGCTAATAAATAAATAATCGATGGCATAAAAACACTCCTTATTCATTATTGTAATGATTGGTACAAAAATAGTGCGAAAAAAGAGCGCACTAAGCGCCACAAATAGACTCTACTGTTCCTTTGATAACTTGTTCAGACAACATCCGATTTTGCATCGATACATTAAGAACACGGAATCCGTAATAACTGCTTAAAAGCAGACTAGCTAATTCCTCAGCTGATTGCTTCTTTGAAATTTCACCTGTTTGCAATCCTTCCTCCATCACTGTTTTAATAGCTTGTTTAAGAAGTTCAACATGCTTCGAGAAAATTTCCTGTACCATTGAATCGTTTTTAGCACGTTCTATACTGGCATTAATCAATAAACATCCTTTTTGATCCATATTCTCAAAGTCTTCTTTCAATGCCCATTCAAAAAAATTACTGAATCGTTCTTTAACTGGAATTGGAGTATGTAACAATTTCCTTTGTTCCCTAATCCCAATTTCATGGTAGCGTTCTAATACTTGTTTATACAGTTCATGTTTACTACCGAAAGTATTGTATAAACTTCCTTTTCCAAGTCCTGTATCACTGCATAAATCTTGTGTAGAACACCCTTCATATCCTCTTAACCAAAATGTTTTCATTGCAACATCTACAATTGAGGAATGATCAAACTCTCGAGGTCTGCCGCGTTTATTCAATTGTATCCTCCTCTCATTTTAAAGATAACATAAATAGAATACTCTTTTTTGTACCGAGTGGTCAACAATTTTGTTTTATTGTTACTGTAAAATAAAATTTGATTATTTTAGATTGCGAATAATTAAAAATAGCCCCCTTATTCAAATTGCCTAGCGAAAAAATCACGTTTTAATAGGCTTCTTTAAAGTAACAGAGTTATATCGAATTAGTGGGGAGTTTAATTATATGATGAAGGTCATGAGCGATTCGATGGATTCCCTCGCTGCATTTTTAGACTCTTTAATGCGATTTGGCTTATCGTCAGAGTGAGTTTGAGGAGAAATTGTCGTTCTGATAAAGGAATAAGAGACTTGGCATCTCAATGTGAAAATGAACACTTTATTTAAATCAATAGGCATCAGATTTATGCACAAAAAGAAAAGGAGTGGATCCCCCCACTCCCTTTAACTATCTACCCCTGATTCCTCTGCGCCTCTCTAAACTCCTCCTTCACCTTCTCTAACAAACCTTCTTCCGTAATTAATCGATATGCCGTATTCGCTAATGCTTTTGCTGATGTAATTAAAGCTTTATCTCCTAATTCTGAACGGGCTGCTTCTCTAAATTCATTCGTATGTGCAATTAAATCATCTGGACCGATTTTAATGTACGGATGAATGGTCGGTACGACTTGGCTTACATTTCCTGCATCTGTTGAACCGATGCCAAATCTTTCTTTCCGATTTACGTCTTCACCTTGTAATTCTAGTTCTTCGGCTACGACTTCATTAAATGTTTTTGTTACGAGTAATTCATCGATTTCATTTTGGAATTGATGAATTTTCACTTTCGTACCTGTTGCTAGTGCTGCTCCCTCTGCGATATTTCTTACTTTCTCTGTTACTTCCGCACATCTTTTTCTCGTTGCTGCGCGGATGAAGAACCTTGCTGCGGCATAGTCAGGAATAATGTTAGGTGCTTTTCCGCCTTCTGTAATAACGCCATGAATTTTCACATCTGACGGAAGTTGTTGACGAAGTGCGTTAATGCTGTTATACAGCTGAATGACCGCATCTAATGCGTTAATTCCTTCTTCTGGTGAAGCTGCTGCATGAGCTGTTTTTCCGTAAAAGTGAAAATCAAGTGGATCGACTGCTAATGAAGGACTCGTTGTTGCTGTTTTTCCGCTCGGATGAATCATAAGCGCTGCATCGATATCTTTAAATAAACCAGCCTTTACATAACTCGCTTTCGCACTACCATTTGGTCCTCCTTCTTCGGCCGGCGTACCAAACACGACAACTTCCCCGCCAATTTCTTCAAGCGTTTCTGATAATGCGATCGCTGCTGCAACGCTAATTGTGCCAATTAAATTGTGACCACACGCATGACCGAGCCCTGGTAAAGCGTCATACTCAGCTAAAAATGCGATAACTGGTCCTTGCTTTCCTGAACTTTTTCGCGCGATAAACCCTGTTTCATGACCAGCTATATTGTGCTGCAACTGAAACCCGGCGCTCCCTAACAATAAACTTAACGTTCTAGATGCGTAAAACTCTTGATTACCAATCTCCGGATTCGCATGAATATCGTGACTTGTTTCTATGTACTTTTCCTTATTTCTTTCAATACTCTCTTCAATTGTTTTTCTTTGTGATGTTACTCCAGTCGCTCCCATTTCTCTTCCCCCTTATATTTTCACATAAAAAAGCCTCTTTCTAAAAGATAGAAAGAGGCTTCTGCATATACAGTCAAAATGAGCTTCTTTCTTATCTTTCAAGTTACCTTGCTGGAATTGGCACAGTATTCATAACGAATCCGCTGCCGAGGTGTCATAGGGCCAGTCCCTCAACCTCTCGTGATAAGAATTTTCATAAAATTATATTAAATTACATTCATTCTAAGTTCATTTTGATTAAAAGTCAAGGAATTCCTATCCGAATTTACCGGATATCTAAAAATCCTTTTAATACACCAATTGTTTCTGGTGCTTGCAGTCTTGCACATACGTACGGAAATTCGGTACTACCTTCAAACATCATTTGAGATGTGAGTGGTGCGCCTGCCCAGAAAATTTCATCATCGATTACGATAAATGGGAATGCTTTATTTTGCCTTTGTAACTTTACATTTTTTAATGGAACTGGTCCATCACTATACACTGTTATTTGCGCATTTGTACGCATTAATGCTTGCCATACTCGCTTATCCACTTGTTTTGTACTTGGAAGTGAAATAATAATTTTTCGTTTTGCGGCTAAAATATCTTTCAATAGTCCTTTTGGCTCTTCAAGATTCATTTCCATAAACCAGCGTAAACGTTTCGAAATTTTTCGTTCCCATAATTGTCTTGATGTCGTGCGATCATACACATCTCCGTGACGTTCTATATGAGCTGTTAATTGTGATAACGCTTGTTTTCTCGAAAGGTTTTTACGCATATAATGACAATCTGATAATTGAATGAACTTCCCTCTCGCCCTTGTCACTGCTACATTGACAAGGCGATGATTTTTATGGTCAAAGAATAACACGCCAGGGCGTTCTTGCGGGTAACTATCCACTGTATCAAAAATCATCATATCTCTTTCAGAACCTTGGAACTTATGAACTGTCGCTGCTAAAACAGGAATGTGACGATACTTCGTTTTCTGCAACATTTCTCTAATACAAGTTGATAAGAAGCGGGATTGTGCTCTGTAAGGTGTAACAACACCGATCGATTGAACACCATCTAACAGTCCGATTAACATCATTTGCATCGCTACTAAACCAGACATAATGTTAAAACGTGACCCTGAAGCAGCGTCTTTTAATGAAAATGCCCCCATTAAGCTCGTATCAAATAAAACGCTCGCCTCATTTGCGAACGGTTGTAATTTCGCAAGTTCTTTACGTTCTGAAACAGATTGATGGTCATATACTCTATTTTTATAAATAAATGAGTTTGTAAACTTCGATATATCCGCATGCATACGTCTTTGTTCCTGCAACATAAAGAGGTTCGGATGTGCTTCTGATTTATTAACAGACTCAACAATCCCCGCATGGTAAAACATATCTTCCCCAAGCCACTTTCGAACGAGTTCATGGTTCGCCATCGCGATTGGAGGTAACTGTAAAAAGTCACCGCAAACGACGATGCGTTTTCCAAGTGAAGCAGCTAATGCAATTTGCGGAACATATGCCATACTCACTTCATCTACGACAACTAAATCAAACGTACGCTCATAAATAAGTGAATCAATCGCACATTTCGATAAAGTCGCACCTATTACTTTCGCATTTTCAATATATTCTTTTTCAACTTCTTTAATTTTCGCTTTTTGCTTTCGAAGATCACTTTCAATCTCTTGTATACGCTTCTTATCAGCAGAAGTCGCTTTATATGATAAAATCTTTTCACGAAGATCTTGGCGTGTTTCTTCTAAATAGAGTCTTTCTTCTCCCCAAGATCCGTTCGTCGTTTCAACTAACTTCGACGCAAGTAACGTTTCATGATTTCGTATATGTTCATGCTGACTATAACCGTAACGAACAATTTCGCCAGGCGTCCATTTCTTTTTATTTTCAATATGCTTCGTTACTTCACTCATTAATACGTCCACTGCCGCATTACTATGAGCTAATACAAGTACCGATTTTCCTTTTTGATAATGGGCCGAAATAATACGTGATAAATTGTAAGACTTCCCTGTCCCAGGCGGTCCCCACACGTACGTTGTCGGATTGTAAAATGAACGATACGCTAATTCATTTTTCGGATTTTTCATCTTCTCAATATGTTTCGGACTGCTCGTCCCATCAACAAGACGCTTTATACGATTACGTTTTAGCTTATCTTTACGCGCTTCTTTTAATCGCTCCTGTAGTTGCTCTAACAATTGCCACGGTTCACTATATAAAACCGCTTCTCGTATTTCACCTTGTATATAATCATTTAATTTCAGTTCTATTTCTAATCCATGTACAGATAATACTTCCCCTGTCGCTTCCTCACCATCAAACTCAATTCGAATTGGTGAACCTTCCGGTAAGCTTACTTCCGAAATAAGCTGAAATACGTATACTGTACTTTCATAATCTGTATATAAAAAACGACCGTTCATGATAGAAATTTTACTACCACCTATCGTTTTCCAATGTTTAATTTCATACGCTAATGCATAATGCCACTCTTTCATCGTTTCCGATAATGAAGGAGTTTGAGTAGGTGTATTCATCGTATAATCTCCTTCCTTCTCCCCAAACATACTTTCTCACTATACCATATAACACGCTAAAATTTGTAAGGTTTTTATCTTGCTTATTTTCTTAATTTTCAATAACATATTGTATATAATTTTCAGAAAGAAGGAATCTACATGCCAGTTAGAAGAATTGAACACGTTGGACTTATGGTTGCAAACTTAGAAACATCTATTTCATTTTATGAAGAAGTAGTTGGCTTACATCTCATTAAACGTATGGGGCACCCGAATCCAGACTTAAAACTCGCTTTTTTAGGTGTGGCAGAATCGAAGGAAACGATACTCGAATTAATTGAAGGCTACAACTCTTCTCTTCCGGCAGAAGGAAAAGTACATCACATTTGCTTTAAAGTGGATTCATTAGAGGATGAAATTAAAAGACTAAAGAAATACAAAGTAACCTTTTTACTAGGAGAAGAAATTGAAACATTAACAGATGGAACACGTTACATATTCTTCGCTGGTCCTGATGGAGAGTGGATTGAGTTTTTTGAGACGGAGAGATAAAGTGAAACTTTAATCAGTGGAGTTTTGTTCATCCCCCACTGATTATTAGTTGAACCAATCGGGCTTTTACGGGCAGTTGATCCCCACCTAACTTCTTTGCTTCATCTGAATTTTGAGGTGGGGGTCTTACTGCCCGTTAATGCGGGATAAAGTAGGACTTTAGGATAGAAATAGGGCCGGAATTCCGGCCCTTGTTTTTAACTAGTAACAAGGGAATTTAGCTTCAATCCGAAGAATCACCTATATTCAAAACAATCATTTTATTAGGAGGAAAGAATGATAAATACAATCTATATTATTATTTTTTGGATCCTTATACTCTTTCCAATCCTGTATGTAATTAAGATAAAACACTGGAATTTAAAAGTAGTTGCCGTATTTTTTGGCAGAATTTTATTAAGTATTATCTTTTTCATAAATGGAATGGTGTTAGGTCTGCAACGAGATTGGATAGAGCCTCCCTATGAAACAGAATGGGATTTCTTTATAAAGTCTTTATTAAACGGGAAAACTGACGCACTGATACACTTGTTACTTCTCATTATTATCATTACCTTGGACTTGATCATTACGTTTTATTATATTAATAAAAAGAAATAGGTATTCTCTCCTATTTCTTTTTTTAATGTGATGCTATCCCAAATATAAGTATTGAGTCAATGTATTCATCTCAAAACGTAAAAAAGACACAATGGAAAGTGTCTTTTTACGTTGACATGCTATGAAAGAAAATGTAGTGATTAATCATAGTTTGTTGGATTCTTCTTGCTTGATAATAGTATAACATTATCATCAGCGACTTTAAATGCAATTATGCATATATAAAGTTTTCATTATTTTATAGTTAGAGTCGTGTTTTTTCTTCTTATATATAGTGCATAACTTGAAATTGTATAATGTCTTTCCATAAATCTTTCCTCATTGAGTAGAAGGAATATCTATACTCGAAAACTAAAAACAATAAAGGAATATTTTAATAATAGAACCAGATTTTATAGTAAAATAAATACCATGGTATGAATGTACGTTTTACATATGAGCCCAATAAACCATATGCTTATAGAATTGAGAAAGCTTTAAAACAAATAAATTTTATATTTTAAGACAGTAATACTTCAAGCGGTATAGTGAGAATGTCAGGAATTTAAATGATTTAAGATTCAAACTATATAAAAGTTAAAGTATATGACTCAGGAAAAGAAGGTTTTGTAGTGTGCTACGCATTCAAGAATTAACGTAGGGAGTGCTTATATGAAAAGATTGAAACATGTAATATTGCTAGTATTATGTTTCTTATGTCTAAGTGGTTGTAATCAAGAAGATGGAGCTGAGGTACAAGAATATATAAAAAAAAAAACACGGTATTGATGTTGTTGTAACACATTGGAGCCCGATAAATGAAAATAATGGTGGTAATACCTACCATACTGTGCAAGAAAAAAATAACAAACATCTAAAATTCCGAGTAAAGGTACAAGGTCTCCTCTATTCATATCTAGTAGATGATGAATACCAATATGGAAAAAAAACATATGAGGAATATAAGAAATTCAAACCAACACTAGAAGAAATGAAAAAATTAGGCTACGTGGAATCTGAAACGGAAAATGTTCTTCAATATATTTTAGATAATAAAAATCCAGATGAAGGAAAACCAACTAATGAATTATTATTAACTTTGCAAATGAGTAACGAGATTAACTTTAGCCAATTGGATTCAGTAGAATTAGATCGTTTATATGCTCTATTTCAACTCATTCAGAAGAATAATAAAAAGATAACAGAACTAGAGATTAAGGATCAAAATGGTAAATCTTTAGGTGGGCCTTTTAAAAATGTACAAAACATAATAACAAAAGAAGAATTGTTACAAACAATGAAATCTACGATGTCAGATGCCCTAAACAAATATTAGGGAAATTGGATTAGAGCACACACCAAAGTAGAGGCAAGATTACATGAAATGCTAAACGATTGATTTGCAATTAAAAGTATTACTTATTCAAGTTCAGATAATGAGGATAGTCGAAAACATTTAGTGACTTTAGTTATTAATACTACAAATAATATATTTGAAAACAATTCCCCTTTAAAGATTTAATCAAAGTACCACAATCCTTAAAGGGGTACAACCGAGAAACGTGTAAAAACTAAAAACGTGTTTTGAAAAAAGATTAAACAAATCAACCTAAGATTCTATTCTAGAGTTTTTGCTGCATAATCTCCGTAAAAGTAAGATTTATCTAACTCATCATATTTAGGAGTAGCAATTATAGTGTATTTACCATCTTCATCGACTTCAAACAAAGCTACATTATTATATTCCGATCCCCCATTTGAATCATCTACTACCATATCAATGTTGTATATCCCTTTTGTTAATACTCCACTTTTTTGAAAGTCTTCAATTAGATCTTGGGCCTTTGGAATAGGATGTTTATTTTTAGACATGTCAAATTTAAATAGAAAATTTACTACACCTAAATACCTGACATTATAATTTTCACGTCGGGGGTCACTTGGTATTAATGTAGGTAAAAGTTTAGTAGTATCTATCTTTTGGGTCTTTTTAAAATCATCAAGTAGCTCTTGAGAATAAATTATATTAAACTCAAAGTTGTCATAAGGAAATATATAAACAGGACCATTTTCTACCGAGATAAATTTATTAGGGTATTCCACTAGCCCATATTTTTTTATGATCTGTTCAATTACTTGAACTACTTCTGGATGTTGCTCAATATATGCCCCCTTGAATTGTTCGAGATAGATATCGTCACTATCATCTTTTAAGATTTTCAAAGTATCTCTTTCAATCATGAAGAACGGATAAGCACGATATGGCTTTTTCATTTCTACATAAGTTTGATGGCCAATTCCTCCAAACCAATTATTATCTGTCTGAATAACAGAAAACTCCCCTTGTATTCCATAGTTTGTTTTTAAATATTCTTGTATGGGTTGATTCAGTTTATCTTTAGAGAAATAACAGCCACCAAGAATCAGGAATGATGTACTTACTAAGATGACTTGAATCAGTCTTTTCATACTATTCATTTTTCCCCCTACACTTCTTAAGTTTTAATAATATTATAACACTTACATCCAACTAAATTGCCACGATGACCTAAATACACTTCTTCACAATCTTAACGAAATAATTAATAAGATCACTCTATAATCTGGCACAATTGCTGAATAACATGACTGGTATTTTCACAACAATTCTATTATTTCTGTACAAAAGGAGATTTTATATGAGGGATATCGTCAGGTTTTTAGAAAATTCACAGGTTAAGAGTATGCAAATTTTTATGTAGATTTTCAGTTCATTCAGTAACAAACGAGAACTCTAAAACTGAGCTAGGAAAGAAATGTATAAAGTGAAACTTTAATCAGTGGAGGTTTTGTTCATCCCCCACTGATTATTAGTTGAACAAATCGGGCATTTACGGGCAGTTGATCCCCCACCTAACTTCTTTGCTTCCGCTGAATTTTGAGGTGGGGGTCTTACTGCCCGGCGAATAGCGGGATAAAAAATACATAGATCCATATAACAAATAGTGTATAAAATCACTACTGATTTTTATAAGTGAATTATTTGTATTCCTGTCTATATAATTTAAACGAATAAATAGCTCCAATAAAGAATACAAATGCTTCAAATAATATAAAGATTTGACGGAAATTCTCAATATCTTTACCAACTAAAGAAATAAATATAGCATTCATAAGAAGTTGAGTAGTAAACATACGAGAAGTAATTTTCAAATAAATAACATTTGTTCTTTCAGCTGGTTTACCAATTTTTTTGTAAATAAAAATAAGTGCAATTACTGAACCAAAAAATAGAAGTGCTGTAAGTCCTACAACGATATTAAAATTGCCTGTACTTTCTAACATCCATTTATTTAATAGATCAATCATTATTATCTTCCTTTCCTACATAAGAGAATATTTTCTTCTTCTATTTCACTATAATAAAAAAAGAAAAAGGAAAACATCGAACTTTCTTACAAACATTCGTGTATTCTTACAGTTTTGTCACTTTGTAAATGTATTCATCGCCTTTCCTTTCACTATTTTCTTTGGAAAACATAGTGAATTACGAAAAAGAGCGCTACAAGATTAACTTTCCAGAATGAGACGTTATGTAAATCACACAGATAGATAGCAGTATACAGCTCTTCTTTTATGGTACACTTCAATAAAAGGGGGTACGAGGTTTGAAAAAGTGGATTAAAATCACAGCAAGCTTAGTTATTGCTATAGCAGTTGGTATTTTTACTGGTTACAAAGTCGGTACATATGCAGGTTCAGACGTTAAGGAAAAGCAGACTGATAAAATTAAAGGGGAAGAGGTAATACTTGACCTCAATTCTGATCGTCATATAATCAATGCCATGCACAAAATGACTCATCAAAAAGTATTATCTCATGAAAAGCAAGGATTCATTAAAATGACTCCAGAAAACATCGAAACAGTACGTCAAGTAATTGATGAAAGTAATAGTGGAACCTTACAACATAAAGAACAGTACCTCAAGATTTTGGTTCGTTGGTATGAAGGCGATTTCTCTCAATCCGTTGAGGAGCATAATTTATTATGGGAATTGGAAAATAACAGCACTGGTCAAGCATACGAATTAGCGACATCAGAACAAGAAGAAGCATATATTCTAGAACAAGGGAATTCTGAAAAGCAATAAAAAAATGGACCTGTTATCAGGTCTTTTCTTGTATTTTCTCTGTTATCCCCTTTAAAAACAGCTTAAATCATACAACCTTCCCTCCCCTAGTTACTGAATAATAGTTTTGTTCATAATTTCGTAACATGTATAGACAGGTATATATGTTATAATCAACTTAGCAAATTACAATAAATTTGCATTTCCTGTGCCCCTTACCTCCCAGTAAGGGGCGTACCCTTTTCTAAGGAACTATATGCCGACATACGTATTCCTATTTATATAGGAATTTTTTTATAAAGGAAGAATGCAAAAAAGAAGGGATTATCCCCTTCTTTTTTTGCATTCTGTGTCTCTTATTATTTACTATAACCACGATTCAGCTCCGTTAACTTTTCATTGATGTTAAAAATTCTTACTCTAATATCTTTAACACCAGCTGCTTCAAGTCTGTTCTTGTGCATTTCCGCGTATTTTTCAGCATCTTGTTTTTCTTCAAATACATAGATGCCTCCAGCTTCTTTTGTTTCTTCATTCTCAGTCCATATTTTCCATTGGAATCCTTCTTCTTCATTAATACTTTTTGCTAAATCCCAAAATCCTTTTTCCATTTCTTCACCAAAAGGACCTTCAAACGGAAAATCAACTTGTAATAAATATGCCATCTTCGCTCACTCCTATTTTCAATATTTTTCAATTCGAATGCAGATAATACCTTAAATGAGTGCTGCTATTATTCCTGCACTCATTTGAAATTTCACCTACATTTTCACAACCCCTTTTATAAAATAATTACAAAATGATAGCAACTTGTACGTATATAGTTTAACGGCTTTAGATTATGTTTAAAAAACATGATAACAACTTATCCCTAAACTAAGGACAAACAAAACAAGTGCAGGTATTGCTTTCTTAAAAGGATCTCTCGCTAATACGATAAGAGTTAACGCAGCTACAAGCATCGTACCACCTAACAACAATCCTGCCAATAAAGCTGCCATTGGATACCAAATTCCTATCAACATTCCAATTGCTCCTACAATTTCAAAAGCCCCAGTTAAGAAATTAAAAACCGAAGGTAAACCAAATCGCTTAAACTCATCTGCCATTTTCCCCGATATAATTTTCGTTCCTGTCATTAAAAAGAATAGAAACAGCACTGCTTTTACAATATTGATGAAAATTAAAATAGTAATCACATCTTTCTTATTTATTTAACAATTAATATGCTATAGCATGTATAATACGGAATCTTGACTGGTACTAGGAAAAAACGTAATCCTGAATCAAATATCATACAAAATAAAGATATCTCCATCATTCCTTAAAACAAAATTATATGCTATAGCATATATAATACCTAAAACAATATTTGTTCCTTATAAATAGCATAGCATCAATAAGGAACAAATATTAATAGCGTGTATCATACAATTTGTTTAATAATGATTGTAATACTTTAATCTCTTCCTCGCTCAAATTACTCGTCACGAAATGGTGAGCGTCTGTCACTACAGGTAAGATTGTTCTTTTTAACTCGTCACCTTTTTCAGTTAAAAAAAGGTTATGTGAACGTCGATCTTGCTCATTCAAAGCCTTCTTTACAATCCCTTTTCTCTCCATTGACTGTATCATTCTTACGACAGTAGTTTGATCTTTATCAATCGCTTCTGCTAACTCTTTTTGAGTAGTGGCTCTTTGGCTACAGAGAACACTAATAATCCCCCACTGCTCTGGCGTAACTCCAAAAGGCTTTAATTTCTTCGTAAAATAATTGGTCATTTTCACATCAGTACGATGAACAAGATAGCCTATTAAATCATGTAAGTTCATGTATCACCTCTATAAATTAATATATAAAAGAGTATAGCATACCAGTCAATTATTCACAGTGAATGTATTCATTTTATTAATTACATGCTATGGCATATATATTATAGCAGGTCATTTTAATTGTCAAATAAATCATCTATTTTTCTACAGTATCAGCCGAGCTTATTAAAAATAAGAAAATCCCGTATTCCATGAAAATACGGGATTTTTATAAATAAGTTATTCACTTATACGAAAGAAGTTCATTCGTTACATATTACTTATCTAATTAAGAAACATTCATATACCAGCCCAAACATCTTTTCCATATCGCCCTTCATCTTGCAGACGATCCAACCAATTCCTTGCTTCTTGTTCACTGACTTCATGAATTTCTTGATAGGCTTGACAAAGGGTGTCTTCTACGTCAGGAGCCATTTTACTTCCATCACCACATATATAAAGATGAGCTCCATTATCTAATAACGAAATTAAATGGATTCTATCTTCTTTTATTACATGCTGTACATATGTTTTAGGATGTCCTTCTAAGCGAGAAAAAGCTGTGTGTAAAGAGATTAATCCATCTCTTTCATCATTTTCTAGTTCTGTACGATAGAGATAATCCTTTTCAGGATGACGACAACCAAAGTATAGGTGCGCTTCTCCTAAGTTCATACCTTTTTGCTTTTGAACGCGACGGGCTTGTAAGAATCCACGGAATGGTGCAATTCCAGTACCTGGTCCAACCATGATAATTGGGGTTTCTGGATTTTCAGGTAATTGAAAGTTTGATTGTGGCGTTCGAATGAAACAGATAATCTCATCTTGATTATGACGCTGAGCTAAATAATTAGAAGCAACTCCTTCATATGTCCCTTCCCCGCTCCATGCAGGCGCATTCACAACACCAACCGTAATACTCAGACGATCCTGTGCAATGAGTGGAGAGCTTGAAATTGAATAGTAACGCGGTTTGAGCGCCGGAAGAAGTTCTAAAAAACGTTCAAATCGGATTTCACAAGCCTCATACTTTTCAAGAAGATCTAACATTGACATACGTTTCTTTAATATTTGTTCTTGATAAACTCCTTCTTCCAATAATGATTCCAATTCCTTTTTATGAGGAGGGCATGCTGTGAATGTCACCATTTCTCGTATTTGTGCTCGAGTGGCTGCTTCTTGCACTTCTACACTATAACTAAGAAGGTCATATAAACGAACAGGACTGTCTAAAGGTATGTGATTTACACTGCGCCCACTTGCGCTTAATATGACTTGATCCTTCCCGTTTAATCCAAAGCGTTTTAAAATTCGGTTGACATTTTTCTCACTATTAATTGGCAGCACCCCAAGGTGGTCTCCTTCTTTATACGTAGCGCCTTCTGGCAAGGATATCTCAATATGTCGCGTGCTTCTTTCACTGCTAGATGATTGAAGTTCACGATTTTCTAATATAGATGCATAAACTGCTTCATATGTTCGCGCAAGAGGAGATCCTCCAAGACGGCTGACAAATTGCAGACTCAAAGTACTGCGTTCTTTCTCCATGTTTTTGTTAAGTTCCAATCCAAATGCCTTCATCGCATCAGACCACATACTTTCTTTCCATTGCTCGAGCTGTTCCTCGAAATCACCACTTGCATCCGCTTCTCCGCGTGTAGAAAATCTCGTTGCTCCTTTTTGAGCCATTTGCTCATCAATGTATCTTGGTATTCGCTGATAGGTACTAGCCCAATTATGGTCTCCACAACCAAAAACTGCGTATTGAACACCTTTTAGCTCATCCGGTTTTAATTCTTCCAACCACTGCACAAACTGTCCTGCATTACTTGGCGGCTTTCCATTATAAGAAGAAGTTACAATAAGAACCGCTCCTTCTTTTGGCAAACTTCCAATTCGATCGTTAAGAGCTGCCACTTCCGTTTGAACACCTTCTAAACTAGCTGTATCTGCTAGTTCTCTTGCAATACCTTCTGCTACCCCTGTATCCGAGCCATATAGAACAAGAAGTGAAAGATTATCGGCTCCAATAATAGAAGGAGTCTTCTGAACTTGCTGCTTGATTTCATGGTTTTTCAGTTTCTCCTCTACAGGCGCAAGAACAGTAGTATGGCTAATAGTTTGATTTCGAGGTACAATCCTAATTTTAAAATCACCAGGCTTTAGCGTTAAGGTTTGTTTTACGTCCAGCTGATAGTCTTCATAATCAATGAATTCAAAATGTTGAAGAAGCATTCCCATTACGAGTGTGGCTTCATGAAGTGCAAACTGCATACCGATACATGCTCGTTGACCATTTCCAAATGGCTTATAAGCATGATGAGGAACCTTATCCAGATCTTCAAATCGTTCAGGTTGGAACTCTTCCACATTGTCTCCCCACGCGTCTTTATCCCTATGTAACTGTGGAATAAGAACAGAAATACGATCTTCTCCTTTTTTAATTGGATATTTCCCACCAATCACTGTATCTTCTTTTGCATAGAGACTGAATGCTGGAGCAGTAGGCCATAGACGTAGCGATTCATTTAAAATCATACGTATATACTTTAGTTTCATAACTTGTTGGTATGTTGGAGTGGGATCTGTTAAAACTCGGTCTACTTCTTCATAGGCTTTTTTCAACTTATCTGGATTTTTTAATAAAAAATAGATTGCAAAAGATAACAATCCACTTGTTGTTTCATGCCCAGCTATTAAAAAAGTGATAATTTGAAAACGAATATTTTCATCATCTAATTTTTCACCAGTTTCCGGATCCTGCACATGTAACATACGGGAAAGTAAATCATTTTCTTCCTGATTCCCACTATTTTTACGTTCAGCAATAATATTATCTACTAAAGAAAACATGGATTGAATATCATGTTGAAATTGACGTTTCGTTCTCCACATGAGTTTATCTTCTATATCCAGCCGCTGCAATTGGTGCATTGCCTCATCTAGAGCACGGGTCATGCTAGTAATAAAAGGATGAGGGGTCTCGCGATAAAAGCTATTAAATCGGTAATTAAAACCACATAGACCAATTGTATCTAATGTAAGGCGAGTCATATCCTCTGGAACATCTACGTTTTCATTCGGATTCAGTCTTGCCCATTTTTGAACGAGTTGTACAGCAATATCGACCATCATGGCATGGTAATCTTTCATTGCCCGTTGGCTGAATGTAGGCATCAAAATATTATGAGCTTTTTTCCAGTTAGGCTCTTGAGTCTCACTTGTAAATAATCCGTCTCCAGCAAAGGCACGAACCTTTGCTAAAGCACCCTCTATACTTTTATCGAATCGTGTTTCGTCACAGACTTCTGCTACCAGTTCATGTCCAGAAACGACAATGATCGTATCACTTAAAGTTTGCATTCGAAAAATGGGACCATACTCTTCCGCTATCTTGATAAAGGATAAGGTCGGTTTATCTTTATCGATTAATGGGAGATTCCCTAGCGGTCCATATGTTTTCGGCTGAGGAATGGCAGATACTTTTTTATCCATTAAAAACACCCTTTCAAAAAATACTAAAATATCCCATTCAATAGAAAGAAGATAGCAATGAAGCGCCTGGGATAAAAATATGTAATTGATTACCTTATTTTATCTTTTCCCTAATTATTCACGATTATGATATTGCTTATAAGGTTGATATTAGATTTATAACTTGCAGAAAAAATACGAAATTAAAATGAAACATATTAGTATAATGTTTATCAGAAATTGAAAACTAAAGATTGTAGTATTTGGAAAGCCAATAGTTTCTAATGAAAAAAGGATCTGATATGAAGATCAGATCCTTTTTTCACTATGTGTAATTATTTCACTGTTTCTTTCAGTTCTTTTCCCGTTTTAACTATCAGCTTCTTAGTAGCAAAACAACTTGTAGACATCATTATCTCGAGTTTTATTTTGCTCTACCGATTTAACCTCTCGACTGCTTCCGGGCTTGTATCTACACGTTTAACGAAAAAAACTAATAGTAGTGCAACAATATTCATGCCAAGCGCTACATAGAACGAATATTGGATTCCGGATAATAAAGCCTTCTGCGTTACTATTACCTTCGTAGCTTCTGTGAAGGTTGTTGGATCTAATTCAGACATTAGACTTTCAGCTTTTGTTTTTGTTACAGAATTCATAATCGTAACAAGAATAGCAGTACCAATTGAACCGGACACTTGTTGAGCTGTATTATTAACAGCTGTACCGTGCGGATTTAAGCGAGTTGGCAATTGATTAAGACCATTTGTCATAAGTGGCATCATCACCATCGCCATCCCAAACATCCGCAGCGTGTAAATAAGAATAATATGTGTGTGACTAGAGTCGATTTGCAGGTTTGCCAGCATATAAGTTGAAACAGCTGTAATGGAAAGTCCTACTATACCAAGAATCCGAGGGCCATATTTATCGAATAGTTTACCTGTAATTGGTGACATAACTCCCATTATTACCGCACCTGGAAGCATCATCAGCCCAGAGCTCAGCGGTGAAATACCGCGGACATTTTGTACATAAGCTGGTGTTAAAATCATACCCGAAAACATGGCTACTGCGTTGACAATTGCAATTACAGAGGCAAGTGCAAACATTGGGTACTTGTAAACACGTAGATCCAATAACGGTTCATTCATTTTTAGTTGACGGATAATGAAAGCAATTAGGGCAATAGCGCCTATGATTAAGGTTGTTAAGACAACTTTATTCGTCCAACCATCGGAGCTTGCAGAACTGAATCCATATAACAGACCGCCAAAACCGACAGAAGATAATAATAATGAGAGATAATCAAGTTTTGCATTTTTGTTTTGTCTCATGACATTCTCAGATTTCCAAATCCCTAACAGTAAGCTTATGATTGCTAACGGTAAAATCATTTCAAAAAGCAAACGCCAGTCATAATACTCTACAATATAACCCGATAATGTCGGTCCAATTGCTGGGGCTGTAATCATAACTAATCCAAAAATCCCCATTGCTGTTCCCCTTTTTTCTCTCGGAAAGCTTACTAGCATAATATTCATTAACAAAGGTCCCATGACTGAAGAACCTGCTGCTTGAACCATCCGGCCAGTAAGTAATAAACCGAAGTTCGGTGCTACAGCCGCTAAAGCCGTACCAAGGATAAAAATCAACATGGATGTAATAAATAAACTCCTATTGGAGAAGCGGGTTATTAAAAATGCTGATGCCGGAATTAATATACCACTTACAAGCATATATCCTGTAGAAAGCCACTGGATCGTTGAATAATCTTTAATGTCTAAATCCTTCATTATTGATGGCAAGGCTACATTTAAAAGCGAGTTATTTAGAAATGAAACAAATGCCCCAATAAAAAGGATTACAAGCATTACATATGGTGGTTTTCTTTTATGTAATGTTTCACTCATATATTTATTTGCCCCTTCATTATAAATTCCATTGATTAATTTCAATCATTCACATATCTGCACAAAAATACATTACCCTTGCAGTATTTTGCCATACTCTTCGAATGGATATTCTCTTTTTCGCAATTCTACTTGCTCTACATAACATTTTAAAATCTTTTTTATTGATTAAACGCATTTGTTAACCGAAATTAAATTAGGCTACATTTTGAGGTGAAGTTGTCTTATCGCCCACAAATAGCAGGATAAATCAACAAGACAAGACCACACCCATTCCTTTAAATACAGGCTTGTAAATCTAGTTATGTAACCATCCATCAAAAGGAATATTACATAGGCTAAGTCTAACATTACATTTTTAAAGTAAGGGGAATAAGCTTATGCACCAATATCGGTATTTGAATTCAAAAGGAAATGAGGAGCATTATAATTACCAAATTTCAATGTCATCATTATATGTACAGCCCCAAATCACTAAAGCTGAGGGAATGAATGATTTGAAGATTCCTGAGAATTGGAGTTGTCGCTTCTATCCAATTGGTTCGGATTCACCAGCCAATTATACAGCTTTCCATCCTCAGTCCCCTCCCTTCTCTTTGGATCAGCCAATCCATTATGCAGGGATGATGCCCCAAGGTCAACCCGCTAATTGGCCTCCATTCCCAGTCCATGCAGGTAATTTTCAAAAACCTCCCTTACCCTGGGCTCAACCATTCAACCATACAGGGATGTTCGCACAAGGTCATCTTGCCGCCTTACTCTCACCGCCAGCTAAGGCTTTTAAATTTAATAGCAATAACTGGGGTATTTTCGGAAACTCTCCAGGATGGGGTGGACAGATAAGTCCCATGGGATGGGGGAATAACGGAGGTTACGGTCAACCAGGAATGCTTGGAAACTTACTTACAGTAGGAAAAGGCACTATGAATGGAATTGGAATGCTTAGTAGTCTAATGGGTATGGGCAAGTTCTTCTTTTAGTGAATTAGAACGAGTGGATACGTCCATAGATCAAACATGCCCATCAGTGTATTGATTATATGGTTCCAGTACTCCCTCCAAGTTCGGTTCCTCTTATGTCAAATTATAAAAACATCTATTGCCTTGTATGTGATAACTTGATATAGGTATGGTGGCATTAACAAAATGCAAAAACCGGTTCCTTTACGAAAGAACCGGTTTTTGCATTTTGTTGGAAAAGTAGTCAAATCTTTTTTTCATTATTTAACACTTTGAACACGGCCAATTTGTCCATCTTGTAGTCGAACTTTAATGCCATATGTATGTGTTTCGCTATGTGTCAAAATGTCTTTCACAACGCCACTTACAGTTTTACTATAATCATTATCCAATTGCATAACTACATGTGAACCAACTGAAATTTGTGACCTTGTTGGTTTCCCACCTGTTGCTTGTGTTGGTTTTTCTTGTTTTTGTGTTCTCTCCTGTTGTGTAGACTGCTGTTGCTGAGCTTTCTTCTCTTCTTGCTTACGTTTTTCTTCTTCTGCTCTTTGTTGCTCTTCTTGTTTACGTTTTTCTTCTTCTACTCTTTGTTGCTCTTCTTGTTTACGTTTCTCTTCTTCTACTCTTTGTTGCTCTTCTTGTTTACGTTTCTCTTCTTCTGCTCTTTGTTGCTCTTCTTGCTTACCTTTTTCTTCCTCTACTACTTTTTTGTCTTCATCCACTTTTTGCTCATCTGGTGCGCCCTTTAATTTTTCTTCATTACCTTTACAAGCACTTAAAGCAATTACACATAAACTCATAAGTGCAAATAATAATAATTTCTTTGACATTTAAAAATCCTCCTATATATACATTACAAATTAATAACTTTCATAGCATAACAAAAGTATATGTATTTCTTTGTCGTAATTTGTCGTATATATGTAATTTCTACTAAAAGACTGGCTCTATAATAAAGTGAAACTTTAATCAGTGGGGATTTCTTCATCCCCCACCTAGCTTCTTTGCTTTCGCTAAATTTTGAGGTGGGGGTCTTACTGCCCATTAAAGCGGGATAAAAAAGTTTTCAAACAATATTTTTAGTCTCCTTAAGTTAATAGCTATAGATTGAAACCATACCCGCAAAAAGCGTTAGCCTGGAACGGACATAAAAAAGCGAGTCCATGAATGAAATTCGTCCATGGACTCGCTAATCATCTTTATTGGAATTTTCAGTGCCCTCCTATGCAGGTAGAGGAATTTTCATAGGAATATCAATCCCATGTTATGATTGCAGGCGTTCAAGAGCCGAGGTGCGGTAATTTGCATTTTGCTCAACAGTAGCTTCTGAAAGTGCCCTCTTCAATGCCACAGCGTTCAAATCCTTCTCGATAAAATCAGGCGTTCCAGACGCAGGGGTGCCAAGCTGAACACGCCATGAATCGTCTATGGAACCGCCATCGACAGGATCGAAGCCGATTGAGTTGACAAGCTTCATCACAACCGCTTTGGCCTCAGGATCGTCTGCAAAAACCGGTAGTGCAATCCGGTCCTCAGCGCCTTCCGGTTTCGCCAGATCAATAATACGCTGAGCTACGATGTTGCTGAACGCTCTGACGACTGGGGTACCGATTTGCTGCTCTACCCAACGGCTTTCCGTTTTTATGCTGCCATCAAGGAGTTGTTCAATTCTGCCATCCCGATGTATAGTATAATTGTTGGTATCGATGATAAAGGCTTTTGCTTGTCGAAGATCGAACAATCCACGAGGAAGTGACGCAATTTTGCCGAAAGGGATCGCCAGAATAATAAGCTCGGCTCCACGCACCGCTTCTTCATTAGTCACCGGACTCGCTCCAGTAAGAGTTGCGACCTCTGCCAAAGTGTCTGGCCCGCGTGAATTTGAGATGTTAACCTGATGCCCCAAAGCGACAAGCTGTTTCGCCAAAGTTGACCCAATAAAGCCAGCACCAATAATCCCAATATTCATACCCATATTCCCCCAACTCTAATATTCTTAACCGCTTTACAAATTTTTCATCTCCACAAATTCATTTATCTACAATAAGATTAATGTGCGCCACTTAATTTAACTAAAATTTTTGATTGCGATTTATCATGAATTAACGCTTCAAAGCCTTGTTCAGCAATATTATCTATATCAATTTTACTTGTAATAATTGATTGCGCGGGTAATCTTCCATTAGCAAATAATTCAATAACCTCATTGTAAGTTTCATTGCTGTATCCTACAGACCCCATTAATTTTGCACCACTAAAGATTAGTGAAGCAGGAACATTAAATTGGATATCTTGCGTGTGGAAGCTGATAACCATCATTGTGCCACGAACTTTAGTTGATTGAATAGCTTGATTAAATGTTGACTCGACACCTGCAGCTTCAATTGTCACATCTGCTCCATTTGGGAATAATTTTCGAATTTCTTCAACAGGATTTACTTCTTTAGCATTAAAGACGTGTGTCGCACCCATTTCAGTTGCTTTATCAAGTCGACTATCAAATAGATCGATAACAATAATATTAGAAGCACCTGCAGCTTTTGCACCTAAAACAGCAAATAGCCCAATAGGACCCGCTCCATAGACAACGACAGTATTCCCTTCTCTTACATTTGAATCCTTAATGGATTGGAAAGATACAGCTGCTGGTTCAACCATGGCTGCCAATTCTAGCGGTAAATGATCTGGAATTTTAAAAATCGTTTTTTGTGGAAGTATCACATATTCAGCAAACCCTCCGTCGATTTGTGCACCAACTGCGTCTAAAGTGATGAAACGTTCAGTTTCAGCATTTGAAGGATCTTTAAGCATCATTGGATAGATACATACTCTGTCACCTTTTTTAAATTTTGTTACATGAGAACCAACCTCTGCAATTTCACCAGAAAATTCATGTCCCATTACCGTATTCATATTTATTGGTACTGAACCTGGATGCAAGTATGCATGCAAATCAGAACCACAAATACCAGCCCATGCCACTTTAACTTTTACGTCATTCGGTTGTAATTCTTTCGTTTCTCTTTCCTCAATACGAATATCTCTTTCACCATACCACACTGCAGCTTTCATCAAAAATCCTCCTTTAAACAATTCAACTGTTGTATATTTTTTCATTGAGCATGAGATTGCAATTCATTTTTTTTAATATGAAAGCAGCTCTCTTTTGCTATGTTCATTAATCTATCATAGGTTTTGGAGGAATTCGATGAGCAAAAAATAATATATGTCTCAAAGTGAGACATATATTTTGAATTGGTTCATTTATTTAGAAATTTTTAGAAATCCTAATTAATTCTTCTTTTGAAAATGGATATTCATTCCCTATCCATTTCTTTATAATCTCAAAAAAACCACTACAGTAGAAATCGCATAGTACCATTGGATATTCAGAGTTTTGGATTCGTTTGGAAAGTGGGTCATTATATTTCATTGAGGTTTCATATAAATCTTTCGAACCATACTGGATCAATTTTTCGTATAACTCAAGGCTATTATTTTTACTGGTAATATTAAAAAACAATGTACGATTAACATCGATGTATTCAATTATTTCTTCAAATAATGTACGTTCTAAATCCATACCTTGCTTTGTTTGTTCAAAGAGGCTAATTGCGATGGAATTTGAAGCATCACTAAATAGCTCATATTTATCTTCGTAATGCCGGTAAAATGTGCTTCTATGAATCATTGCTTTTTCACAAATATGATTAATTGTGATGGATGAAAATGTTTTTTCTTTTAATAACTCCATGAACGCATCTTTTATTATGTTTTGCGTGCGTAAACGTGTAAAATTGCTCAATTCAAGTATCCTCCTATATTTAGCTCCCAAGTAATGCTTAAAATTATAATAGTTTAGACCGCATAGTCTTTTTTCTTTTAGTATGCCTAAATCCATAATAATATGGAATTCTTTTTCCTAAATATAATACTTTTTATAAAATAATTTTTAACTTTAGCTCAATAGCTCTAATTTATGAATAAAATTGACCCTGGCACTTAAGCCAGAGCCAAAATGCTTATTTTATATGGAGTAGTTCACTTTTCACAGGGAAAGAACTTAATCCATATATAGTACTACTATTCGAGATAGGAGTGGGAAGATTCTCGTCAATAAACGAAAATGATTTATATCTTTTTATTAATTCTGTCAATACAATTTTAGCTTCTAATCTAGCTAGAGGCGCGCCTAAGCAAAAGTGGATACCATGCCCAAATGTTAGATGAGGATTTCGCCCACGATAGATGTTGAAACTATCACCATCTGTGAATTGATGCGAGTCACGATTAGCTGATCCTACCCAAGCTGAGATGATTTGATCTACTTGTAAAGTTTGGTCCTTTAATTGAATCTCTTTTTTTACTCTTCGTGTAATTCTTTGAACCGGTGAACGATACCGCAATACTTCTTCAATTGATTTTGGAATAAGAGATATATCCTGTTGTAATTGCTCATAAACATTTGGATATTCTATAAAACAATATAATGCGTTTCCAAGTAAATTGGTCGTTGTTTCATTTCCCGCTACTAATAGTAGTTTACAAAACGATACTAATTCTTTACCAGAAATGCTTTTTTCCGCTTCACTTTGAACTAGTAAAGAAATAATGTCGTTTGCATCTTTTTGGGATTTTTCTCGATTGAGTTGTATGATTTCTTCAAAAAAATCTCCTAATTCATTTTCTGCTTGTAAACGTGTATGAAAAAATTCTGCCAAATAATCCGGATCATCATGACTCGGTGAACTTACGATAATATCAGACCATTTCTTAAACCTTTCCATATCCTTAGCAGAAACCCCTAACATTTCAGCAATTACTATAACTGGTAACGGATAAAATAACTCCCTTACAATATCAAAAGTTTTACGATTGGATAATTGATTAAGTATATCGTTTGTAATTTGCTGGATTCTCGGCTCCCATTCTCTTAATGATTTAGGAGTGAAAGACCGATTTACAATAGAGCGAATTTGCGTATGTTTTGGCGGATCCATCCCAAGAATACTTTGTGGAAATGGAGACTTTTTCTTCTCGGGCATAATATTAGAGAAATGCTCTTTATCCTCTAAAACAGTTTTTACATCTTCGTACAAAAAAACATTCCACATATCAGCCTGATGGTTAAAACAAATGGGCTCTTTTTCCCGCATCTCTTTATACCATGCAAATGGTTTATAAGGATCTTCTAACGCCTTTTTTCCTATCAGCTTACTTGTAGGAATCATATCAATTGATTGGTAAGGTGTTTTCATATATAACAATCTCCCCTCTAAAAATATTTTCACACCGAATGAAATTCACCGAATAACATTCGACGTATTGAGGATTATACACCAAAAAACAAAATATTCAAACTAATTTTCTGTTTTTAAGATATCAATTCATATATAATCAGCCTTCACCAATCGGGCTTTTATGGGCAGTTGATCCCCCACCTAACTTCTTTGCTTTCGCTAAATTTTGAGGTGGGGGTCTTACTGCCCATTAAAGGGGGATACATGTTGTATAAAAAATCCGCCACAAAGAAAACAACAAGCTCTACGAATTTCCACTTCATTTTGTACATTTAAATTCCACATTGATCCATTCCCTTTGAAAAGGAGAAGAACAAACAAATTACATGTAAAAAGAGACGCTACTTTAAAAACTCAGCGTGATGATTAAAACAGATAGGTTCTTTTTCCCGCATTTCTTTATACCATACAAATGGTTCAAATGGAGTTTCGAAGTCCTTTTTTCTATTCGCTTATTCGTAGGAATCATAACGATTGATTCATAAGTAGTTTTCATATGTAACATCTCCCCTCAAAAAAAACATCTTCATTACACAGAATACAATTCACCGAATAACATTCTGTGTAATGAAGGTTATATAACAATCAACTATATTTTCAAACCACTTTTTCATTTCTAAGATATCAGTTAATATATAATCAAGGAGGAATAAACTTTGTGTAAAAAAAATTTGACCAAAAGAAAACAACAAGCACTACTAACACAGAGCAATATATTTCATGTATTTTTAAATTTAACGAAAGAAAAAAAAATTGAGAATATAACAATTGAAGATATTTGTAAAAAAGCAAATGTTTCAGTAGGAACTTTTTATCATTATTTTTCTTCCAAAGAGGATATTTATAAAAAAATATTTCAACAAATTGATGAAAACCTACATGCTGAATTAGAAAATATAGATCAAAATAAAACAGTGCAAACAACTATTTTAAACTTCTTCCACTGCATAGCTGAATATACGACTAAATTGGAGTTACATATAAATCTTCTTAATGATTTAAACAAAAGAGCATTTATATATGAGCCTTCATTAATTTACAAAGCTCTAAATGGTTTTGTTTATAAAGGACAACTTGAAAAAGAATTAACAAATGATATGAGTGTAGAAGAAATAACAACATATCTTTTTACATTTGCTAGAGGGCTTATATTAGATTGGTGTATTTTAGAAGGAACATACTCTTTAGAACAGAGGATGGATACTTATATGAAATTAGCATTAAACTCTTTAAAACCCTAAATTTTAATCACATTCTACATTCTTTTGCTTCATTACATTAAATTCTGTTTTATTTTTTCTAGGTATTAAAGTATCCAAAATAAAAGAAAAAGCATGTCTCTTCTTTATATTGCAAGAAGAGACATGCTTTTTTTTATAATACCCCCTCATCAATCCATTTCAAGATAGTTCATCCCTTCGGAAAGAGAAAATAACGCTCAAAGTATATGTGAAAAGTTAAGAAAGTGGATACTTCCTGAATGCTAATTTTTAAATGCACATCATTTACACATTTAAAAATTTATTAAGAAATGAACCATTTTGATATATATGTCTCATTTTGATACATATACACATTTTTGTTTATCGATTTCGATTAATACTTATGATAAATTGCTACACATAGCTAGTTTATAGCTTCAATTTAATTGTGGTAATTTCGTCACAATTAAATTAGTTAAAATAATATTTCATCTTTTATCTTTCATAAAAAATTTAAAAAGGAGTTTTTTCAAATGAAGAACCGAGTAAACCCAGCATTATTACCAGGCTTAGAAATGTATCCAGATCAAGATTTACGCCCAGAGTGTTTGCCAACAATGAGAGAAGAAGCGTCAAAAGTCTTCCCACCTACCATTGTTGATGAAACTCTTTCTGTAACAAATGAGGTCATTGAGGGACCTGATGCGAATCCATTACGATTAAAAATTTATCGTCCAAAATCAAATAATGAATCCTTACCTGCCCTGTTGTGGATACATGGTGGCGGATATATCTTGGGATCTATAAATGATAATGATGATCTTGCTGTAAAAATTGCAAAAGAGGCTAACTGTATGGTCGTTTCTGTAGATTACCGTTTAGCTCCTGAACATCCTTATCCAGCTCCAATTGAAGATTGTTATGCAGCATTAACATGGATTGCTGATAACGCGGAGACATTAAACATTGATTCGAATCGAATTGGTGTTGCAGGAGTGAGCGCTGGGGGCGGACTAACAGCTGCATTAACATTATTAGCTCGCGATCGACAGTATCCTTCTATTTGTTTCCAAATGCCACTTTATCCAATGATTGACGATCGTAATAATACACCTTCTGCAAATGAAATTAAACAAGGATTTGTTTGGAATCAAAAATCAAATGAAGCTGGCTGGAAAATGTATTTAGGGAAATTACATGGAACAGATCATATTCCTGCCTATGCAGCCGCTGCTCGAGCAGAAGATTATCGTAATTTACCACGCACTTACACATGTGTTGGTCAATTGGACCCATTCCGTAGTGAAACACTAACTTATGTAACCAAACTTGCAGAAGCTGGTGTTGATGTTGAATTCCATTTATATCCTGGAGCTTATCATGGGTTCGAAATGATGCATCCAGATGCTGATATATCTGTTCACGCTTGGAATGATTATGTACGAGCAGTTAAGACTGGTTTCGCAAAAAAGTAGCTAAGGTAACAACTTCTTTTTGCAATGTATCATTTTTCACTTTCAGTTGTTGTACCTCTGTATTGTTAACAGCTTGAGTAAAACAAGCTGTTAACAATACAGCTCCAGAAATCCAAAAATCTCTGGGGCTTCCTTATATATTTAGCTCTTTTTGCTTTTTGTTTTGTTTATGTCTATACAGCAACTTTCGACTTATTAGAGAAATCACTAATAAGATTAGTATCAATACGAACAATTGCATGAATGATAAATCAAAATATTTAGCACCTGTAACGATTAAAAGTGTAGAAATCGTTCCTTTTACAACGAAAAAAATAATAACCCATAATCCGCCTTTTTTCCAGTTCATTTTTATATTCCCTTTCCTACGTTTTAATTCTTAAATGGGACACCTTATTAGAAATCTACTATATTAATAAAAAGTCATGTCTAATTAAATGCAACGATTCTATATTAAGTGAAAATGATATTCAATGTCAATTTTGTTGATTATATATATCTATTTTTCCATCTCAATCTCTTCCCACTTTGTTTCTTATAAACAATGAACTCTTGTCTTCAAATAAAAACACCTCCATTGCATTTGCACACTTAGTATGCGAATGCAAGAGGTGTTTTTTCCATGTACCATCAGATGCTTTATTTATTCGTTTAAGTTCTTAATACGTACCTATTTTCTAGTACACAATAACTGGATCATACGTGTTCAAGCTATCATACACAGTTTTTGCAACGTTAGGAAGAAGATTCACACAACCACCTGATCCTCCTGTTAAATAAGCATTACTTCCCCAGTCTTTTCGCCAGCCGGCATCGTGGAATCCTTGACCGCTATTTGTGAATGGAACCCAGTAATCTACTTTCACTGCATAATCAGCTTTCCCTACTGCGCTACCTCTTAGCGTATATGGTGTTCGTTTGTATAAAACGTACCACACACCTGGTGATGTATCTTCACCTGTGCTATGTTTACCCGTTACTACATTTGTTGTGAGGACTAATTTACCCTCTTTGTAAATCCAAATTTGTTGATCTGCAATTGAAACTTCTGCATATGTGTCTCCGATGCCATTATTCGATGTTGTTTTATAACCGATCCCTTCCTTCTCCCAACCATTTCCGTGAATATTAGAAGCAGAAAGTGATTTTTCGCCTTTCTCAAAGGCTTGTTGAACTTGTTTTGTCTCTTTTTCAACATCTAGTGCCCAGCCGTATCCTTGACCTTTTACTGATATGACCGAACCAGAATGCGTTTTAAAAGCGAAGTCTTTATGTAATGTAGATTTAGCCTTATTAATTTCAGCAACCTTATTCTTAATTTCGCTCGCATCGATTGTCACCTTCATATCTTTTGACATAGACGCGTTTTGAATTAAATCTTTCGCTTTTAATGAATACACTTCATCCTGCACTTTATAATCAACAGACTGCGTAAGAAGATTTTGTAATGCTTTCTCTTCTTTTTTAATAATCGGATCGTCTTCTTTAATAGGCTGTATGTATGCAGACTTTAGATGAATTTCACTTTTATGCTTCTGCTTATCGTAATCTTTTAGTAAACTCGCAACGTCATACTGTTTTCCATCAACACTCTTCGAAATTACAACTTTTCCTTGTTCAAGCTTCGCCATAGCATCTTGAGGTGCTTTTAATTTTTCATTCATGGAAACAAGCTTTTCTTCTACAAGTTTTTTCATCGTTTCACTACGATACTGATCCGCTTCTTTCGATAACAATGAATACTCTTTTTCCTTTGAAGAAGGGAAAAATGTCCACTGGCTTTTTAATAGTTTCTTAACTTGCGGCAAATCTTTTTCCGTCAGTTCCGTCTTTGTCTCTTTTTCATCTAAAATTTGTTGTTGATCAATATAAACTTTGTTTGCTAATCCAGATGTTTTTAATTTCTGTATTGCCTGATCAGCGCTCAAACCACCGACTTTTGTATCATTAATCGTAACATTAGAATTGAAGTGAGTTGCTTGATAATAGCTCATTCCCCCAAGGAGAAGTGCAAGTACTCCGCCACCTGCTGCGATAAGCTTCCAATTTGTAAAACGTTTTTTTGATCTTACCCGTTTTTTCTCAACTTCTTCAACAGATTCATTTACTGTATTGTTGTTCATCAATCTTTCCCCCGTATACATTAACGTCAATTGATTTTAAACCAAAACCATTGATTAGTGTACCTTATTTTTCCTGAAATTTCATTGTTTTAACCAGATTTTATCTATTAAAGTTAGATTTTTTAATAGAAAGATATATAAAGATGGTAAATAACGCGAAAAAGGACCACATCAATTGAGTTATTATGGGACCCATCGCATTTTGAAGGAGGAAACTCTATAAACATTTTAACCTAGTAAAGTAATTTTTAGAAGGTCCAAGTTAAAGACAGGCAGCATAGAATATCTCTTATTTATGAAAAATATCCACAAAAAATGACCTACATGTAGACTCTTTTTTGTGAATATTTTAATGCCGCATGTTTTATTAATTTAAATGCAAACCATGCTTCCTGCTTGTCACCAAGTTTCACAACCTCTACTATCGGCCTAATTAATTTCACCTTATGATATCTTTCTCATCAACAATTTCAAGTTTCTTGAAAACTATTATATATGTTTATACCACGCTTTATTGATACGTTTAATCTTTACAGGTGTTGAATTTTTAAACTCATCCTTTGTTGTAACCTTATTATTAGAACATCCTGCAATAGCGAGACAGCATGTAGCCAATAAAACTAATACTATTAATTTCTTCAAATAGCCACTCCTATATAAGGGAAATATTATATTAAGAAAATTAAACATAACATCGAATCTTTATAAAAACAATATATTTCCTAGTTTTATTATCCGTTGGCAGATTAAAGCACACCTTAAGGAGCATGAATCCAATGTCTAATTTCCATTTTATCCGATTCTCAATGTTTATTCCAACATAAAAAGATAGCTATTATTGTTGAAAACTAATTATCTCTCAAAATGAAAAATATGAACTGAATTCCTATAACCCAATATAGTTTACTCAGCTAACTTTTCCCCTGTAACAATCCGAAACAAAGTAGCTGCATTTTTTTCTTCTAATTGAGCGTACCGATTACCACCCGAGATGATTTCCACTTTATCCTTATTAGGGCTTATCCAAATTTGATACAACACAGCTTTCGCCTCTATTTTCGAATTTTTAAATTGAAAAACAAAATGATAATCAGCTGGACGAGACATTTCCACTTTTTTATTTTCAAAAGTAGTATCCTTTAATATTTTCTTTACTTGCATCACTTCATTATTATCTGTCACTACCTTAAAATCTTCATATTCATTATCACCAATATTTTTTTGCACTTCGATTCTTTGCTCTTCATTTTCTAATCCAGTTGAACAGCCGGTTATTATGAATATACAGATACTAATCATAACTAGAGACCAATTTCTAACTTTCATATTAATACCCTCTTTTCAATACAAAATATTTTAATTTGTAAAATAAAGGTAATTAATTTAAACTTAAAAATATAAATAATAAAGAGAACGGAGTATCGTTCCATGCAGTTACAAACATACACTTGGAAAAGTTATACGTTTCTTCTTGTAAGTATATTCATTACTATTAATCTCTTTCTCTTCACACCTATTTTAGACCGAGTTGGAGTAGAATATATCGTGCCTTTCGCCTACTTCATATTAGCTTCCGCTGTCATAGCGATCCTATTAGCGGTCATCTCTTTTTGTAGCCGAGCTGAGAAAAAGATTTTAGCCATTATCGGGTTATGTTTTACTTTATTTAATACAGCAATTATTTTATTCTTCCTTTGGTTTGGTTACCATTTCACTTAAGTGAAGTATAAATAAATCCCATAAGCTACAAATAAAATTAGTAAAATAGAAATGCTGAGTACCGTGTATATAATCCATTTTAAACTTGAACTCATATACGCCCTCCTCTCACCTTCTAACAATTCCATTATATAACAAAAAAGCATTGGATACCCAATGCTTTTTACACTTACACAAATAAAGACGTATTCGCATATAAAGCTGGTGAACCACCTGAATGTACGAATAAAATGTTGTCTTCTTTTTTAAATGTACCTTTTCTAATTAAGTCGATTAGCCCCGCTACTGCTTTACCTGTATACACTGGATCCAGTAAAATACCTTCTGTTTTCGCAAGTAATTGCACTGCTTCCACCATTTCCGGCGTTGGTAACGCATAACCTGGTCCTACATATTCATCAAAGCATGTAACAGCTTCGCGCGGGATAAAGTTTGGAATACCAACGTGAGCTGACGTTTCATCTACAAGTTTTGCTACTTTCTCTTCTTGCTCTGCTTTTCCTCTACTTACGTTAATGCCGATTACTGGAATGTTACTTTGTGTTCCAGCAAAACCAGTAATTAAACCAGCGTGCATACCGCCGCTACCACTTACGCAAACGACTGAACTGAAATCAATTCCTTGGTCAAATGATTGCGCCATAATTTCTTGCGCACAAGCAACGTACCCCATTGCGCCAGTAGGATTTGATCCACCAACCGGAATTACATATGGTGTACTACCTTTTTCACTAACTTCTTTCGCGACTTTATGCATCTCTTCCATAAGATCTGCTCCGTTTCGTACAACAATGACATTTTCAGCACCTAGTAAATGATATAAGAAATAGTTTCCGTTAAAATCTGGCTTCTCTTCTGGCTCAAGCCCTTCTTCTAATACAAGAATACATTTCATTTTTTCTTTTACCGCAGCTGCCAGTGTTAGGCGGCAATGGTTTGACTGAATACCACCAGCTGTAATTAACGTATCTGCACCCTTTGCCTGTGCATCCGCAACTAGAAACTCTAACTTTCTCGTCTTATTACCACCAGCTGTTAAACCAAGTAAATCATCTCGTTTAAAATAAATAGTCGGCCCGCCAAGCTCTTCAGAAAAATTGTTTAATTTCTCAATTGGTGTATATGATTCGGTATATTTTTTTCTCGGGAATTTAGCTAAATTCATGAATAACGCTCCTTTGTACTTCTTTCACAATGTATGTAACGATACTATTATTGCATGTAAAAATGATGAAGTCATCTTTCTTGGATAAAAATGTGTTGGAATTCGGTTTTGGCGAATGGAATTGCATTGAAGGTTTTATCTTCAATGCGGTACATGAAATTATAATAATGATTTTAACCATATTACGGTACATGAAATTTATATCGACGATTCAACATAAGATATCGATTTATCGACAAAAACTGGCAACATAAAAGGACCCACTCGATAAAAAGGAGGCCCTCTTCCAATCACTTATTTGCCGAAAAACGAAGTAGCTGTGTTAATCCTGGTTCTAAATTCATTTCGCCTTTATGGCGTACGTATACGATTTTGTCCCCGTCAAAATTGGGTGGGTTTCCTGGATTATAAGCATGCCACTCGTCCGCTCCTTCTACAGCGTACTCCATGTATTCTGTTGCACCGACGATTACGTTTTTACTATCATCTGCCGTTACATTTGGTGCCATTTGTGCAATTTTCGAATCACTAATTAACAATTTCTTTATTTCCTTATCACGTTTGTAATCGTAAGCTGTCACCATTACATCGCTACCATATGCTTTCACTTGCAACCCTTGTTTGAATGAAGAGCCATCAGGAGCAGTCTTCTCTCCTCCATTTGGTCCAGCCGACATCCAGCCTGTTTCAATACCACCCGTATTTACAACTGTAAATCCTTTTTCATCTCCGCCTGCAATTTTCTTTTTACCAGCCCAATCCGGTAAATTTAAATCCCAGTGCGTGTGGCTCGTGAAGAAAACAACTTGCGGGTAATTTTTTAATATATCGTACAATTTATCCACGTTTAAATAGTCATTTAAATATGGTGACTGTCTTGATCCAGACACAGTATCAGGTAAAACGTGATGAGAAAAAATGAAAATCGGCTTGTTTTTATCTTTTTGACTATATTCTTCTAAATTTTGTTTTAACCAACCTAATTGTTCATCACTCATATATACTTCATCCCACATTTTTGAATCGTGGTATTTCATATATTTTTCCGTTCCTAAAAATAAAAGCGGATAACCATCTAATTCTTTTTTATGATATACCTTTTCTTGTCCGCTAAATTTCAGATAGCGGTTAAATAAAGTTTCCTCAGTTACACCATTTGGCCATGTACTTTGAGATAACTTCCCATCAGCTGTCCATTTTCCAGCGTAAAACTCATGATTCCCAACAGTTGACCATACATTTTCGGGATGCTTATTTTTGTTTAACACACGCTTCACATCATCATATTGTGACTGTTGTCCAGTTGGCGTTATATCCCCATTCATAATAAGCGCTCTAGAAAGTGGCGTCACTTTGTTCATATCTTTTAACACGTGATCAAAGTCTCCTAAATCCCCTTGAATGTCACTAATAACGTTAAAAGTTGTAGCTGATTTTCGAACTTGCTCTTTCCCTTCCGCATATGCTGAAAATGTCGGTAATAATGCCGCCATAACTGCTAACGAAGCAACTGTCTTTTTCATACAAATTCTCCCCCTAATAATAGAATGTACAAACTGACATGTTCTGCCTTCTCTTAGGTGCTTGTCCAATTCACATTATAAGGAGAGATTGTAAAGATAGATGGAGTTAAAAGTTAAGTGTTTTTTAAGAGGATTTGTTGGTTTTCAGTTTATCTCTTTAACTTTTCTTCATTTAATCCAAATAACTCTGGCAAAACAAAATCCCCATCTTTCCTAATCAATACATCATCAAACCAAATTTCACCCCCACCATACTCTGGTCTTTGAATGTTTACTAAGTCCCAATGTATCGCTGAATTATTTCCGTTGTCTGCACCTTGCAATGAATCTCCAATCGCTAGATGAAAACTACCATTTATTTTTTCATCAAATAACGTATTATTCATCGGATGTAGTATGTAGGGGTTAAAAGCTAGCGCGAACTCTCCAATATATCTTGCTCCCTCATCCATATCAAGAATTCTGTTCATTCGCTCTGTATCATTTGCATGTGCCTCTATTATTTTCCCCTGTTTAACATGTAACTTTATATTTTGAAACGCATAACCTTGTTGAACGGAAACTGTATTAAATGTTATTACTCCATTCACTGAATCTTTGACAGGTGCTGTATATATTTCGCCATCCGGGATATTATCCGTACCATCCCCCTTTAAAACGCCTATTTCTTCAATGGAAAACTCCAAATCCGTTCCTTCTCCAATAATCCTCACTCGTTTTGTCTTTTCCATTAATTCTTTTAATGGCTCCATTGCTTTTGACATGTTGTTATAATCTAGCGTACATACATCATAGTAGAATTTTTCATAAGCCTCCGTGCTCATATTTGCTTCTTGTGCAGAAGCCGCATTCGGAATACGAGTTGTCACCCATCTCGTTTTATACACCGCTTCACTATGAGCTTTTCCAAATATCGTTTGATATAACTTCATTTTTTCTGCCGGTACATCCGCTAATTCATATGCATTTCTAGGACTACGAAGATTAATATACACTTGCATCTTACTTAATCGGTAACATTCCCAATCTGCTAATAACTTAAATTGTTCTTCAGATCCTGACAAAATTAATTGCCTCGTAACAGACACGTCGCGCATTGATACATGCGCATATCCACTTGCTTTTTCCACTGACTTAATAATTTCACGAACGACTGCGGGGGCTATCTCTGTAACACTTTGGATCAACACTTGATCACCAGGTCGCACTTTCGTAGAATGGTTGACTAATACATCTGCTAATTTCGATAACCTTTGCTTCACTACTTAATTTGTTACATTCATACTTCATATTCTTTACATTATCGAATTTCCCTTCCTAGTTCATATTTCCCACTTGTTCTTCCACAAAAAAAGACACAGAGATTCCTCCCCATGCCTACTAATTCCTACTTCTTCACCGCATGCACATAATGCACCGTCTCAAAAGCTTTTAAATAATCGTTTCGTCCTTCAAAATAGAATGCATTTATATCTTCTGGTGATAAATGCTCATAAATGAGTAAGCCCGCCTTCTCTAACAGTGCTTCCATTTCGGCGTAAGAATAACATGATTTCATCGGTTCTCCGCCTACTGCAGCCATTTTCACCATGTTTTCAACTCGGTTAGACAACCCTTTTTCCGTAAATAAGTTTTCATCGGGATAATCAAAAACGATAGTGCTCCCTTCCGGAACCATCTCGAATAAACATTCTATTAAACTAGCAAGTTCCTCTTTCGTTAAATAGTACGTTACACCTAACAGACTAAAGAACGTCTTTTTATTTTCAAATCCTTCATTCCGTAACTGTTCATAGGAAAATCCTTTCGTGAAATCCATCGCAACAAAATGAATATTATTTGGAACTTCAAGTTCTGCTTCTTTTATTCTTTCCTTCTTAAACTGCTGCGTAGAAGGATAATCCACTTCAAATACTTCTATTTTATTTTCTAATTCTCGGTGTCTAAAACTGAACGTATCTAATCCCGCACCGAGTATAACGTATTGTTTCGCTCCCAGCGTAATCTCGTGTAGTAATACTCTTTCACAATATGCCGCACGCGCTAAAGGTGTTGGTGATAATTGAACTTGCGTAATCCATTTTAATATTTCTTTCGGATTGTCTTGAAACTGCTCTGCAATGTCTGTATTGAAAAAATGGATTCCTTGAACCATGTTCGTTTCAATATCGCTTCGTTCTTTTGGCGATATGAACTCTTTAGCTACATAATCATCAAATATTTTCGGACTATCAAATTCACTATGATATGCTCTTCCGAAAGCTGATACTAGCGACGTTATACTTGATTCACCTTTTTTCACGCACATACACTCCTTCATTTTGACAATAAAAATAGGGTTCCCCTGGCCAGGAGAACCCTATTATACACTTTATTTTTATATTGGTAAATTATAGCACAAATAAGTTTTTTTGTCAAGTTTCCAGCCTACTATCACTTCGGCAATTTGTATATTCTCTAGCAGGAAAATTGTCACTTTACACCGAATACCCAAATTATAACAATACACATGGAGGTCAATATGAAACGATTCGTCATTATTACAGTAGGAAAAACGCACAGCGGTAAAACTACATTTGCAAAAGCTTTAGAAAAAGAGTTACCCCACTCTTTCGTTATGGATCAAGATAACCAAGCTGAATTTATTAATAAACATTATGAAAAATTACAACCAGCTGAAGGCGCTAATACATTTAAGCACGGTCTTTCTAAATTCATTGTTGATTATGCGAAAGAACATACAAATTTACACCTTATTATTAGTAACTCCAATCGCAGTAAAAATGGAAGGTTATATTTACTAAACGAATTATTTCCACAAAATGAATATGTACGCATACTCGTTCACTTTGAAATTCCAGATGATGTACTTTACGAAAGAGTGGCTCGAAGCACACGAAGTACGAATATTTTTAGAGGTAGTTATTCTAGTTTCAAAGAAGTTCTGAATCGCCAACAGGCCGAGTCACTTCACGAAGATGTTGTAGATCCTATAGAAAACGAGGCTGATTATTTGTTTGTTATCCGCAATAATAAAGATGTAAACTTTACTATTGAAGAAATTGTTCATCTAGCTAAAGATTTGTCCCCTACCCAAAAATAAAAGATTATAAAAATTACATAATCATAGATTATTATGCAAATCCTTCCTCTAAGCGCCTAACATAGTATATAATGATAAGATAATCTACTTCTATATGCTCATTTTTACACAAAACAGTTCATGCATATGAAAGAAAAGAGGTACAAAAATATGAAAACAAAACAAACAATCGCTGCGTCTACACTAGCTTTAGCAATGATTGCTGGCGCAAACTCTGCTCATGCGGAAGTAACTGATGCTACTCCTCAGCAAAGTACGGGAGATCGATTAGCTGAAATTAAGCAACATAAACAAGAGTTAGATGCGAAATTGCAGCAACACAAAGAAAACGTGGATCAAACATTAAATGAACTTAACAAAGTTAAGGAAAATGTTGATACGAAGGTTAATGAACTACATGAACGCAAACAAGTTGCCGATGAAAAAATTAACGAGATTAAACAACATAAACAAGAATTAGATGCAAAACTTCAGCAAGACAAGCAAATCGCCGAAGATAAAATCGCTGAAATAAAAGAGCATAAAAAACAAGTAGAAGATAAAGTTGCTGAAGTGAAAGAGCATAAGCAAAATATCGATAATAAGGTTAATGAGATTAAAGAACATAAACAAACTGTCGATGAAAAAGTGAATGAAATGAAGCAACATAAAGAGAACATCGATCAAAAGGTTAATGAACTTAAAGAAGTAAAAAAACAAGTAGATGACAAATTAGCTGAGTTAAAGAAAGCGAAACAAACTGCTGAGGACAAACTTGCTGAGCTAAAAGAAAACAAACCGAATACTGGTAACACGTTAGAGGAACTTAAGAAAATTAAAGGCAATTTAGATAGCCTTTCCGCTAACTTAGAACTAGCTAAACAAGATGTGAAAAATAAACTAGCTGAATTACAAAAAGCTAGAGAAGATTTACTAAATAAAATTAACGAAATTAAACAAACGAAACAAACTGTTTCAGACGATTTAACAAAGAAAAAACAAGACTTAGATATTAAAATCAACGACTTTAAACATACTGAGAAAAAAATTGAGGACAAATTAGCTGAGGTACATACTACGAAGCAAAATGTAGATAACAAAATTAATGAAGTATCTCAATCAAAACAAACCGAAACAAAGACTGGTACTACAAACACAAACAATAACGCTAAAGAACTTCCTAACGCTGGTAGTGAGCAATCAAATAATATGGCTTTAGGTATGTTATCTGTATTAGGCGGCGTTTTATTAGTAACTCGCAATAAAATTAAAACGTTATTCTCAAAATAAAGCCATTATACTTATTAGAAATAATTATACAAAGGCCAACCGCATGTACGGTTGGCCCTTTTCTTTATATTAACTTTCCATCCCTTAGCGTCAATATACGATCACATACATCAAGCATTCTTTCATCATGTGTAATCATAATGGCTGCTTTTTGGCTCTCTTTCACTTCACGTTTCATCATTTCAACAACTTCACGTGCGCGTTTTGAGTCTAAGCTTGCCGTTGGCTCATCTGCTAATATTAAATCTGGGTTGTTCATGAATGCACGAGCGATTGCTACCCTTTGTTTTTCCCCACCAGATAGTTGATTTGGATAATGATTTTTTCTTTCTTCTAATCCAAATGCCGCTAATAAATGATCCGCACGCTTTTCTGATTCTTGTTTACTTTCTTTTTTTAACTTCGCAATGTAAAGTAATTGTTCTTTTACATTTAAATATGGAACAAGATTTGCAAACTGGAAAATGAAGCCGATTTTTTTCAAACGAATGTCTGTCATTTCCTTTTCTGATAACTTCGTAATATTTTGCTCACGAATGTAAATATCCCCTTTTGATGGTGATAATAATGCACCCGCGATTGATAATAACGTACTTTTCCCTGATCCAGAAGGACCGACGATTCCGATAAATTCTCCAGCTTTTACATCAAGCGATATCGGATGAAGGGCAGTTACTTCCGTATCCCCTTCTCCGTACACTTTACTTACTTTGTCTAGTTTTAATAATGAAGTCATTACATCCCGCCTCCAATTGCTTCTAGCGCATCAACTTTTAATACTTGATATAACGAAATAAGTGTTCCTAAAATACTAATGACGATAAAGATTGCTGCATATTGTGCAATCATCGGTGTTGTTAATAAAAACGGCATACCTGCTGGTAAAATTGTTTCTAATCCTTGTACAAGAACAATACTAATTACCATCGCAACGATTGATAAGAATAACGCCTGTACGACTAAACTATTTGCTAAATACGAGTTCTTCGTACCAATTGCTTTTAATACGCCTAATTGCTGTGTTTTTTGTAGTGTAATAACGTAGAAGAATACACCGATTAATAACGCAGCGATAACAAGTAAGAACGCAATGATCATCGTTAATGTTCCCTGCTCTTCTTTAAACCCTGGAATACTTTGCAGCACTTCTTTTTTGTCAATTACGTGTGCATTTTTAATCTCTTTATCTGTATTAAGTGCAATTGCACTATAATCTTTTTGGTTTGGTTGTGAAATAGCGCCCCATACGTCTTCATTTACATAAACGACTGGTGTATGGCTAAACATTTGATCTTTCGTAAATCCAACGATTGTAAATTCCTTCTTTGAAACAGGATCAATAATTGTATCTCCGATATCGATTCCTTTTTCTTTAATGGATTCATCAGCAACCATCTCGTTGTTTGCTGTGCCTAATTTCTCACCTTTTACAATGTTCGGTTCTAAAAATGAATCACGTTCACTTGAGAAAATCGCAACATCCACTTTTTTCGAACTATCTTTCTTTTCATACGTTGAAACTTTCACACGAAACGGAACAGCCTCTTTCTCGCCTACTTGATTTACTACGTTATCTACATCGTCTTTCTTAATTTGTGAACGAAGTAATTTATTTTCCGCATCATCTGCTAAAACGAACTTATTTGCCTCCATATTTTGAATCGATGAAGCATTATCATATGATAATCCATTTGCTAATCCTGAAATAACAAGAACTAAAAATGATAATAACACCATAATAAGTCCGATTAATCCGTATCGTAATTTTGATTGTTTTAATTCACGCAGAGCTAAAAACATTTCGCTCGCTCCTTCCTCTTTCTTTCTATGCACTTATCATAAAAAAGAAATATGAACGGAATATGAACAGAAGATTACAGAGAGTAAGATTTAATTTTCAGAAAGTATTGAAAATAATCAAAATCCTTGATACAATTCAGTCAAATAATCTTGACCGAGTAATTTCATTTAAGGAGTTGATCATTTTGAAGCCCATGTTCACACTTACTACTTATAGCCAACTAAAAGCAATGAGCGATCCACTACGTGTCGAAATGATGATGCGTCTATGCGAACGTCCTTATACAGGGCAACTACTATCTGAGAAATTCGGCATTCCAAGGGCTAAAATTCATTATCATTTAAAAGAATTAGAAAAGAATGGTTTTATAGAAATTGTATATACAGAAGAAAAGAATGGCATCGTTCAAAAGTTTTATCAATCTGTCGCTAGAGGCTTCACCCCTGCCGCAGACCTATTACCTCATTTAGAAATGGTAAGCGAATCCGGCCGCCAAATCTTTTTACAAATGTCAGAAAGAACGAAAAGCCATATTCTCGCTGCACCAGAAGAAGCTTTTACATTACGAAAAGAAAGCGAAGACCCTGCTGATTGGAATTATGTTTCATCTTGCTGGGAATTTGATGCTACGCCAGAACAATTTCAAGTATGGGTGAAAAAATTTCATGAATTGATGGCTGAATTAAATGAAATCGCCAAAGACGCGGATAAAGATCCAAATAGTAAATCTTATTATATTTCTACTACTGCACTTCAAATCGCAGAGAGAACAATGCAGCAATTTGTTAAAGAAGAAGAAAAATCGTAATACGATTTTTTTTACATAAACGGTCAAATTTATTTTACCGAATAAATTTCTTATAAAGGAGTAGATTAAATGGACATATTGAAAAACCGGAATTTCCTCTTATTATTTTTAGGAAGAATTTTTACAAACATAGGAGATAGTTTGTATTATGTAGCGGCGATGTGGCTCGTATACAAATTAAGTGGTAATCCTTTTTATTCTGGATTAGCTGGTTTTCTTACGTTATTACCTTCTGCACTTCAATTTCTTACCGGTCCATTCGTTGATAGATGGTCCATTAAAAACACCCTCGTCATCACACAAGTTTTGCAATGCATTCTTATATTAATCATTCCTATTACACACTACTTCGATCTATTAACAGTCCAACTACTACTCATCATCATGCCCATCGTAGCCTTTATCGAACAATTCGCCTATCCCGCACAATCGAAAGCTTTACCACTTCTACTGCATAAAACACAATTGTTAAAAGGAAACTCTCTCTTCTCATTTGCATATCAAGGCATTGATTTAATTTGCACGACGCTTTCTGGCATATTAGTAGCACTATTTGGAGCAATCACTTTATATGTAATCGACTCTTTCACATTCGCGATTACTGCCCTTTTGTTCTTTTCATTAAAAATGCCAAAGCAAACCGAAACGGGCACCTCACTTTCAACGAAACAATATTTCTCTGATTTAAAAGAAGGGTTTTCAATCGTCTTCCGTTCATTAATGGGCGTTTTCTTAATTGGTTCCGTTGTTGCCAATTTTTCAATCGGTATGACGATGGCAATACTCCCTTCTTTCGCTGATTCTTTAGGCGGCGTGAAATCATATGGTTTCTTCTTAGCAGCTATATCCGCCGGCAGTTTAATTGGAGCACTATTCAGTTCATGGGTTGGCAAACGTAACGTTGGCCGCGTCTCCATTATTAGCTTTGCAACTGGCGCTATCTTTTGGTTTCTCTCTACAATTGTACCGTTTCAATGGTTGTCTATTTTCTTATTCGGCCTAGCTTGGATTCCGATTGGAGCCACGAACATATTATTTGCGACAATTAGTCAAATTGTAATTCCAAATCAATATATTGGACGCATCAACTCTGTCATGCGAAGTATGGGCACAATTGCGATGCCGTTCGGTTCTTTAATTGGCGGATACACCGCAAATGTATTGAGTAGCCAACTCATTTTCGCGCTCGCTAGCATCGGGATTTTCTTCATTTCTCTCGTATGGTTACTTCATCCGAAATTACGGGCTTTGCCGAAAGCTGATGAAATTACAGCGGATACTTTCGGGGTGCAGTTTAAGGAAGAGCGCGGGAAAGGTACGGCTTTATAACAGGAATGAGAGTACGTGAAATTTATATCGGCGATTTTTCAAATATATCAGCGCAACTCGAATTATATCGGCGATTTTCACAATATATCGGCGCAACTCGAATTATATCAGCGATTTTTCGATTTTATACAAAAAGAAGAGGCCGTTTCCAAACAGCCTCTTCCATCTATTTAGGAAGTTCCACCCGAACGGTCGTCCCTTCCCCTTTCGTGCTATAAACTGAAACGTTTCCGTTATGCAGTTCCACAATCTTTTGCACGATCGATAATCCTAAACCGCTACCTTCTACATTTCTTGCCCTTGCTGTATCCACCTTGTAAAAACGATCAAAAATACGATCCATTTCTTCTTGCTCCATACCGATTCCGTTATCGGATATAGAGATTATAACGCTAGACTCTAACTCTTCGACAAAAAACTCAATGGTCCCACCATCGTTTGAAAACTTAATGCTATTCGTGAAAATGTTACTCCATACTTGATGAAGAAGGTTTTCGTCACCTTTTATGACGATATCCGGCACATCAAATTCAACGGCGATATCTTTTTCACGCCATTTCCATTCGAGCATAAAAATGACGTCTTTAATTTGCTTCTGCAAATTGAATTCTTTTATTTGTAACACTTTCTCTTCTTTATCTAATGAAGCAAGCGTAAGTAACTGTTTACATAAACTAGACATTCGCTTACTTTCACCTTCAATAATTTGTAAGTAATGATTTCTTTCTTCCATGCTCATCTTTTCTGTTTGCAACGTTTTCGAAAAACCTTGTATAGAAGAAAGCGGCGACTGGAATTCATGTGAAACGTTCGAAACAAATTCTTGTCTCATTTCATCTAATTCTTTTATACTTTTCGTCATCTTTTGGAAGCTTGTAGATAACGTTCCTATTTCATCTTTTCGTTTTACATCTAATTCGATTTCATATTCACCACTCGCAATTTTTTGCGTAGCCTTCGTAAATTTACGAATGGGACGAACGATGTAACCTGCTGCAATCGCTATAAAGATAATACTTAATAGTACGATAAACCCAAGTAATACCGCTAAGAAAATTCGCATTTCGCCAAATTGGTTCTGAATGTCAGGACGAATAAATAAAGCGTACTGTTTATCACCGTGTTTTACCGGGACACCAACACTATTTATTAATTCATTATCGAAAAAACCAGTAATAAATAGGCGAGTCGGATATGTAGAAACACCATTAAACGTTTCACCTTGCAATACTTTATGAACGGTATCATCACTAATAGACGTCTTACGAAACGCATTGCCGATACGCTTTCCATTCTTTTGATCATCGACAATATAAATTTCATACCCTAACTTCGCAATAGATTGTAAGTACGCCTCTTGATTTTCTTCGCTTTGCTTTTCATATAATGACTTAACTTCTTCCGCATACTTTAAAATCTTTTCGCTGTTATATGGCTTTAACTTCACTTGATAATATACGTTTGTTAATAAAAAGCCGATAATACTACTAAGTAGCATAATACCGACTGTCATAAATACAAATCTAGAATATAGTGATTTCATCTTATTTCAGCTCCAACTTATAACCGAGTCCGCGCACTGTCGTAATTTGAAAATCATCCGTTCGTTTTGAGAAACGATCTCTTAGTCGCTTCACATGAACATCAACTGTCCGTTCATCCCCTTCAAAATCCATTCCCCATACTAGTTCAATTAACTCTTCTCTTGAAAATGTTCTCCCAGGATAACTAGCTAGTTGTGATAATAATTCAAATTCCTTTAACGGAAGTAAAATCGTCTGGCCGTTACACTTCACTTCAACACCTTTACGATCAATTGTCGTTCCATGGAGTGTAATTATGTCAGCGCTCAGCATTTGATAACGGCGTAATAAAGCTTTCATACGGAAAATGACTTCAGCTGGTTCAAATGGTTTTACGATATAATCGTCCGTACCAGAAATGAATCCTTTCTCTTTATCGACTAACTGATCCTTTGCTGTTAATAAAATAACAGGAATATCATGATACTTCCGAATTTCTTCACATAACGTATAGCCATCAACGAACGGCATCATAATGTCCACGATCGCAAGATGAATATTTTCCTTCTCTAGTACTTCTTGCGCTACCTTTCCGTCTTCCGCTTCAAAAACTGTAAACCCCTCTTTTTGTAAATGGTAATGCAATAACTCTCTAATATGCTTATCATCATCAGCTAATAAAATATGTATCATCTTCATTAAACCCTCTCTTGTTCATCCTTCTACATCACTACATTAAGAAACAATTGGATTTTTTGCAAGAAAAAGAAAAAGAATCTATTTTGAAAACAGATGATTCAAAATAGATTCTCACGTTTTAGTATTTAGATTATTTTAATCAAAAACAATTTCTAAGCTTTCGAAATATCAACAAATCCTTCTCCAAACACGTCACGAACATCGTGTATAGCGATGAACGCAGCTGGATCCGTAGTTTGAACAATTCGTTTTAGCTTCACTACTTCTTGCTTATTAATAACAACATATAGAATGTCCTTCGGCGTTTTCGTGTAATAGCCATGACCTGAATACACGGTAACCCCTCTGCCCATTAAGGTTGTTACCTTCCCGGCAATTTCATCCGGATTATCAGAAATAATTGTAATGGCCTTTTTCGGATTTAAACCTTCAATTACAAATTCCATTACTTTCGTTCCTACATATAGCATAATAATTGTCAGCATCAGTTTTTCTGCACCAATGATGAAATAAGATGAAAACGCAACGATTAAATCGAAGAACAGTAGACCATAGCTAATGCTCCAACCTAAGTATTTATGTGTCATCCTCGCTAAGATGGTAGTTCCTGCTGTCGTTCCACCAACGCGAATGATAAGACCAATCCCGCACCCGATAAATATTCCACCGAAAATGGCATTTACAAGCATTTCATCTGAAGTAATCGTCCATCCTTCTGTTAAATGAAGAAATAGTGAGTTCGTAACTACAGCGATAATCGTATAAATCGTTGTGATCTTATTTAAAAATTTATAGCCGACTATTAACAAAATCGCATTTAAAATTAAATTGACTAAACCTGGTGACCATTCAAATAAATAGTACGTAATAATCGTGATACCTGTTACCCCGCCCTCACCAAACTCGTTCGGGATAACAAACAAATTGACACCTAACGCAAAAAGAAATGCACCGATAATAATAAAAATAATGTCTGTCGTTCTTTTTTTCATACAGTACCTCACTTCTTATGTAAATATTTATTCTGTCATAAACTCTCACCATTATATCGTGGAATATTCAAATCGAACAGTGGTTTATTTTTATTTTCATATAGGATGATAACTTAACTTTATCCTATATCCACATGTAATTTAAAAAGGTTAACAACTGTATTTATTATGTACTACAAGTAAAGTTTTGATTTCGTATGCTATTTACGCTGAAAAGTGAATAGGAACACTCTCAATCGCACAAACTTCGAATACAAAACAAATAGGCGAAGCTATAGGATAGGCTTCGCATCAAGCGTGTGCTCACAGAGGTTTATATTCATAAATTTACTTATCTTTCTCCATATATTCTTTAATCTTTCGTTCTTCCCACTCTTTTCCGAATATCCCAACTGGAAAAGTTGTCAAAGCGTGTATAACAATTCCGATTCCCCAACCTGCAAGTGGATATAAAAACCATAATTTACTTGAATCAGAACTTATATTTATGAAAAAAAGCATTAAGTTCACTAGTATATAGACCGTTAAATGAATGTAAAACGTTTTTAAATTCTCCACTCTTTTTTTAGCTCGTAAATAATTCTCATCTCGCTCCATATGTAAACACCTCTTTCATTATTGTATTTTTTAAATTCGCTCCGATTTAAACATCATATTCTAGTTAGGAATCCCTTATTCTCAAAAAATACAAAACAAAAAAGCACCTAGCAAATAGTCATGTGTATGACCATTTGCTAGGTACTGCATAATCCATTTATTATTTACAGGCGTCTAATTAAGACCAAATCCAAACATCATCATTATTTTCAACGTTGCTCTTTACCTCATGAACTTTTTCGATATGATCAACTGTGTTCCAATTAATAGAACTTCCGCCCCAGCCTACATACTTCATATCAATTTTTACTTTCTCCCCCGCTTTAAACACTTGCCCCTTTGTTAAGAAAACATCAATAATAACTTTCTTCCCATTTAGCGATGGATACTCAACTACAACATATTTAGTAGCACCGTCTGTTCCTACTTTTGATACTTCCCCAATTACATAATCAGGTGAGCCATCTTCTTTCATGTGCATACCTAACTTGTTTGTTGTATTTTCAATTGCAGTTGCAACCATATATTCTGTAAAATTACGCATCATAGATCCAGTAGCTTTTACTTCATCTCCTACTTTCACATTTGAAAATGAATCTATATATACACTAACAGGTTCTTCGTATTGCTTAGATTTTACAACAATTACACCATTATCTACTTCTACTACTCGTCCTTCTAACGTCGAGAGATTCGATTCAATAGAAGCTGCACTCGCTTTTGTTACTTCTAATCCTGGTACATTCGTTCCTGATAATGCTGCGATTCCTAAAGCACCTGCTAAAATTATTTTTTTCATACCCATTATGAAACATCTCCATTCATGATGATTTTATTTTTGATTGGATACGACCAACCTGTAACTATTATAGTTACAGGTTGTAGAAAATAGCAACCCTCTTTCTTATGCAATGATGCATACTGTGATTTTCAAATGCAATTCAACACTAAGACTGAATTCTTGAATCCCAGCAGGTAAACGGATTGATGATGAAGAAACTAATGACATGCATCATATTTTTCAATGCTACGGTTTGTATAATCGTATTTCATTACATTATGTAGGGGCGGAATTCATATGTTAATAAAACCAAAGAGATTACAGCCAGGTGATATTGTAGCAACAGTAAGTCCTTCATGGGGAGGCGCAGGTGATTCTGAAATAAGATGGCGATATGAGCAAGGAGTAAAGAGATTAGAAGAAGTTTTCGATCTTACGGTTGTTCCAATGCCGAATAGTTTAAAAGGTAGCGAATTCATTTATAACAACCCACAGGCTCGTGCGGAAGATTTAATGACAGCATTTCAAGATACGCGCGTGAAAGCAATTATTGCTAATATTGGCGGTCAAGATAGCATTCGCCTACTTCCCTATATAGATTTTAATGCAATACGTGAAAATCCGAAAATTTTTATGGGATACTCTGACGTTACCATTTCACATTTATTTTGTCATAAAGCAGGTCTTTCCTCTTTTTACGGTCCAGCAATTTTGACCGACTTTGCTGAAAATGTAGAGATGGATCCATATACGGTTGAAATGGTAAATCGAACTCTCTTTTCCAATGAAATGATTGGCGAAATCCAACCAGCTCCTGAATGGACAAGTGAGCGTTTAGAATGGATAGAGATAAATAAAGATACAAGACGTACGATGCAGCAAAACAATGGATATGAGCTACTCCAAGGCTCTACCACTGTACAAGGACGTTTAATTGGTGGTTGTATAGAAGTATTGGAATTTGCAAAAGGAACGGAGCTTTGGCCTGAGAAAAAACATTGGGAAGATAGCATTCTTTTCTTTGAAACTTCTGAAGACCATCCAGAACCAAGTTATATAAAGTATTGGTTACGAAATTATGCAGCGCAAGGTATTCTCCAAAAAGCCAAGGGCATCATTTTTGGTAAACCGAAAGACGAAATGTATTATGAAGAATATAAACATGAAATACTGCAAGTTATGAAAGAACATAACTTAGAAGATTTGCCAATTCTTTATAATTTGAATTTTGGTCATACTGAACCGAAGTTTATTTTACCTTACGGCTCGATGGCAGAAATTGATTGTGAAAATGGATCTTTCTCTATTTTGGAGAGTGGTGTGGAATGAATAAAAACACTCCTACGAGATATAACTGTGAATTGGTACTTTTAATACTTATCTAATGATAAAGGGGGATTTACGTGTATGGAAGTAACATTTACAGTAAGTAAATGGGATGAAAAACCAATTGATGATACTAAAAAAGATTTCCCTATTAATATTGCACATGTCGAATATGATATTGATGGTGAATTAAAAGGAAAAGCTTTTGTTGAATACTTATTATATTATTTAGACTCAAATATAAATGATGGTCACTTAGCTACTGCTAAAATTTCTGGATTTTTACACTTTGAAGGAATTTATAAGGGGCAGCATGGGACATTTACAGCTATAGAGCAAGGAATATTTGATAAAGGAAATTTAGATTCCCCAGGAACAATTATTAAAGCTACCGGTAACTTAGAAAGTCTGAGAGGTTCCTATCATTATCAGTTTGCAGGTCAAACTAGTAAACTAATTTTAGAGTTTGAATTTTAGCGAAATACCCTATACTTTAGTGGAAAGGACATTTCTTGTAATACTAGGAATGTCCTTAAAGTTCGTTCAAAGGTAATTTTTTCGCCTACTTGCAATTTCATTAGTCCCCCCCCTCCTCAAAAACTCTTTTAAAATAAGAAAAACCGAAACTAAAATCATTTCGGTTTTTCAAACTAATGAAGTCTATATTTATTTTAAAGAATGTACAAACAACCCACTACGCAGTTTCGGTTCAAACCACGTTGATTTTGGTGGCATAACTTCTCCAGCGTCTGCGATTGCTAATAAAGATTCCATTGATGTCGGATATAATGAGAACGCTGCTTTATATTCGCCGTTATTTACAAGGCGTTCTAGTTCTTCTAATCCGCGGATTCCTCCGACAAAATCAATGCGTGAATCAGATCGCGGATCATGTATTTCAAGTACTTGGCTTAATAAATGATCTTGCAGAATAGATACATCTAAACCTTTTACAAGGTCGTTCGCATCAAACGTTTCCTCTTTCACTGTGAGCTTATACCACTTCTCGTTTACATACATGCCAAATGTTTTTGGCTCATTTGGTTTATACGGAGAAATAGATGCTTCTTCTACATAGAAGTATTGCTTGATTTGCTTTAAAAACTGTTCTTCTGATAATCCATTTAAATCTTTTACAACTCGGTTATAGTCCCAAATAGATAATTCATCATGAGGGAATAAAACTGATAGGAAGAAATTAAACTCTTCTTCTCCTGTGTAATTCGGATATTGTTCTCTTCGCATAAGTCCTACTTTTGCGGCTGACGCGGAGCGGTGGTGTCCGTCTGCAATGTACAAGTTAGGGATATCTTCAAATAAGTTTACTAAACTTGTAATTACTTCTTCATCAGCTATTTTCCAAGCAACATGCCTAACGCCGTCTTCTGCTGTAAATGTATAGATTGGCGCATGTTCTTCTTTCCAGCTTGCGATGAAACGTTTCACTTCTTCTTTTGTACGATATGTTAAAAAGATAGGACCTGTATTTGCGTCACACACATCTACGTGACGAATACGATCTAGTTCTTTTTCATGACGCGTTCTTTCATGTTTTTTAATTGTATCGTCTTCATACTCATCAATAGATGTACAAACGACAAGGCCTGACTGCGTTCTTCCTTGCATCGTCAGTTCATAAATGTATAGTGCTGGCTCTTCGTCTTGTATGAACACTTCTTCTCGTATAAAACGATTTAAACTTTCACCCGCTTTTTCATATACGCGATCATCGTACGGTGAAAGCGCTGGGTCTAAATCAATTTCTGCTTTATCAACGTGCAAGAAAGAATACGGATTCCCTTTTACAACCTCTCTTGCCTCTTCACTATTTAATACGTCATACGGTAAAGCTGCAACTTCCGCTGCTTTTTCTTCTACTGGACGAATGGCCCGAAACGGTCGGATTTTTGCCAAGTTCCTCTCTCCTTTACACAATCATTCGAACGGCTACAACACCTGTAATTTTGCTTATATTTTCCACAATGTTCTCTTTTATTATATCATCAATTCCGTTATCAATATCAATCATCGTGTACGCCCAAGAATGTTTACTACGATTAATCATATCTGCAATATTAATATGATGTTCTGCTAAACATCCTGTAATTTGTCCTACCATGTTCGGTACATTTTGATGCATGATTGTAATACGTTTCTTTCCGATATACGGCAATTCTACGTTTGGATAGTTGACTGAATTACGAATATTTCCTGTCTCTAAATATTCACGTAATTGACGCGCTGCCATGATCGCACAATTTTCTTCTGATTCAGATGTAGATGCACCAAGGTGAGGCGTCGCAGTTACATTTTTCATCTTTATTACATTTTCATTGGGGAAGTCCGTTACGTAATGTGCAATAATGTCTTCTTCTAACGCTTTTTGAAGAACCTTTTCATCTACAAGTTCTCCTCTAGAGAAATTGAATAAACGCATTCCTTTTTTCATTTTCTCTATAGCGTGTTCACCAATAATCCCCTTCGTTTGATTCGTAAGAGGAATATGAAGGGTAATATAATCACACGTTGCAAAAATTTCATCTAAACTAAATGCTCTTTGCACATGTGTAGAAAGGCGCCATGCTGTTTCAACTGAAATGTAAGGATCGTATCCGACAACGTCCATCCCTAAAGCTAACGCATCGTTCGCAACTAAAGCACCGATTGCGCCAAGGCCGATAACCCCTAGACGTTTCCCCGCAATTTCAGATCCAACAAATTGTTTCTTTCCAGATTCAACAAGCTGCGGTACTTCTTCCCCTTCTAAATTTTTCGTCCAGCTTACTCCGTTAATAATGTTACGTGAAGACATAATAAGACTTGCAATAATAAGTTCCTTTACTGCATTAGCATTCGCTCCTGGCGTATTAAATACTACAATCCCTTTTTCTGTACATCGCTCGACAGGAATATTATTTACACCTGCACCAGCTCTCGCAATCGCCTTTAAGTCTTTTGAAAATTCTTCTTGATGTAAAGAATAACTGCGAAGTAAAATACCGTCTGGGTGATCCATTCTCTCCCCTACTTCATAGCGCTCTCCACTAAGTACTTGCAAACCTTTTTCTGCAATTTGATTTAACGTTTGAACACGAAACATATCCCCATCTCCCTATCTATTCTCAAGCTCAAATTCCTTCATATAATTTACTAATTGCTGTACGCCTTCTGCTGGCATCGCATTGTAAATACTAGCGCGCATACCACCGACTGATCGATGTCCTTTTAGCGTAACAAAACCACGCTCTTTCGCTTTTTGTAGAAACTCACTGTTCAGCTCTTCTGACGGCGTTGTAAACGGAATGTTCATAAGTGATCGATACGTAGGATCAACCGGTGAAGTAAACAATTTTGATTCATCTAAGAAATTGTAAAGTAGTGAAGATTTCATTTTATTTTGTTCTTCAATCGCAGATACCCCGCCTTGCTCTTTCAGCCACTCTAATACAAGTTTCGTTACGTAAATACTAAAGGACGGCGGTGTATTGTATAAGGAGTTATTTTTACTGTAAGTTTCATAGTTTAACATCGTAGGACAAGAGCGATCTGCTCCCCCAATTAAATCTCTTTTTATAATTGCAATCGTTAAGCCTGCTGGCCCTAAATTCTTTTGCGCTCCCGCATATATAAGACCAAACTTCGAAACATCATATCGTTCTGATAAAATATTTGAGGACATATCCGCAACAAGCGGTACTTTATCTACATGTGGAACTTCCACATATTTCGTTCCTTCAATTGTATTGTTCGTTGTAATATGTACATAATCTAGTTTTTCATCGCCTAGTAAACCATCCAGTCTAGGAATTGTAGTAAACTTCTCATTTTCAGAAGAAGCAATCACTTGTACTTCTCCTACTTTTTCAGCTTCTTGCATCGCCTTTTTAGACCATGAGCCAGTCAATATATATCCTGCTTTTTTATACGTATTCATTACATTCAGCGGTATCATAGAAAATTGTAATGACGCACCGCCTTGTAAAAACAATACTTCATACTCATCAGGAATGTTCATTAATTCACGAAGCAAGCTACCCGCTTCATCTATAATACTTTGAAAATAAGAAGATCGATGACTCATTTCCATAATAGACATGCCTGTCCCGTTATAATTTACAAGCTCCTTTTGCACTTTCTCTAAAACTGGCAAAGGGAGTATTGATGGTCCTGCTGAAAAATTATACACTCTTTCCATCACCCAGATGACCTCCCTATTTCTCATTTTAATATTTTTTAAACTTTCTGAATTATAACCCACAATACAAGACACGGTCAATTTCTTTTCTAGTATTACGGCGCAAGAAGCAATGGAATCGCTTGCATGTGTAAACTTTTTTTATAAACATATAAAAAAGTGTTAAGTACATAATCGTACTTAACACTCTAGTAATAAAGTATAATTGCTAATTGTCCGTAAAGAACCGATCAAAAATTTGATAAATAGCAGAAAGACCAATGAGCCAATAAATAGTGTCCACAAGCGCCGGCATAGAACCAAACCATTTCTCAACTACATTGTAATCTAACGCCACAAATAACCAATTCAAACCGCCAAGAATCACCAAAATTACTGTAAGGTAAGACAAAAATTTCATGATGATTGCCCCCTAGGTGATAAGATGGTGAAAGGCCTTTCACTAGAAATATATGTAGTGAACCTCAAAACTTGCCTATTTTATAAAAATTATTTTCGGTACCAGCCATTAATAACTGCTGCCGTTTCTTGACTATGTATTTGATACGCATGCGTACTATTATTAGATCCAATAAACCAAATTGAAAAGCCTTTAAAATATGGCTTCGGTTCTAATACGTCACGGTAAGCGCGCCATCCGTTTAATTGTACGTCTTTTGAAAACACATTAGAAACATCTGGATTCCACGGATTTTGTAAGCCTAGTTCACGCGCCGGAACGTTAAATCCGCCAAAGTAAACTGGCTTTCCTGTTGCTTTATGTAATTGTTCTAGTTGTTGAACAACATTTTGTCCACGGTTATATACTGTCGTCGCAAATAAACTTTGCTTCACTTCTTCATATGATGGATTTCTTTTTCCTGAAACTTCAAACCAACTATCGATACTAACAATGTCTACCTTCTTTAAATACGGACGATTTATTTTCTCAACAAACTTCGCTTCATATGAAGGATCCCAACTTGCTGTTAACCACCAGTTCATTTGATACAAAACATTTCCTTTATACTGATTACGAACAAAATCAATTGTATCGCTCCAGTATCCTTCTGCATATTCCATATTCACGAAATTAGAAGCAATCTTTAGTCCATACACATTGTATTTACTTGTAATAGAATTAAAAATATCTTGTAGAATAACCATCTTCCAATTCCAGAAGAAATCATTAATATTACTTGGATTCCATTCCGTTTCCCCAACATTTCCTTGCTGAATATATGGGAACGGCTCCACTATAACTTGAATATTACGCTTTAATAATTCTTGAATTAAAATAATAGCCTGTTGCTTTTGCGCTTGATTAATTACCATATTCGTAGAAGTCACATTCGGAATATCTACCTGAATCGGTACATTTACTGTATTTAAATTTAAGCGCTCTACATCAGCTAACACTTTCGCTACATTTCCAACTTCCCATACCGTTACATTTCCTGATTTGATTTTTCCAGATTGAACAGTATTTACATCTGCCTGTACATTTCCTTGAAAACAAAAAGAAAATAGCATAATAAACACTCCTAAAAAACTTATTAAACTCTTATTTTCCCTCACAACTTTCCCCCTATAATTTTTGGCTTTCTTGATTATTTTATACAATGTTTCATATATATTCCACAAAAAATCCAATAAATTTTTATTGATAAAAATGCAATTCATCCTTTATTCACAGCTTATTCATACTAACCTTCTAAAAATAGTGAGATAAATAAAAAAGGAACGGATTTCCGCTCCTTTTTTATCTTTTTACGATTGAAGTTATTGAATTACTGTTAATTACTTAAGTTAATAAGCATGTATAGAGAATCATTTTAACTTTAATTACAATTACTACAATGGTGATCTCTTATTTGCATTTCAAAATTAGCCATGGATACCATAATACCTCTTCTGCTTTGATTTTTTTTTCATCAATTAAATAAATGATTTCTTTTGCATCATCATAGTTCCCTATAAGAGATAAACCATTCAATTTTTTATTGAATCTATTAAAATCTTCCTGTAATCCATTGTGAATAAATGAATAAAAAGAGTTGTTAGAGTAACCACATATATCAAAACCTAAAATTTCATATTTCTTGACACTGAAAGGTAATGAACTTTCCAAAAAATTGTATATAGAAACCTCAAAATTATTTTCTTCTGATTCATTTAATAGAAAATCTGTCCTGTACTCTTCCGAAAGATTTAAACTGATAATTTCTAAATTTTCTATTCCCCTTAAATAGTTTTGTTGAAAGAATCTTGCATCTTCTAAGAACTTAAAAACATTGGGCCATGAAAACTTTTTTTCTTGTATTAATGTATCTAAAAAAGATTGCGCTTTTTCATGTTCCTCTCTACTAATCCTTAATCTTGATTTTATTATACTGGAATTAGATTCATTTTTATGTGTGTTACACCAAGGAAAAAAACAATAATCTGGGAATGTGGGGCGTACTTCATTACTTATTGTTAAAATGGTTTCGGGAAGCCCTTCAATAATACAATTTTTATAAATAAGATCCTTTTCATATGAAATTATTATAAATCCAGCATTATAATAATTCATCATTTTATCCCCCCTTCACTCAGCCTTACTATTTAGTGATTGATTATAACTATCTACCTTTTCTATACCCTTTTGGATATTCTTCTTAGTTATTGGATTTCTATTTCTTTTAATTCATCTGGAATATACCTTATTTCGCGATCATTGATTTTACTCATTCCTCTCTCGTCCAATCTGATATGGTTTCACCTTATTTTTTCTTATTTGAACCAAAGATATAGAAGATATCAAATCGAATCATAGCATACGTCTTTGCAGTTTTACGAATTGAACCTTATGAAAACCCATCCTAGTATGAAAGCTAATAAAAACCAAGTAAAGCATCCAATCAATAAAAAAAGGACTAGATAATAAATCCTAGCCCTTTTTATTATACATTAAATTAGTGTATCAACCACCGTGATCTCCAATCGAAAGACCTTGAATCACTTCGTAAGATTGTGGAGTCTTTGCTGTATTCGTCACACCTATAGTCAAGGTTATAGCGGTGACAATTCCCATTAAACTCAATACTATTTTTTTCATTTTAAAGCCCCTTCCTCAAAAAATTTTCGTTTTGCTTGCAACCCTAAATGGAAATACTTACTCGCCGCATGATGATTCTTTTCATCATAAAATTTTGTTCCCAGCGTCTCATAAGACTCCTGAACATCTTCATATAATCCTTCTCTTTCGAAGTAATCAATTCCTTCTAGCACTACTGTTTCGAGTATTTGAGCAGGTGAAGCATTGTTGAGCTCTTGTAAAATGAGATATCGATGTATGAACTCTTCTTGATTTAGTTTCTTACTAAGATTTAAACCGTTCTTAATGAGTTCTGCTGCGACATCTCGCTCTTCCAGTTTGTAATGTTCCAATGCCTTTGCATACATCGCCTTGTAATGGTTTGGAGACTTTTCAATGACTTCAGATAAATAACGAATTGCTAAAGATGATAGGTTTTGTTTAGAATACATCCACCCCAAATTATGGCGCACCATAATAATAAACTTATCTTCTCCGACTTTTTGGAACTTGTCCATTGCAGCCGCAAAATGTTCCTCCGCCAATGACCACTCTTTTAAGTTTATACAAGCTAATCCCAACAAGTTCTCACAAAAGCCAACATTACGCTCATAATCATCATGGGCTAAAAACATTTCTTTTGCCTTTGTTGTGTACTGAAAAGAGACTAGCGAGTCACAAATATCAAAATGGAATGCACCCAACTTATAATAAAATTCAGCTTTCTCAACGTCATCATTGATAAGCTCTAATAACTTTTCGGCTTGATCAAAGTGTTCTTTTGCAACCTTATAACTACCAGTTCCACTAGCATGGATAGCTTTAAAGAAATGATAATAATAAGTTAAAGTGTTGTTAGAAGGAATCTCAAAAGATTCTACTTTATCAAAACTACTTGTAGAAACACCTAAGTTATCAATTACATATTGATGACGAAAGTCTAATAATGAGTAGTATAGTAATAAGTCTTGATCTTCTATGTTTTGAATTTTATCATTAATTTCTTCTTTTAAACGATGCGCGTTACTTATGCGCCGCGCACGAATTTCCACATACCAATCATTTAATAAGCCTAGAATCTGTTCGTTTCCTTTGATTGCAATATTCATAATCTACCCCCTCATTACCAATTATCATATAGTCTTTTAATAATATAATAACAGAATTTGTAATTTTATAGGTGTGTTTTTAAATATATATCAACAAAATTCAGAATATTAAATCTTTTAAGAGCTATGGTGAAACAAGAATCTCATTGAATTTTATTCTCTAAAATACAAAATCCTACTATCACCTCAAATGATAGTAGGATTTTAAAATTATTTAAAGACTGGTTTATATTCTAATTTATAAGTTTTCATCAGTAGAAATATTATCACTTCGGCTCTAAATTTAACACCTTCCCCTTTATCCCCTCCGTATTCAATGTAGTCGTATGATATGTTCCATTTACCCAATCATCTATTTGATCATGATACCAATTACTTCTAAAATGTCCTGATTGTCCTGGCCCTACAATATGATAACCGTTTGACATATCTTTCGTATCAATGACGAATCGCCAAGAAGCTCCGTGATTGACGATACCGTTATCGCCGTAGCTCGCTGCTTGAACGGTAACTTGGCTTCCACCAATTGGAACTGGTTTTTCGCGATTAAATGCAAGTAATGCTAACATACTAGATGATTTGGAGATTGGATGTGTAAAAGCAAGTTGATGGTAATCGCCCCACTTCCACTCCGTAACATCTGGTCCATACTCCTTCTGTAATTTCTTCATTACATCCTCGTACGATGTATGCACAACTTTTGTGAAGCCTCCGTACTTCATAAACCAAGCGCTATGTTCTCCTGCTACTTCTTTTCGAATTAATTCATCAACAACTTGTGCCTTTCCTTCAAATAACTCCATCACATCTTTCGGTATTTCTTTTGAAAATAACGTATTTGAAATCTCTTTCATTAATAGATGGAATATTAACGGTGCCGATTCATCTTTACTATCGTAAAAATTCCACTTCGTTAATTGTTTTACGCCCTCTTTCTCTACTTCATTTAAAGATGTTTTATTTAACTCTTTTAAAAATATAGGAGCAAACTCTTTCCCATATAAATTTTTTTGATCCATCTGTAACTCTTCTAAATCTTTTACCGTATACTTTTCCTTCTCTTGTAAAAACTCTTGAATACGCATTTGCCTATATGGCTGTGCCCACGTATTACTAATATGGTACGGATAATGATCATCCACAATTTTATTATTCGCAGTAGAAATAAACCCTTGTTTTGGATTGATTACTTTTGGAAGTTGATCATATGGGATATACCCTTCCCATTCATATTCATCTGTCCATCCTGGCACTGGTAGACTACCATCACCTTTTTTACGCACTGGTATATTTCCATTTGCTTTATAAGCAATTGTGCCGTCGTTTGATGCAAATACAAAGTTTTGAGTTGGTGTATGAAAATCTTGAAGAGCTGTTTCAAACTCATTCCAGTCTTTCGCCTTATTCATATTTAATACAGCCTTTAATTCAGCGGAAGGTTCCAAAGCAGTCCACTTTAAAGCAAATACTGTTTTCGTTTTCTCTTTCCCTTTATCCGCAAACTCTGAAATGACTGGACCGTGCCTCGTAACCGTAACATTATACGGTATTGTCTTTCCGCCTTTTACTTTAATAGATTCATCCAGAACAGTCGCTTTTTCCCATTTATCGTTATATAGAAATTCGTTTTCATTATTAGGATTTCGCTTTTCAATATATAAATCTTGTACATCAGGACCGGTATTCGTAACGCCCCATGCTATTTTGTCATTGTGCCCTAATATAACACCTGGTACGCCAGCGAAAATAACGCCACTCACATTCAAATCTTTCGTTTCAAATTTTGATTGATACCAAATAGAAGGCGTGGCAAGAGATAAATGAGGATCATCCGCTAACATCGGCTTACCAGACGCACTCTTCTCACCGCTTATGACCCAGTTATTACTACCATTAAACTCTGGTGGAATAATCGTTTTTGCAAAACTTTGTGCTACGTCTACATTTGTATTTTTTAGTTCAGCTAGTAATCTAGGCGCATCTTTCGGATATGTAGGAAATAACTCATTTGCTTGCTCTTTCGGCAAATTTTTCAGCGCCCAATATCGAAATGCCTGTCCGTGCCAATGTCCCCCTAAATCAAACGCCATATACTTTCCAATCGTTAACGTATCCACAATGGACCATTCAGCAGGTTCATAGCCTAATATAGTAAACTCAACTGGCAATTTCTTTTCCTCTTTTGCCTCGCGTATAAAGGCATTCACCCCATCAGCAAATGACTGCAGAGCATATTTCGCTTCTCCATCATATTGATTAACAGACGCTTCGGCTGCTCGCCGTAAACCGAGCGTTCGAAACAACTTATCTCGATCAATAGCTGCTTCCCCTACAACCTCACTTAACATCCCAGAAGCTTGCCTTCTACTTAAATCCATTTGAAATAACCTATCTTGCGCTTGTACATACCCTTGCGAAAAATATAAATCGTGTGCATTTTCCGCTTTAATATGCGGTACACCTTTACTATCTCGCTTTATCGTAACAGCACGTTGTAAATCCTCTAGCTTTATCGTTCCATCTATCTTTGGCACAGATTTAAGCGTATATATGTTCAAAAAAATCGCTGTACATATAACCAACAAAAGGACGATACTACTAGACCAAATAAAAATTCTCTTACCACGAGTTCGTTTCTTTTTTATAACAACTTCCATATAACCCCCTCCTTCCTCAAACTATTCGCTTCTATTTTGAAAGAACCTTTTAGAAAAGTTGAAAAACCCCTTCATTTTCCTACAAATGAAGGGGGAATTTTTATCGTTTGTTACGCCAGCTTTCATTATGACCAAGATTTGAATCGGTCGCTAATTGTACATCATATAATATTTCACTAAAGAAATACTTATCTACTTTTTTTGGCACAATGCGTCTTTCATCATCAATTTCATCGTATTCATATGAACCACGATTCACTGTAGCTGCTTTATAAAATTCAATGTCATACACACATATATCTTCTTCGTCTTCATAGCCAATTGGTGCTCCGCTAAATGACAGTTGTGCCCCTAATCCAGTGCGAGTATCTTCTTTATAAAACGTATAATACACACCGCCATCTTGAACTGATCCGCGAATCCATCCAAGTTTCGTCATCTTACCGAATAACGAGCGACCATTTAATAAAATACCACCAAATCTCTCAACAGTAACCTTATCATCTTCCTCTACTACAAACACAGGACGTTCAATTTGTAGAAATGGCTGGACAATTTTCGAATGTTCCAGTTGCTCTTTCCACATTTCCTTTTCCGTTTCGGATAATTCTAACGGATGAATGAAACCAATCACGGTTCCAGACGAAAATTCATGATTCTCTCCTATCATTGAATAAAACGTACCATCCTCCGCATAACGGAACATTTTCAGTAACTTCCCTTCTGTATATTCACCCCAAATAAGTGAAGTTACAAATTGCTTCATAATTGGATTCTCTAGAAATACCGACTTCCAGGAGTCATATGACCAATAGCGCTTTCTTGATAGAGCAGCTTCCAACCGTTGTTTCTGCATGGAAAGAGCACTTCGAAGCTCTTTCTTTAAAGTAGATAACTCTTTCTTAGCTAATTCAGCTTTTTCTATATCATCTTTTGCATTCGGCTTTGGAAGCGACTTCATACGTTTCCCTTCTTCTGTCTCTAATTCAATTTTTGACTCTGCAGTTAATATGGCTGTAAAACATCTATTCCCAAAATCAATTTCCTTCTCACCACGTATATTGAAACCAAGATTTGGTACTAGTTGATCTTCCAGCTCTTCTTCCGTTATACCACGCGTTTTTGCAGCGAGACTTAGTGCTTCTTTTGCCGCATTACGCACTTGTTTATGTTTATATTTAAAGGCCATTGCATGAATAGACATAAGTGCAAGCTTAGATGAGGACAAGCCTAAAGCCCGAACAGCATCAGCTGCAATTTTCCCTCGCATATCGAGCACCCATTCATCAATTTGCTTTTTCAGTATGCCGACCATTTTGTCATCACTATATATTCCATATAACGAAAGAATACCGCGTTTCTTCACATCTGCATCTTGAGAAATCCATGTTTGATATATTTCTTGCACACATTCTTTCAAGTCCTGTTCATTTAAAGTACTCCCAATCGCTTCAGCTGCCTCTTTCTTCTCAATAACAGAATCTGAAATGTACTGCTGCAAATAAGCTAATGGAATTGTAGCATCGGCAATTTCATTAGAATGACGAAGACGGATTTGTGGTTCATCCCCAATCAATTGCATAAGTGAATTTCTTTTTTGTTCCGTTACGATACGTCCACAAAGTTCTTCTATACTTTCTGAGTTTCTCTCCGTTTCAAGTAACGGAGCAAACTTCTCAACAAAAGAGGCATTCTTCTTATCTTGCAAAGCTTCCTGTACAAGTTCTGTATATTTTTCAATCTTATACTCTATAAGCAGTTTCATCACATTTTCACGGACAATTTTCTTTTTATTATGAAGTTCCAGCGCTACATCCTCTACAGCTTCTACATCTCTTGAAAGAAGTTTAACTACAGACTCACGCATTTTTTTAGATGAATCCCCTAAAGTTTTAATTAAAATGGGACGCATTTTAATCATGTTATCCTTTGCTAACTCTTCTAAAATATATGCTTTGGCAACAGCAGAATACTCATCAAACCGTTCAATTATATACGCTTGTTCTTTTACAATGACATGAACAAGCGCTTCCTTCGCCTCATTTCTCTCTTCACTGTAGCATGCAGCTTGTTCAACTGCATAGGCAATCAGCTTTTCCTTACTTAGCCCATACGAAAGAAGTTCTTCTAATACTTGTTTCGGTTCTATCCCTCTGACAGAGCATTCGTAAAGAAGTTCGTATAAATTAACACTATATTCATCTCCGAATTGTAGTGTAAGTACAGCTTCCCTTTTTGCTACATCATCTATATCCCAAAGGAGTGCAACCTCTAACACCGGCATGGCCCAGTACATACTTCTATATTTCGGATTTTTAAGTATGTGCTTCATATCCTCAAGTGACACTTTCCCTAGTAAATAATCACAATATGTATCACGTATTGTAGACAATTTAATTTGCAAAGCAGCAACAAAAAATTCTTCTCGCATTTTCCCTCTATTTAGCTCATGTCCTTTTTCAGCTAACGTTCGCGCGATAATAAGATAATTCATTTTACTTACATATTGCAAAGTGCGTTGAACAAATTCCGGATTTTCTTCCAACATAAAGCAAAGGAATTCATATTCATACGTCTTACAGAAGTCTTCACTATTCAAATTATGTTGCCTCAGGCGGTGCGCAAAAAACCTTTCCTCAGCAATCCAAAACTGTTTACAAAAACTTTGAATTTCTTCATACGTTTTCTTATTTACACTACCTGTTCTTTTGTAGTTTTGAGGCTGGCCAAGAGCATGACACATATAGCGCGTAGCATAATTCATAAACCCCCACACGTTTTTCTTTGCTAATATTTCCACATATCGCCTCGCAACGTTTGAATACTTATGAACATGAAATAACAGTCGCCAAATATAGTCCGGTAAATTTCCACCTAAAAATAATTCCCTATCACTTTCACCTTTTATATATCTTTCAGTTGCTTCAATCTTTTCCTTTTCCCCATTCAAATTCAAAATAAATTCAGCATGTTCTTTTAATCTCTCTTCCAATAAAGAGCTATACGTATGGAACCTCTCATAATCTACTTCAAACATTACGAGAAGTAGTGATAGTTGTTGCTTATTTAGTAAAGTATGTAATTGTCTCTCTATATAGTTCGGATCCTCTTTTGTTAACTCTTTCAGAAAACTATACGCCTCATTCACATAACTAGAGATATTAGTTAAATATTTACATGCAATTACTACAAGTTGATCCAATGGAAGTGCACTTTTTTCTAAATAAACCTTCATATTAGAAAAATCCACATATTTAAACCTTATTATAAGAACATTTAACAACTGCTCTCCTAACAAATAATAGAATAATCGTAAGAAAGCTGGATCTTGCTTATGCACTTTCCTAAAATCATTTATAAACCGCTCAGCAAAATCGCCTCTTCTTTGATCTCGAATTGTCGTTAATTGAATATCTTTCAAAATCTCTTCTTCTTTTGTTCGTAAATATAGCAGTGATAATTGTTCCTGTTCTTCTGTCATATGAATATATTGAAATAACTGAGTTGTATTTGTAGTCAAACTTTGTTCCCCCGCATCTTTTATCCATTATAAAAACATCCTTATTTAATGGTAGTATAGCATAAAACCTACCAAAACGAACATACATTCTACATTAAATTAATGTAAATTAAAACACACTACTCAAAACACTTCTCCTTCTCTCTAAACTACCCATTACACACTTCTCTCCACCATATTTGCTACACCAATTCCTCAAAATCCCCTTCACATAAGCAAACGTTCGCTTATTCTGTTCAAATGCAATTTTAAGTGCCTCTAATACTCTCTCTCCTGAAACTTTTCGTATCCACTCTTTCAATTCCTTCACGATATATGGGGATAGACTACTTATATGTTGCTCGTAAAACTTATAAACCTCACTATGTGGAGTGTCCTCTTCCACTTCCACATCTTTTATTTCTTCAACAACTTCTTGTAAACTACTAGTATCCTCTTCTTCTGGCATACCAAAATACTGCAATAACAATGGAATCTTCCATTCTTTTTCCAGACATGTACGTAAAAACATATGTATGAATTCTTTATTTTTTACAGTCTTTAACTCACGTAACACACATTTTTCTACATTCGTATTTAAAATTGGATTATAGTGTAGCCAATTTATGATGTATAACTCTTTCGTTTCCGCATCGTATAAAATCTTTCCGTATTCAACAAACCTATTTAATAACTTCTCAACAGTCTCCATATTGTAGCCTGTTTCAAGTTCTGCCACACGCTTCGGTAATACGTAAATTCCACATTGCTTCGTTTTCGTACCAGTTAACAAATATATGTAAAAATAACGCTCCTCTGGCGTTAAATCTAATATGAATTCATCTTGCCAAAAGTTCACTTGCACATTACGGTACACCGCCATATGTTTACCTCCCCCTTGTATTCATAAAAAGGTAGATTTCAATCCTTCAATATACATATAGGAGTGAGGGCTTGGTTTTTGCAGTTGAATTCCAAATTTTTTTAACTACTACAACGACGGTTTTATTTTTTCGCGCTTTTTTGTTCTTGTAGTTGTTTTTGTTTTGTTTTTTCTTAGTGATTTATTACTTGGTAGGTGCTTATAAGGGGCTTGGAAGGGGCTTAATAAGGGCTTATATAAAAAGGAGCTGTTCCAAATTCTCATTTTGGATAGCTCCTTTATCATTCTTTCTATTTTTGACTTGCATCTAACATCTTCACTAAAAAGGCAGCTGCTTCACCACGAGTTGCTGTCCCTTTCGGATTAAACTCATTATTTCCAACACCAGTAACTACTTTTAAGCTATATAATCGTTGAACAGGCTGTTTATATGTGATCAAATGTTTATCCCTAAATGGCAATGCAACTAATTCACCTGTAACACCGTTATACTGTAATGCGTTGTCAATCATGATCGATGCTTCTTCACGTGCGATAGATGCGTTAGGATCAAAAATCCCGCCGCCACGACCGTTAATAATTCCCGCACTTGCACTACGTTTAATACCGCTATGAAGGGATGGATGCGCTTTATTAATATCTACAAAGGAATCGACTTTATTAATAGTAAATTTAAATATTTTTTCATTTTAGCTTCTATTACAAATTCCCTTTAACGTTTTCGACAATCTCGTTTATCGTATTTCGATCAAACTTATCACTAATTTCGTATGGCTCACGATCTCCTACTAATTGTACGCCTACGATATGGTCGCGATCCTTACCATATTGCACTTCAATAATCGATCCACGCTCTATTTGTTTCCAAACGAGACTTGCTTCATCTTTATTATCTAAAATAATACAATCCTCAATATTTTCATCAATCCCAATTAACTTGTTATCATCCATATATCCAACCTCGTATTGTTGACGTTCTTTCGCTTTTCCGCTTACTACTATACCTTTGCTTCCATACGAGTAATCCGTATAGTCCTTTTTCTCTGATTGTATCGCTTTCGGTTCTTTTGCTTCAGTTTTTTCAGTATTTCCACACCCCACAATCATACTAATTGGCATAACTACAGTTAATACTACTCTAGTAAATTTCTTTATCATTTATAACCAACCTCACATGTTTAACTTTACATTTATCCTCTTACCAAATAATAACATAATAATACCGAGAAAGAGCCAAAGATACAGTGAAACTTTAATCAGTAGTTTTTCATCCTAAAAATCTAGACTTTCAAAATCACTATCTGCACTATCGACAAATTATAGAAAGTAGACATCCTACTCACATACGATTTAAAATTAGAAAGTATGGAAAACATGATAAAAAATATAGGCTAGTTGTTCGCAATTAAAATGGTTTTTACATGAAGAAAGGAAGTACACAGCTTTGGATTTTAAAACAGTTATGCAAGAGCTTGAAGCCCTAGGCAAGGAACGAACGAAAAAAATATACATATCTAACGGTGCGCACGAGCCAGTTTTCGGCGTAGCTACAGGTGCTATGAAACCAATCGCAAAAAAAATAAAAATAAACCAAGAGTTAGCAGAAGAACTTTATGCCACAGGCAACTACGATGCTATGTATTTTGCAGGCATTATTGCGGACCCGAAAGCTATGAGTGAGTCTGATTTTAATCGATGGATAGACGGAGCGTATTTTTATATGTTGTCTGATTATGTGGTGGCAGTCACTTTATCAGAATCAAATATCGCACAAGATGTTGCTGATAAATGGATTGCAAGTAGGGACGAGCTACAAATGTCTGCAGGCTGGAGTTGCTACTGCTGGCTTTTAGGAAATCGCAAAGACGATGAGTTTTCTGAAAGCAAAATTTCCGATATGCTTGAAATGGTGAAAAAGACAATCCATGATTCGCCAGAACGAACTAAATCCGCTATGAATAATTTTCTAAACACGGTAGCAATTTCATATGTGCCACTACACGAAAAGGCAGTCAAGATTGCAAAAGAAGTTGGTATAGTTGAAGTAAAACGTGATAATAAAAAAAGCAGTTTGCTAAATGCTGCAGAGAGTATTCAGAAAGAACTTGATAGAGGAAGACTTGGTTTCAAGCGTAAATATGTAAGGTGTTAGATGATTAAAAGGGTGTCAATCTAAGTAAGATTGACACCCTTTTTTAATGAGAAAAATGAATGAATTCCCCCTGCACACCTTATCCGTTAAACATTTCTTCATTCAATTTATAAACCCTATCTCTTTTCTCATCACTTTTGACAAAAATAAGCTTTCCTTCTTTAACAAATCCTTCTAATAGTAAGCATACTTCTCCATATGCTTTCGGCTTATTCGTTGTGAATCTTTCATCTGATATTTTTCCAGCTCGTATTAATTGTTCACACAGCTCAAGTGCACTTATTTCTTCAGAATCCATTAATTCCAATATATCTCTTTGCAATGGTGATAAAGGGACTGGTATTTCAGCTACCTCCACCTTTTCTTTCTCGTTTTCTTCTTCAAATAAATCTTCAAATGAAATTTGATTCATTACTTCTTTTCCTTTCTAACGATTGATTTGTATAAAGCGTAGTTATTGTTATGTAGTACGTACCTTAATACATACATGTCAAACTCATGTACATCGTTTCATATAGTATATTTCGATTATACCAAATATACGTTCTGTTTTCTATCGTGGAATGGAAAACAGAACATTTTACTGTATGTACCATTATTAAATAACGCTGAATATTCATTATTCGAATATCACATTTTTAGTTATATCATCAAAGACTCATCCATATTATGTAAATGCATGCATCGTAATGAGTATATTTAATAAAGTTAAATGAAACTGGGGAGACTTGCGCAAATGGGTGAGAAAACAAGCAAAGCTATAAAACCCCCACTGATTAAAGTTTATTTTTCTTGGTGCTCCGCTTCCCATTCACTTAAATACGTTGCATATTCTAATTCATCTGGATCATCATATAACATAGAAATAAACTCTAATTTATTTCCATCACAATCTAGAAAATATACGCTTGCAGCTGGCATCCATCTTTGGACAATTGGCTCTTCATTTCCTTTCCCCTGACTCCCTACTACCTCTATTCCACGATTCTCTAACCATAATTTAGAAATCTTTAAAAACGCTACATCTACACGAAAAGCGAAGTGTTTCATCTCAAAATCTTCATTACTATGTACTTCCCATAATCCAAGCATTTGTTCTTTATTTTCTCCTACCCATAAGAAAGCAACCCGCCTTTTCGATAGTTTTTTTGCTAATATTAAACCTAACTTATTTTGATAGAAATCTATCGCCTTTTCTAAATTTCTTACATGTAAATGCGTTTCATATATGCTTTGTATCATTATGATTCCTCTCCCCTACATTCCAATTTTTTGAAAACATTTTGTTTTTATCATACAAATAAATACATTTGAAATCATCCTACTTTTGTATAATTCCCCCTTACTACAAAGGTATATATCTAACATTATCATTTATATCCCAACACCAAATTTCAATCAAAAACACATTTACATTCTAGTAAATACATTCTTAAATTTTTATAATGTAATAAGAGTGACATCTTAACAATAGAGGAGGAACCATTCTGGATAAAACCAAAGTTATGGCTTATTTTAGTATAACGGGTGATATATTCCCTGTTGAAGCAATTACCGACGCCCTAAATATCGAACCTACAAGAACTTATAAAAAAGGTGATATTGTCGCAAGACGTGATAATCCAAATCTTGTATTCACAAAAAAACTATATAGAAAAGAGACGGATTGGAATTTAAGCACTGGCTATCAAGAATCATACGATATAAATAATCAGTTGCATGTTATTCTAAAATCACTTGAAGAGAAAACAGAACCATTAAAACAGCTTAAGAAAAAATATGATTTAGAATTTCTATTTATGGTAGTCATTCAAATTGAGAATAACGAATCACCCGCAATGTATTTACAAAAAGATATACTTGATTTCGCTAGTTCGATTCAAGCAGAAATTCATTTTGATCTATATATTTACTAAAAATAAAAACGCTATTGATGTTAGAATCAATAGCGTTTTTTTATGTGACTAGATGTGTGAATTATTTTGTGAGAACAAAGCAGATTCATTTTTATGTAACCTTTTTCACTTTGATTTCCCCGTCTATCTTCACTTCATAAAAGGTTGGCTCTTCCATACGACGAGATGGCGTCCATACGTGATAAACAGTCTGTATTTCACGCTTTCTTCAACGAAAACAGAATATAAATTTTTTCAATTTCATGCGATTCTTCTAAAATCCATGAGGTTTGAGCTAAAAGCTTCTGTAATCCTTCCAATCCAAGATATCTAATTTGCACGCCAATAAACTCTGTAAACCCAAGGTATCCTGGATTAACATATGCTCGGTCGAAAATTAACGAACCCGTCACCCTGGCATCCGCTGGGGAATTTTCAAAGAAACGGTCTAAATTCTCAATAATATCCGAATCCGAACCATACTCAAAAAGCCCCCCCTCCGATGAACAGAGCTGAATCCAACCTGAATGATCCAAGCTCATTTTTAATAATGACTCCGATTGGCTCCAGTTATAATGTATTGTGTTAAGTGTTATATCAAGGCCATAAAAGCGTTCTCCCGGTTGCTTCAAAGCATCGATGCACCGCTTTGCGAAATTAGGGCCGTACGTATCAATATCTAAAATGTTAATTCCAATCTTTCGTCCCTTAAGTAATTCTGGGTCCGATTCCTGAATTAAAATCAAAGTATTGATACTGTCTGCAGCAGCTCCACCAGCAATATTAAAAAAACAAAGGCCACGTTCAGGAAACGCCCTAAGCTGAGGCAACAAAAGTTCCGACTGCTGTCTGCAAAGATCCCTCAGCCTAATCCGAAGTCCCATAAAAGAGGTTTGCTTTACCGCCCACTTGTCCCGGAAGCCTAATTTTATCCCCTTACTTAAATCAGGTCCAAGTTTGTACAGTAACGTACGCATACCACTAAGATAAGAATCATCAACATTCGACATTTTCACAAAAATGTTCTGAATAAAACCCGGCATCTTTTTTAATGCTTCAATGCTCCGTGCTGATTTAAGGCAATTCAAATGATACGCCTGTTCATCAATACTTGCATTGAACAACGGGTGCGTAATATCCAAAATCGGTAATTTCATTTCATTCTCAAAAACTACATAGAGAATTCGCTCATTTTGATTTGCTTCCATTTTTGAACTCCACCTCGTTTGCACACTGAATTTTGAATTAACAAAAATCCAAAGATAGTGTAACTGCTCTTCCAGGAAGATTTAACGTTACAATTACGCATTTTCTATACAAAAAATATAACTATTTATAGTATGCTTTATGATATTGTTATTTTCTTCCAAATAACAAAATTGATGGCGTACGGATTAACCAGCACTCGGCGTATTTACCTATTTCCCTCTGCAAAATTATAGTTTTAGCTCTATAATCCATGCCCGAACAACTAACTTCATCCTCTCTAGAAAATATCCATTCATTCTATTCAATTCCTAATCTACCTATTCCTTCCTTACTCAGTAACAAAACAAGCCACCCAATTCAAATGAATTGGGTGGCTCTATACTATAAAGAGAATTTGCTATTTGTATTACTTCAATTTCCCCTCAAAGACAATCTTTCTACCGCACGGTTCCACTACTGTTTTGCCGTCTTTCTTCACTTCATGAAAGATTGGCTCTTCCATGCGGCGAGACGGTGCATAGCCTTCTTGTTCCATACGTGCTAAGCAGTCTGTAATTGTTTCGTTTTCGAGTACTTCAAATTTCTTTTTATTAGGTTGTTTTGTCATGCCCTAACCTACTTTCTATTTTTCTTGATGCGAATTGATTCTTCATGTAGATCATATATAACATTGCGAGAATTCCTATTATAATCATAACCGCAATAAAAAAGCTTGTATACTGTATTTTTTCTATAAATACGCCTCCTAATACAGGTCCCAGTATACTCCCTAAACTAAAGGCGATTCCAGCTAATATATTACCTGCTGGCAATAAGTGTCTCGGTAATAAATCTGTCATAAATCCAAGTCCTAACGAGAAGCACGATCCAATGACCATACCAGCTAACAACATGCAGGCAAAGACGATCCAGTAATATTGATCAAATACGGCTGCTAGCAAGAAAATGCCCGTACTTATGCTGAACGTCCACGTTAAAATACGGTCCCTTCCGTATTTATCACTTAATATACCGAGCGGAATTTGTGTAATAATGCCCCCAACTGCAAATGCTGGTAATAAGAAGGATACTTCTGAAACAGACCATCCTTTACGAAGCGCATATACTGGTAAGTTACTGTTTAACATTGCTTCCAGTACGCCATATGCAAGTGGTCCCAGCAGTGCAATCCATCCTAATCCAACAACTTGTTTATAACGAGAAAAGGATGATTCACTCTTCACTTCTCTTTCATCTTGCGCCGGGAATGCATTTTTCGTTGGCAGTAATAACAGCCAACCTATTAAACAAAGTACAGTAGATATAATAAATGGCGTTGCAAGACCGTACTGTACAGTGCTTGCTAAATACGGACCGACGGCAAAACCAATTCCGAAGAATACACCGTATATCGATACTTGTCTCCCAATTTTACTCGGGTCTGATGTTGTCGTAATCCATGTTTGTGTTCCGACATGAAGCATATGATCTCCGACTCCAACTAGAAATCTAAGGATAAACCATACCCAAAACGAAAATGTTTGTGTAAAAAAGAATAATGAAATAATAACGAGAAATCCACCAATAACGATAATTGGCTTCATTCCAAATTTTTGCATCGGTTTTTCAAGAAACGGCGAGATTACTAATATCCCAATATATAGTGCCGTCGCATGAATACCGTTAATACTTGAACTAACCCCTTCTTGTTCAAAAATCATTGCAATGGCCGGTAAGAGCATACCTTGTGACAAACCTGAAATTGCTACAATCCCAACCATAATCCAAAAAGTAAAACGCAGTGACATCCCTTTCCCTCTCCTTCTCACTCTTTCCACTTTTCATTATAAACTGTTTCTGCAAATGCGTGTACGAATATTCGCAATTAAAAAGAAGCTAAAAGAATGAATCTTTTAGCTTCCTATCCTTCCCAAACTTGTGCTTTCACATTGTTATGAAATTGCTTGAAGTACGGATTTTTATAAAATGCAGTTCCATATACGTGTTGCTGTGCGCTAACGATTGGTTGTTGCGGATATTGCATTTGTAACGGAACTACAGCTGGTGAAATCTGCATATACAGCGGAGCTATCATCAATTTTGTATATATATGATGATTATATGGTGAATGCGCAATTAAGAGCGGATGATGCATGGATAATCTCCCCTTTTACATACAATGTTATAGCATATGCAATACCTTTCATTTCGGGGATTATTTCTGTTCTAACCAATCCTCTACATGCTTTATAAATACATCTAAACAATCAATAAACGGTGAATGACCGCAATCTTCTAATAATTGCAATTCAGCATTCGGCAAATGTTTCGCTAACTCTTCACCCACTACTTGCGGTACGACATAATCTCTGTCACCTTGTATGACAAGCGTTGGAGTTTTAATACGATGAATTTGCTTATTTCCCTCTACAACCCCGTTATGTTCATCCGAAATATTAAATGTAATGAGCGCATAATTCACATCTACGAAATTACGTTGCGTTAACATATCGTCTAAATACTTTTCATAACGATCTGGTTCAGGTTGATTATGTGTATATATTAATAGATTCCATACTGTTCGGTAATATAATTTATTCATATTTTTTATCGCATCTAGCACTGGAGCAATTTGTACAGGATCTTGTGCAACCTCTTCCTTCGTCTTTACTAAACTTGATACGATTGGCTGCCCGTTTATATCTTTTTTAAAAATTGGATATCCCTTCATGCCCACCGATTCTACTAAAATTAACTTTTCGACAAACGTTGGATGATTCGCTGTAAATTGCATCGCAACACCACCGCCCATTGACCAGCCCATTAATGAAAATTTCTCTAGTTTTAATTGATCAATAAATAGTTTTACATCTTCTGCAAAATCTTGTATGGAATCTATCGCTTTATTATATGTTGATTGACCAAATCCTCTTAAATCAAGAGCGTAAATATGGTATTGATCTTGCAGCTTTTCAATGACTAAATCCCAATGTTGTGACGATGTCATGTTTCCGTGAATGAGTACAAGAATTTCTGCATTTTGCCTTCCAACTTCCTGATACGCAATCGTTTCTCCGTTCGATAGTGAAACAAACTCCATTGTTGCAGGCTTAATCATCACAAGTTCCCCCATTCTTTTTAATAGAAAGAAAATTCTTTACTTAATTAAAGAATAACATGCAGAATGTATGTTCTCAACAAAAAAGCGATACGAAATTTTTACATAAATCAACATGTCTATTACTAGACAATTATAATAAAAAAGTATATAGTTAGCTAGGTAACTAATTTGAAAGGATCAACATACATGGACGAAAAACAACATTTTTTTCACATTGTCAGCCAGACTTCTCGCAAGTTTACGAAGAAATTTAATGAACGCGTATCTCCCACTGGGTTATTTAGTGCGCAATGGGCTGTAATTTTCCGTATTAATCAAACTGGTTCTTGTACGCAAACAGAATTATGTCAGTATTTAAATGTTGAATCACCAACGATGACTCGTACGTTAACACGTATGGAAACGATGGGATGGATTATTCGTACTGAAGGAAAAGATCGCCGTGAGAAGCTCATTTCTTTATCAGAAACAGCGATAAAGATGATTCCAATATGGCAAGAAGAAGTTGATACTTTCGAAGAAAAAACGCTAGAAGGTATTAACGAAGATGATTTACATCAAGCATTTCAAGTGTTACAACAAATTATTAAAAACTTAGATTAAATTGGAGGGATGACGATGCAAAGTGAGAAACTTTGGACGAAGGATTTCCTCGGAACTTGTTTTAGTAGTCTATTTCTCTTCTTAACATTTTATATGCTTATGACTACTTTACCCGTCTATGTAATAGACGGCCTAAAAGGAAAACCTGAGGAAATTGGTTTAGTTGCAACTGTATTTCTTATTTCATCTGTATTATGTCGACCATTTACAGGAAAATGGCTCGATGATTTAGGAAGAAAGAAAATATTATTTATTTCACTTTCTTTATTTTTAGCTGCTACTGTTATGTATTTCGGTGCGCAAAGTTTATTTTTATTACTTGCACTTCGCTTCTTACATGGTATTGGGTTTGGAATGGCAACAACTGCAACTGGTACGATTGTCACAGATGTTGCGCCAGCTCATAGACGCGGCGAAGCACTTGCCTATTTCGGCGTATTTATGAGTTTGCCGATGGTAATTGGTCCTTTTTTAGGTTTAACAATTATTTCTCATTTTTCATTCACTGTACTATTTATCGTTTGTTCCATATTTTCATTGCTTGCATTTTTATTAGGACTACTTGTAAATATTCCGCATGAAGCACCTGTAAGCAAACAAAAACGAGAAAAAATGAAATGGAAAGACTTACTTGAACCATCTTCTATTCCAATCGCTCTTACAGGATTTGTTTTAGCCTTTTCTTATAGTGGCATTTTATCCTTTATTCCTATTTATGCAAAAGAGCTCGGTTTAGCTGACATTGCAAGTTACTTCTTTATTTTATATGCACTTGTTGTTGTCATTTCTCGTCCATTTACAGGTAAGATTTTTGATCGCTTCGGTGAAAATGTACTTGTTTATCCAGCTATTATTATTTTCACAATTGGGATGTTCATTTTAAGCCAAGCACAAACTTCATTTTGGTTCCTTGGCGCAGGTATGTTAATCGGTTTAGGTTACGGAACATTAATTCCTAGCTTCCAAACGATTGCGATTTCTGCAGCTCCAAACCATAGACGTGGTTCTGCGACAGCTACGTACTTCTCATTCTTTGATAGTGGTATTGGCTTTGGTTCTTTCATTTTAGGTATCGTCGCAGCGAAATCAAGTTACCATAATATGTATTTCGTCGCAGCCATTATCGTTGCGTTCACTTTACTTCTTTATTATGGATTACACGGACGAAAACAAAAGTTCAAGAAACAACATACAGACGGAAAGGTTTCCGCTTAACATAAATAAGGAAAGTAAACTTCCCTGTTTACTTTCCTTATTTTGTATTTCTTTCAATTGAAGCGTATACTTATAATAGAAAAAACAAGGAGGGACCGATATGAAACTTAAAAAATCTCCCCTACTCTTACTCATAATCACATTTATATTTGTAATTACAGGGCTCGGTTTTACATACTTCAAACATAATAAAACGACTCCATCGAAAAATAACGTGACGAAGAAAAATTGGATAGATGACCCGTACTTACGTTGGTCGTATACACATATGAAAGAATTCACTTTAATTAACGAGGTGAAAAATAACCCGGATCACGTTTTTCACTTCTCTACCGCATTGCAAAACTTAGACGATTTTGCTGTGGACCGTAGATTTGGAAATACAACTCCTCTAAAAAAACTTTTAGATGATAACAAAACGGATGCTTTCGTCGTTGTACATAATGGACAACTTGTATATGAACGATATTTCAATGGATATAACGAGAGCGAACCTCATGGTATGGCGTCATTAGCAAAAGTATTTACCGGGGCAATTATACAATCTCTCGCTGAAGAAAACCGTATTGACTTAGAAAAAACAGCTGACACATATATAAAAGAATTAAAAAATACACCGTTTGGTAAAGCCTCGCTTCAGCAATTATTGGATATGCAAGTTTCTGTAGAATATCCTACTCACGGATATGAACATCCAGCATTAGAAAATCAAGATGCACAACTATATTTAGCGAGCAATATTTTACCTCGAGGTAAAAATTACGACGGCCCGATGAAAATTTATGATATGTTACGAGAAGCAGAAGAAACTGCACCGCCTGGTTCTGATTTTTCTTACGATAACGGATCAGCAGAAACACTCGCTTGGGTGATTCGAACAATCACTGGTAAATCATTAGCTGAAAATGTTAGTGAGCGTATTTGGTCTCAAATTGGTATGGAAGAAAACGCGTATTACGTAACAGATGAAACAAAAGTTGAACAAGCTAGTGCTGGTTTAAATGCAACTGCTAGAGATATGGCTAGATTTGGGCAATTACTATTAAACAACGGGGAATATAACGGAAAACAAATTCTCCCTTCTTCTATTACTGAAGATATAAAAAATGTCCAAGAAGGTGAACTTGCAGTTGGCCCTGGCGCTTCCATTTCTTATCATAATCAATGGTGGATTCCGCACAATGAACAAGGTGCTTTCGAAGTGTTAGGTAGTTACGGACAAACACTTTACATCGATCCGAAAGCGAATATGGTAATTGTCCACTTCTCTTCTAATGCTACGCCAAGTAATGAAATCCATTCCGTTTACTCCAATATGTATATTGATATTGCACATCATTTAGAGAAGCTTCCACAGTAGTGGAAGCTTTTTCTTATTGCTTTTTTATTTTATTCTAGTAACGTACTAACCTTCATATCGAAAATTATTTTGAATTCTGCTGTATGGTTAGTGAAAAAACTAATTTTGAATCTGAAATGCTGTAGCATCTAGAATTCGAATGTGCTTAAAGATCCTGTCTTTCCATGAATTCTTTTCTCATGTTAGTCTCATACGAACCACACTCTCTCCACACACTTTTTAAAAAGAAGCATGGGTAAACTAATAAATATAAATTAGGTATCCACCAAGACATATCAAAATCTAAACGGATTGTCCAAAATGCTAGCGCTTGTAATCCTGAACAAAAAGTTAAAATTAATAATAAGAACGCAAAGTGACTCCAAATATGTTTTTGTTTAGAATGTAAATACAAACTTAGAAATCCCGTTAACGAGATTAACAAATCCAAGGGTAAAAAAGACCAGTTCCATGCTACTAAAATAGGATCTTGGTAATCTTTAAACAAATATTCTTGCGGAATCATATGAAAAATTGTTATGAGCCAATATACAACAAACCCAAGATCAGTAATAAGGAAAAAATACTTTAATCGATTCAATGTATACGTTCCTCCACCATTTCTTTTTTCTTCGCTTCATGTGCCGTACTATTAAAATTTAATATTACGACTCCAACTAAAATAAAAAGAATTGCTAGTATCTTAATTATATTGATACTTTCTCCAAAATAAATAAAACCAATTGTTGTAATCGTTACAATTCCCATACCTGACCATACCGCATATGCAACGGACATTTCCATCCCCTTTAATGCAAATGACAGAAATGCAAAACTTACTACATAAAATACAAAAATAAGAATGCTTGGTACAAGTTTCGTTAATCCATCAGATAGTTTCATTGCAGTTGTACCTGCTACCTCAAATAAAATTGCGAAGCATAAATAAATCCACTGCATTATTCTCCCACCTTCTATTTCGGATTAGAAATTCCGTATAGTAACATATCCATAATCGATTCAAGCATACTTCCCAATGTATAATCACTCTTTTCAATAAACATAGGATCATATATGCGATTCAGTGCCCCCAAGTATACTTCAATAAAAAACGGAATTTGAATTTTTCTTATGCTTCCTTCTCTCATTCCCTCTTCTATTAAACTAATTACAGTAGACCACCCTTCACGTAAAAACTGATCTAATTTTAACCATTGGTAATAATGATGTTTTTTTAGTTCTACTAATAAACGTGCATCCATGAATGTAAATTGTTGTGGAATACAAATTAAAATGAGCCTTATTTTTTCAACTGTTTGTAACGTATCATCTTCAGCGATATTTTTTTCCTTTTCTTGAATACTTTCTATTACATTACAAATAACTTCATCTACTATTTCATCTTTTGAAGAAAAGTGCTCATAGATTGTCCTCTTACTAACAGCTAATTGTTTTGCTAAATCACTAATTGTAAATGTAAACCCCTTCGTTTGAATTTGATGAATTGTTTCTGTTACTATTCTTTGCTTCATAATCCGCCTCCCGAACCCTTGGTACCAATTTGGTTTTTTTAGTACCATTTCATTTTACAATATTTAACACAATCTATCCAACTAATTTTTATAATTTTCTAACGTTTAACTTAAAATAAGTTAAACGTTAGAGAGATGAGGAGCATTCTTGCATATTCAACAATCCAGTGAATAATTGGATAACACTCATACATGAAGCTTTAAATAAAGTTAAATGCAGCTCTATAAGGCTATGTTGGTATATGTTCTTTTTTAGCTTGATGGGGAGAAACCCCGATCTACTTTCACCTAAGTAAAAAAGCACCCTATAAACCGGGCGCTTTTCTCCAACCTAATGACTAATAGTAGCAGTTGGATATAATGTTGTTCCTCCAATTGAAACCTTTATTTCATTTGTTAATGGAACATTTTGTTCATTAATAATGGTTCTCCACCATTCCCATGCAAGACCTGTACATTCTCTTGCTACAATTTTTATATTTTTTGAATTTGGTGGAAGAGGGATTACCGTAGAGTAATGAGCTGTTTTGTCTTTGCCACTACCTTCCCATGTTTTATGTGTTAATACTTCTTTTCCATTTTGATCAAATGTGAATTCATCCCAAGATACATCAAATTGAGCAACATATGCACCGTAATGATCAAGTGTCATTTTTGCACTTGAATATTCTGTCGTTGTCGTCTCGATATAATCTGTATTGTTATGAACAGCAGCAGTTGCATTATCTTTTAAGAAAGTGCTTGTATATGAAATTGGGTATGCTGGATTTTTAAAACTTAATTCAGCATTATCTTTAATAATATTTCGAATTTCATTGAAATCTTTTGTAACAACCTTGTTATGCTCTTTCGCATCTCCGCCTAATACGACAGCAGTAAAAGTACTTTCTTCAAAAATATCTTTGTACTGTCCACTCGTTTCGACACTGTTATTCTTCAGTAAAGCTTTAAAAGCAGCTTGTACATCTTTACTCTTAGATGTTGTTTCTAATTTTACATAAACCGTTCTACCATAAGCTACATTTGAGACCATAACAGGTGGAGCTGAATTACTTACTCCTTTACGAGTTAGCTCATCAAAAGTAACACTATTATCAAATAGATCGGATGGATTGTTAGGTAGTTCAGCACTTACGGTATAGAATATTTGCTTATATGCCGCCACCATCACTTTTTTCTCTCCATTTGCAACTGCATTAAAATCAATGTTCAGACTGTTATCAAGATATTTCGCATTAACATTAAGAGCACTTGCGATTTGTGATTTACTATAAACCATAGATTCTGTATACTGCATTCTTGCAGGTAACGTATGTGTTGCGGAATACTTTTCATTCCAAGTAGATACTAAATCATCTACTGCTCCAGCTACATTACCATATGTCGGATTTTGGACAGTGATTGTATTTTCTTTTCTCATACCAGGTAAGTCTATACTAATATTCAAAGGCTTTCTCTTAGCCACTAATAAACTCGGTTGATTGTCTGCAAAAGCTTTATTGGCAAGTTGTACAGCTCCTGGATACGTGCGATTTGCTACAGAATCAATAATCGAAATATCGACTGGTGACGTTGTAAGTGATTTTTTCTCACGTTCCACTACTACAAATTTACCATTTGAATTGATACTTTCTTTCGGAACAAAACTCTCTACTTTATCACCATTTACAGCTAAAACCTCTTGATTATTATATGTAAGGTTTGCTATACCAGTATCAATGCTACTAGCATTTTTAGCTATATCAGTTGCACGACCGGCTTGTGTTTCTGCGAAAGAAATAGATGAATAATTAAGAGTGCATAGACTAACTAATAAACATGCAAGGAACTTTCTTCTTTTGGTATTTTTCTTAATATTCAGAAAAATCACCCCGTTCTTTTTTTAGTAAGACATGATAGCTAACGAATAAACTTACATAAACGCTTTTAAAAGTTCTTGGACTAAAGGTATTACTCCACCTAAAAATTTTAAAACGGCCATTGCGATTTCCATATTACTTCCTCCTCTTTGCTGTATTAAGATGTTTTGTATATTTATGCTTTCATTATAATAAGCTTTTACATTTGCATCAATTCATTTTTATATGCAATATTTCATATTGAGGAAAAGCAACTTTTTCTGCCAGGGTGATGATGGTACTACTCTTCTTGACAATATTTCAATCTTCATAAAACATCAGAATTTTCTAAATATAAAAGGTTATGAACGAAACAACCTCGAATAATTGTAATACATATACATAAGGAGGTTGATCTATTTTGTTTCGTTCTTTTACTAATGGCTGCGTAGCCTTAGTGCAACGTTTCTTGCCAGAACCGTTTATTTTATCATGTTTATTAACCGTATTTGTTATTTTCTTCGGCATGTTTGCAACGCATCAAACACCTGTGGAAATGATTAATCACTGGGGGAATGGCATTTGGGGACTTCTCGCCTTTTCTATGCAAATGGCACTTGTACTCGTGACAGGATCTGCTTTAGCAAACGCTCCTCTCATTAAAAAATGGTTAACGAAAGCTGCAAGACTACCGAAAACGAATGGACAAGGTATTATTGCCATTTCAATCGTAAGTTTACTAGGGGCGTACATAAACTGGGGCTTTGGTATTGTTGTATCTGTTTTATATGCAAAGGAAGTAGCAAGGCAACTTGAAGGATTAGATTATAGGTTAGCCATTGCCTCTTCTTACTCTGGATTTCTCATTTGGCATGCGGGGCTTTCTGCTTCTATCCCTCTCACGTTAGCAACTGGAGGCGAAACGTTAATGAAAACGACAGCTGGAAGTATTAAAGAAGCGATTCCAATAACAGAAACGTTATTCTCACCATACGCTCTCGTGCCAGTTATTATTTTTCTCGTTACGATGCCTCTCATTAATAAAGCGATGCATCCAGATGAAAAACATACGATAACGGTAGATCCTAGCGTATTCCATGAAGAAGCTGCCGCTCAAGAAGTAGGGAAAAATACGTTCGCTGAGAAAATGGAAAATAGTATCATTATTACACTTTGCGTTGGATTGTTAGGTCTCATTTATATTTTCAATTACTTTTATACGAAAGGCTTTAACCTTACACTTGATATCGTTATTTTTATGTTATTAATTGCTGGACTTATTTTCCACCGTACTCCGATTCAATATATTCGTGCTTTTTCAGATTCTACAAAAAGTGCTTCTGGTATTTTACTTCAGTTTCCATTTTATGCAGGAATTATGGGCATGATGATTGGAGCAAATAGTGAAGGACTTTCACTTGGAGGAGCTATTTCAAATTTCTTTATTAGTATTTCAAACGAAACAACTTTCCCGCTCTTTACTTTTTTAAGTGCTGGCATCGTTAATATTTTCGTTCCATCTGGTGGCGGTCAATGGGCTGTGCAAGCACCCATTATGATTCCAGCTGGTGCTGAACTTGGTGTACCTGCCGCAAAAACAGCAATGGCCATTGCGTGGGGCGATGCTTGGACGAATTTAATTCAACCTTTCTGGGCATTACCGGCATTGGCAATAGCTGGTTTAGGCGCTCGTGATATTATGGGATTTTGCGTCGTGAACTTACTATATGCAGGATTTATCATAAGTCTATGTTTCTTGTTTATTTAAACGAAAAGCTAGTTTTATACTAGCTTTTTTATATAATAATTCACTTATTTCCCACGCAATTCATCATGGTTTTCCACTCTAAATCCGTAAGATGTAATGACTCAAATGCAAAAAAATCTTCGCAAATTTTTCCGATCAGGTGTGGATGTTCCCTCAAAAAATTCCACTGTAACGCTTTAGGAAGAAAATATGTTTCATATTCTTTACTTCCCATTACTATCTCATCAACTTCTCTTTCACAAATTCCTCTTATCAAGTAGTCATTTCTTAACTCTATTTGAATTTGCCCAAACGTTTCACTACATTCCTTCAGTTGAAGTAAACATGTAATATACGTTCGCAAAAGTTCGTTGTCATCCCCGCAACACTTTATAATACGTTCCATTTCATTCATAATGTACGAGCCTTTTCTTCTATTTGTAATAACCACTTTTCCCGCTTCTCTCGTTTACTCGTTTTCACAGATTGAAATACTGACCGTTTTATATCGCGAATGCCGCAAAAACGTAAAACACCTCTCTTCATTATAATCCAATCTGCTGATCGATATAGTAATGCAACGTACCATAACGGTGAGTCTAACGTATTAATTACCCATGCCTTCTTACCTTTCAATAAGCCTTTCGGCAGGGCCCCTTCATATTTATAAGCAAATCCAGCTACGAAAATGCGATCAATAAACCCTTTTAAAATAGCTGGCATCCCCCACCACCATATAGGATAGATGAATAGAAGCATATCTGCTTCTTCTACTAATGTTCTGTACCGGGCTGTTTCTTCTTCATTTACTAAATCACGTCTTTTCTTCTCTTCATTAAATACAAGGACGGGATCAAATTGTTCTTTATATAAATCAAGTACTGTAACCGAATGATTAGTTTCTTGCAATCCTTTTTGCACATGCTCTAAAATCGCCGCGTTAAAGCTTGAAGGACTAGGATGGGCGTATACAATTAGTACATTCACTACAAAACAACTCCCTCTATAAGTTAAATTTTCCCCTTCTTTAACATCTTCTCTACAATTTGCACGTTTTTTGAACTTTGTAACAACCGGTTTAATACTATAAGTAACTCTTCTTTTTCTAAACCTTGCAATTTCGATTTAACCGTACTCTCGCCAGCACTTTGAATATCATAAACAACCGCCGCCATATGTTTACAATAATTCTCATATGGACACTCACAACTACTTTCTGAAAAATCATCGAGTTCAATCACTACTGCATAATTCCCTGCATTACCAGTCACAAATGCAAATACTTTATTATTATGTATTTCTACATCTTCTACATGTCCATCTTCATAATATTCATACCCTCTATCAATAATGTGTTTCGGGATATACCTATATAGTTCTTTTATTAAATAAGCGTACATAACAACACCTCTTCCTTTAATTCCCTTTTGACTTCTAGAGCCACTGCATGTTATTCTAATAACTGTCAAATAGCAAGTCTATGTGACAAAAACGACTGACACCTATTCGGCGAAGGTGTCTCTTTTCATTTGCAGCCGATATGAATTGCCTCTTTCAGGCACATTCAATTTTTGACACTACACACTCAACACCATTCCCTGTATCAGGCTGCTTAAGCAGTCTTTTACTCTACATACTTCAAAAAAAAAGAGAGCTTAGCTCCCTTTTCTCGCCTTATAAAATACCCCTTTTTCAGCATAGAGATATTCATCAGCTAATGTAATTTTCCCATCCAGTTTCAGTTCATCTAATAATCTTGATAAATAAAATTGATGTAACATCTTTTTCGTGAATTTTCCTTCATGATGCGAAACGATATGTTCTTGAATATCTAACAATGATATTGGCTTATCTTGCTCTATCATATATTCATAAACTGTACTACGCAGTTTGACGTATTTTTCGAGTGTCACAGTACTTCGCAACCCCTTTCTTCTTAATATAAATTTTCGTAATCGGTTTTTTTGCAATAAAAAAACCTCTCCGATAAGAAGAAGTTACGTATATATCTTCGTCTTATCTCCCAGAACAAATTTGTTCTGCTGGAATTAGCACCTGCATCGCGGTTGCTGGGTTTCATCGGGCCAGTCCCTCCACCTCTCTGGATAAGAAAATATTCACTTAATTCTTACTATACGTAATTTCATTTTAATTGTCAAACAAATATAACGAATTATATTTTCTTCTTTACTGCTCATACTATACATATATGAGTATGCAAGGAGGATTATGAAATGCATCAAAATGCTCGCGGATATGTACAAGATTCTTTTCAATCGTTACAAGAAGCAAAACATTGTTTAGAAGAAGCACTACAGACTGTTGAAAAAGATTTTAATCGCGCTCGTATTGAGCAATCTCTTTATGCGATCGAACAAGCTATTCAACGCTGCGATTACACCGTTCACATTTTAGAACAAGAGTGAAAAAACTTCCCATCATAAGGTGGGAAGTTTTTTCAAATGGCATACTTCATAATTATTGCCGTTATAATTAAAAAATATACAGAAAAATGCTCCTTACAATATGTAAGAAGCATGAAAGAGGCAAACGAATATGTAAGTCGCGACCCTACCTTATATGAGTATGCTTTTCTATACCATGTTATGCTTATCCAATATGCCATATTTCTTTTTAAATCTTGTAAGAATCGTAATCCAAGACGTACTAAATAGTAGTAAGAACACAACATTTGAAATTGCATGGCTCAAATCAAAATAAAAACTTGCGATATAATACGAAATGACTGTTTCCCACGTTGCCTCTCGTATAAAACCGAGAAGCCCCCAGAAATTCATAATCCAGCCAAATAAAAATCCAACAAACAATCCGTATAGAAGTCTTCCCCATAACTTTTTCATTAAAAATGTATTCCGCAATAATCCAGCTATAAAACCCATCATACCCCATGAAAACATTTGCCACGGCGTCCACGGACCTTGTCCTAAAAAAATGTTAGATACGATAGCCGCTGTTGCACCAATCATAAAACCAGTTTCACTTCCGAACACCATTGCAGAAACAATAATGACAAAAGAAGTCGGTTGTACACTTGGTAAAATAGAAAATGGTACACGGCTCACTGCTGCAATTGCTGCTAACACAGCAACGAGAACAATTTCACGTGAAACAAACGCCTTCCTTTCAAAACGGATATAGAAAGGTAACATAATAACAACTAATAAAAACAAACTACTTAACATGTAATAACCGTCCATGATAAGTGTAGTAAAAAGTAATGTGCCTATTATCACTGCAAAAATGCATACTATGAATGCAACATATCGTTTGGACACGCTTCGTACACATCCTCCCACGTTAATGCATATGGCAATTCTTTTCGAATAAATCGATTGATAGAGGTTGTATAAAAGAAGTTGCCACTAAAAAATTCTTTCGGTGCATCATTCATAATGACTGCTCCATCAAATAACATCATGCATTGATCCACGTATTTCGCTGCAAACTCAATATCATGCGTTGCCATTACAATTGTTGTCCCTTCTTTTTGCAGTTTCCTAAATAACTCTCCTACCCTTTCTTTCTTCCACGGATCTAGTCCTTTTGTCGGTTCATCCAGTAATAATAAAGTCGGCTTTGACAATAACGTCGTACATAATGCAAGTAATTGTTGCTCTCCCCCGCTACAATCATGCGGATGGCGTTCTTTAAGTGCATATAGCCAAAACTTTTTAAGCTGCTGTTCTGCTATTTCTTTTCCTTGTTCTCCGTATAATTCACGCGCTCGTTCATACACCTCGTCCCACACTGTATCAAATGTAAAATGATAATACGGATGCTGCGATACATACCCGATCCTTTTAAATCGTTCTTTCGAATCAATTTTATGTATCACTTTCCCATTCCACTTTACTTTCCCTCTTCTCGCTTTTTGTAACCCTGCTAAAATCGTTAACAGTGTAGACTTACCTGTCCCATTCTTTCCAACGAGAGCTACCCATTTTCCTTTTTCAATCGATACTGTTAAATCTCGTAAAATAAGCGGACTACTCTTTTCATATTGGAACGAAATATGCTCTGCACTTAAAATGACTTCTTGCTTTTCCCTTCGTACTATTGGCTCATTTACATATGATATCGCTGAAAAATCATTCATTTTCATTTGTGCTTCTCGCACTGTAAATGGTATATCTTTCGCATTCCACTCTAAAAACAATCTTGGAATTTGCGGAATAAATGGACGAAATCCTTCTACTTCCCACATGTTCGCTATAACCCTTTTCGGACTACCATCATACACGATTCGGCCGTTATTCATACAAATAACGCGCGTAGCAAGTGGTATTACCTCATCTAAACGATGTTCACTTAAAACGATCGTAATGCCAAGTTCTTCATTAATACGCTTTAACAACCCTAAAAACTCTTTCGCAGCAATTGGATCTAACTGCGCAGTTGGTTCATCTAATAATAGTAACTTCGGCTGCATAACTAATACCGCAGCTAAATTGACAAGTTGCTTCTGCCCGCCAGATAACGTATGAACAGATTGGTGCAATAAATCTTGGAATCCTAAGAAGCTAATAAGCTCGGCTATTCGTTTTTGAATAATGTGAGATGGTAATCCGATATTTTCTAAAGAAAATGCTAATTCTTGAATGACCGTATCCATTACGAGCTGATTTTCTGGATTTTGAAATACCATGCCAATTTCTTGGGCAGATAACAAGTCCGGTACATTTTCTAATAAAGTACCATCATAATATGTATCCCCAGTACGCTTACCAATTGGAAGTAATTCCTTTTTAAAATGTTTTAATAAAGTCGTCTTCCCGGATCCTGATCCTCCAGCAAGTGCAATAAACTCTCCTTTTTGAACAGAAAGAGAAATATGCTGCAACGCTTTTTCGTGTTCATCAGCATATACAAATGATAAATTGTTTATTTCTGCATGCGCCACCATATCCATTCCCTTCCTTCCATTATAATTGGTAAACTAATAAACATCGTAAATACAACAAACATCATCCCATCGTATTGCTGAAATAAAATAGATTCGACTTTCGGATAAATGATTAACTTTCCCCCGCCATACGTACTACATATAATAGCAGCTATAAATAGAATACTTAAATAACTGAGCGTGTACCAATCGCGTCTTTCCATTCTATACCGAATATATGTCGTACGTTTCGTTACACCAAATCCACGAGCTTGCATAGAATCTGCCGTTTGTAATGCATCTTCTAATGAACAAATTAATAATACTTGCAATAATTGCATACCATTTTTCATGCGTTCAACAATGGAACCTGCATCTACTTGTACACCTTTCGTTTTTTGGACGAGTGTTATTTTCTGTAATCGCCTTATAAACAAAGGAACAAATCTCACTGTAATCATCGTTAACAATGCTACTTTCGGTGAAATTCGAGAAAACAAATATAAAAATTTATGACTTGAAATAATATCATTATACGAAGCAAACGTAAACATAATCGCAACTAATAATAACCCCATTACTACCCCATACATAATCGCCTCAAGCTTAATACGGCTATCACCTAACCAAAATAACGTAGTTCGGCCCCTATGCGTTAATAACGAATTAAATAAAATGATCATAATAAAGAAAACGATTGTGCCCGGTAACATCTTTCTTATCTTGTCGCTATTCCCTTGCATCACATTGATTATAACGATTAATAGAATTGCTCCAATTAAAAAAAGAGGATGAAGACACATCATACATAGTATCATCACCCCGATATAATAGAAAAAATTCACAAAAGGATGTAAAGAAGAAAAACTTATTTTCATAGTCCTTTACCGAATGCCTTTCTTATTTTAATACAAACACCCACTCGATTGTATCGCCTGGTTTTACTGTAACTACACCTGCACTATGGTTTGGAAACACACCGTTCACACGATATTTCCAGCCACTAGTAGCGGTAATATCTTTTTCATATAAATCATTAATCCCTTTTACATAAATACCGTCTTTAGAGCCCATCGCATCAACATCTAAACCTGTACGCTGCAATACTTTATAAACAGTATCGCCTTCTTGTACATCCACCTTTTTTGCCCCTAATAAATATCCTTCATTACCTTTTACTGAGATGGTAACTTGTTTTGCTTTAGGTATTGGTACTGGATCTGGTTTTGGTTTTGGTGGTTCAGGAGTTGGTACTTGCGGAGTCGGTATCGTTTTCTCCTCTTTATTCGGATCAACCTTCTGCTCCTGCTTCGGTGTTTCTTTCGGTTGATTTACAACCTTCGCTTCTTCTTTTACTTCTGGTGCTTTCGGTTGTTGCTCTTGTTGTTTCTCTTGTTGTTTCTCTTCTTGTGCTTTTTGTTGTTCTGGTTGTTTATTAACAGCAGTCTGTTCCTGAGGTTTTTCTTCCTTCTTTACTTCCGGTTGTGCCTGTGGCTTTTCTTCTTTTGGCTTCTCTTCTACTTTTTGTTCTTGTTTCTCTTTTTGCTCTTCTTGCTTATTTTGCTCTTGTTCAGCTTGTTTTTCCTCCGGTTTTTCTTCCGGCTTCGCTTCATCTTTTTTCTCTTCTTGTTTTGCTACTTCTTCTTGCTTCGGTTCTACTTTCTTCTCAGGCTTTACAGCTGCCTCTTCACATCCGGCAAGTAGTCCGAGTGAAAGCAATAAAGAAATAAACCACTTCATCTTACTCATGTTGTCTCTCACCTTTCATAATAAAGTGAAACTTTAATAAGTGGGGGGCTTTTCCACCCCCCACTTATTATTAGTTGAACCAATCGGGCTTTTACGGGCAGTTAATCTCCACCTAACTTCCTTGCACTCGCTAACTTTTGAGGTGGGGATCTTACTGCCCGTTAATGCGGGATAAAATTAGGAGCAAATGATTGCTCCTAATTTTTGTTAAGCTGCTTTACGTCTCCATAATACATATGCAGAAGCAATACATAATACACCCATACCTATTTCTGTCGCTGCACTATGAGAAGATGCTCCTGTTTTTGGTAGTGTGCTACCATTTCCGGATTTTTTATGTTTAACCGGTTCGTTATCAACAACAACTTTTAAATTGTCATCTTTTGTTTCTTGTTGCACTTGTTTTTGTTCTTCTGGTTGTTCAGTAACTTCTTTTTCTACTACAACATTTTCTGAATCTACATTTGGTTTCTTATCGATTTCAATAACAGATTCCGTTGACCAGTCATAAATCGATTTTCCAAGGTCTTTAAACTGAAGTAAAGCTAATAATGCTTGCTCTGTTGCCATTCCGCTACCGGTTTGATCGCCTGGTAACCATTTAAATTCACCATTTGGAAGTTGATATGACAATAGATTTTGCACTGCCTTATGAAGACGGTTTTGATCTACATCTTTCACAAGGGATAATCCAATAATAGCTTGCGCAGCACTATTAGAATTCTCTTGTCCATCAGCAGAGAAACCGCCATTTTCTAGTTGTTCATTATATAAGTATGCGACAGCCTTTTGCACTGCTGGTTTCACATCTGCTCGGTCTTGATAAGGAGCTAATGCTGATAAAACCATACCTGTTACATCAACGCTACTAGCACTATCTTTACTGCTTGCGCTATCATAAGTCCAGCCGCCATCTGTATGTTGCGCGTTTAAAAGTGCATCTACTAAAGCAACTCGATTCCATTTTGAATCTACTGGAATTTCATATTTTTTCGTATCAAATGCAAGTAAAGCAAATGTATAACCTGTAACAGAATTCACTTTATCTGATTCGTACAATTTTTGAACTAAATTATGTTCGCCTACCATTTTTGGGTCTGCATTCATTGCATTCATCATAATAATCGTTCTAGCTAAATCTGTCGCTGAAAAACGGTTAATGCGCTTTTCTACTTTTTCAGTTACAGCCTTAACATAATTTAATTTCGCCTCAATTGGAACATTCTTTCCCGAACGAGAAAGGCCTAAAGCTACCCAATCGCTTTCAATTCCATCTTGTAACATCTTTTCAGATGTTTTAGAGATTGCGTCATTTACTTGTGCTGCTGGAACTTGAATGTTTTCTTGCTTTGGTTGTTCTGGTTTTTCTTGTTTTGGATCATCCGTCTTCGGTTCTTCTGGCTTTTCTTGTTTTGGATTATCCGTTTTTGGTTCTTCTGGCTTTTCTTGTTTTGGATCATCCGTCTTTGGTTCTTCTGGCTTTTCTTGTTTCGGATCATCTGTTTTTGGTTCTTCTGGTTTTTCTGGTTTTGGATCATCTGTCTTTGGCTCTTCTACCGTTTTACAAGTACCAAATTTATCTAATGTTTGTTGTAATGTTTCTTGGCTCATATTGCTCCAGTCTGAAACAAAGCGGAAAACAACAACATCTCCAGATTTTAATTTATAACTATCCGCTCCAACTTCTGCAGATTTATCATTTACATCATACAGCCAGCCACTTGTAGCCCCGGCTATTAGCCCATCAATGCCTTTTACATACGTTCCAAACGACATCGTTTCAGCTTCTACTTTGTCCCCCATGACTTTTTGCAGCAAGCTTAACGCTGTTTCCCCATCTTTAATTTGCTCTTCTTTCGGACATAACATAATGCCCTTTTGTGATTCACCAACAATTGCAAGTTTTGCTGTATTTCCTTCAGCAAACGTAATATGTACTGTATTCGCAAAAGAAACACATACAAGTGTAACTGCCATTAACGACGTAAGCAGCCATTTTTTTAACATTGCCATCCCAAAATTTCCTCCCTTACTACTATTCACACAAAAAAAGGCCCTTCAAGGGCGTGCAATTGACACTCTTTTTTTGTAAGTGTCGAACAAACTGTGCAACACCTCCTACCCGCATCATTCGCGGCTATATTTGTATAGGAAAAATAATTTTGTTCATGAACGTATCATTGTGATAACATTCACTTTTCTAGGCAAAACTGACTTCCATTTAAGTTATCGCAAAACGATAAACCTATACATTCTGTAAATTATAAATTTCTGTATTATTTTACTATTGACATAGAATTTTGTCCATGCTTTATCGGATTTATTTTCTAAGAATAGTAACTTACTAACCTTTAACGATGCAAACTTTTTTCACTAATAATGACGCCATCTTCATCCGCATACACATAATCATTTGGCTTCCATTCTACTCCTCCAAATTGCAATGAAATATTTCGTTCTCCTTTCCCTTCTTTTACACTTCTATTCGGCATTGTTCCTAACGCTAAAATACCTATATTAACATTCTTTAGTTCACTAGAATCACGAACATATCCATTCACAATAATTCCTGCTAGCTTTCTTTCTTCTGCAATAGCTGCCAAATTATCACCGAGTAACGCACAATTCGTAGACGCGCCGCCATCAACAACTAATACCGTTCCTTCTGGTAATGTTTGCAATCCTTCCTTCACTAGTACATTATCATCCTTCACTTTTACCGTTGCAATTTTCCCGTGAAATTGTTCTTTCTTCCCAAAAGACCGAAAAGATTGGCGGCATATTTGCAATTCCTTTTCAAACTCATCACATAGATCCGTAGTTTTCCACATCTTTTTCCCTCTTTTCCTTTTACTTTCTATTTAACATATTCTTGGATTATTTTCGTTTCCCTGTCTAATGTTGCAATAATTTGTATGTGCGGGAAAAGGACAGAAAAACTATTGCCTTAAGAAGCCACCTTTATTATAATCTTTTTACAGATAAATTTCAGAATATTGAAAATTAACCAAGTGAAAAAAGGAGGGGTTTTATGCAATTACAAACTGAAGTAAAAAAACAGCCTAGTAAACGAAAGTTTAAAATGCCTGACGCGTACGTACTATTATTTTTTATTGCTCTGCTTTGTGCAATAGCTACGTATTTCGTTCCTGCAGGAGAATTTAAAAGAGTTACAAATGGGACTGTTACAACGACAATACCAGGAAGTTACCATTCTGTTCCGCAATCACCGGTAGGGTTTGTTTCTTTTTTTACCGCTATTGAAAAAGGAATGACACTTGCTGCTCCTATCATCTTCTTAATTTTATTTACAGGCGGTGCCATTGCGATTCTTGAAAAAACCGGTGCTCTTGACGGTTTAATCTATCATGTTATTAACAAATTTCGTAACCAGCAATTACTTTTTATATGCATTGTCGCCGCACTCTTTTCTATTCTCGGAACGACTGGTATTATCGTTAACTCGGTTATCGGCTTTATCCCCATCGGCATCATCGTTGCACGCACATTAAAATGGGACGCTATCGTCGGCGTAGCAATTATTTATTTAGGGACTTATGCTGGTTTTAATGCTACTATATTATCTCCTTCACCTTTAGGCATTTCACAAAAAATTGCGGAACTCCCAATGTTTTCAGGAATTGGTTTACGCACAGCAATTTATCTCTCTTTTTTACTTGCTACCATTCTATATATTAATTGGTACGTAAAACGCTTAAAAAAATCGAATAAAGGAAGCATACTCGGAGATAACTGGTTTCCAAGTAATGCTCTTTCAAGTGGAAAAGAAGCGCAGAAAACAGAAGTTCCTTGGACAATACGTCATAAATTAATTTTACTCGTTTCAGCTTTATCATTAATTGCATTTTTAATTGGCGCTTTTCGTCTACATTGGACAGACGCAGAAATGACTGCTACTTTTATTTTCATAGCAATTACAGCCGGAATAATAGGTGGCATGAAAGCAAACGATATCGCTTCTACTTTTCTAGCAGGCTGCCAAAATCTCATATACGGTGCTTTGATCGTCGGAATGGCTCGTTGTATTTCAGTCATTTTGGAGCAAGGGAAATTACTTGATACAATCGTTAACCAACTCGCACAGTCTCTCGAAGGACAAAGCCCAGTATTTGGCGTTATCGGTATGTATGTAAGTAGTGCCGCATTACATTTCCTCATTTCATCCGGGACAGGTGAATCTGTGATTTTCATTCCGATATTAGCTCCATTAGCTGATTTCATGCACATTACACGCCAAGTTACAGTACAAGCTGTTATGCTCGGCGAAGGTGTAGTGAACTGCCTCAATCCAACTTCCGGTGTTTTAATGGGCGTTCTCGCAGCGAGCGGCATTTCTTACGGAAAATGGATTCGATTTATGGCTCCTCTTGCACTCATTTGGTTTATTATTGGACTTATTTTTCTTATTGTTGGGGTTAATATTGAGTGGGGACCGTATTAAAAACTATGACACTCTCTCCTTATTATTTCACCGTTATCTTATAGTAATGATAAAAAGGATTGATCATAATAATCAATCCTTTTCACTTTCATCTCTCAAAACTAAATTTCTGCATCTAATAAATTGTGCTCGTAGTCAAAAGAAGCATGGATTCTATGTCCTCCAAATAAATCTCCATCATTATATTCACAATATATATCATTTTCTCTCATTACAATGTCCATAAGCGTAATAGACTTCTCAAATGTTTCTTTCGTTATATCATACTCCCCTGCGTCTACAGCCTCCCAATTTAAATGTTCATCATTCTCATCATATTCAGGCCAAAAATCATTTTTATACTCTATTAATTCTTCCGCTATAGCGACCTTAGCATTTTTATCAAATTCCTCTAAGCATATATAAAGCTTTTCTGCTCTTTTTATCATTTCATATACGTGTACATGCTCATTTCTAACATCCAATTCCCAATGTACTTTTCCTTCGTTTTGTTCATATGTATGAAAAGTTTCATTAAAGATAAACATTCCAATTCATTCACTTTTTATTGATTTTTCCATAATTTCATTTCCTTTCTATTCCCAAAAAAGAAACGGCTATATTTTAAGTAGTTATAGCCGTTGACTTTCATATTATATAAAACCCGCATTATGGAGAAAGTAAAACTTTAATTGGATTGCAGTGAAGTATCCTATACTTCACCCCTCTGCCGATAAAACAGCAAATTCCTCCCGTTTGGAGAGAGTCAATCCTTATTTTGTTTTTCTAACAATTGAATAATCCTATCTAACTTTTGCTCAACTGGATTTTGCTTTTTGCGATTACTAGTATGCAAAATTATACGTATAATTCCACCCAACAATACACCGATAATCAATGCAGTAATAGCGTAATAAATACTGGTTCCTAAAAACATTATTCAGACCCCTTTTTCCTTATTATACCATTAAGAAGAAGTGATATGTTGTGTACTTTCGGTTGTATATGTTATTCGTAATAAGTTAACATAATGTCTCATTGATGTTAATTTCCATACCTATTATTAACCGACAACAATCCGTCTTTTACAGGCAGTTACTCTCCTTTCCATCTCCCTCATATTCACTTAATGTTGATACAGGGATCTTATGCAAGATAAAATTCGTACTTATCCAATTCATAATTATTTCTTCCAGCATCGGATGAAGTGGCTTTCCCGCCCCTTCTTCATAATTCTTTTTAAACTCTAAAACCTTGAAATCCCCCTCAAAACTTTTCAAACTATGATCCATATTTTTTATTACATGTACTTCAGAATCCCCTTGCACATAATCACCGATTCTCTTCGCTTTTTCAGGATTCGCCTGAAAGTCTTTATCACCAGCAATTGCTAGTACTGGACATGTTACTTGTTGTAAGTCTTTATAAATGTCATGCTGAAAATGCTCTCTAAACCATTTTGCGTTCATCGGTTTAAAACCCACTTTAATCGTATCTTTTTCTGTGTTCATCATTTTCTCTTTTATTTTTTCCATCTGCTTCTCTCCACGTTTCTCCACATCGAGAAGGCGCATTAGTTTTCCCTTTATTCCTTTTTGTTCTTTTAATTCTTTATAAGCAATCTCTCTTTGTCTTTTCGTAGCTTCTTCTAACGATTCCGCAGCTCCTGTAAGAAGTATGAGTCCATTTACTAGTGTTCTTGCGTTTACTACAGTTGCCAACATACACCCTTCACTATGACCAGCTAAAATGATATTTTCTGGATCAACAAATGGTTGTTCTTTTAAATACGTAATCGTAGCCTCTATATCATTAACTAAATCCCACATTCCAGTCTTTAGAAATTCTCCGTCACTCTTTCCTACTCCGCGCTTATCAAAACGAAGCGTCACTACTCCAAGCTTCGCCATTACATGTGCTAAATCTTTATATATGTTCGACTCAAGCTTTAGCGGTAATATCGTTCCATCACGATCAATTTCTCCAGATCCAGCAATAATGATAACCGCCGCATACTTCCCGCCAGCTTTCGGTTTAGTGAGTGTACCTTGCAACGTAAATTCACTATTTATCGCTACTTCATATTCATCGAAGGTCATTATATTAGTCCTCCTTCTATTCAGTTATATCTAATTTGAATTTCAAACTCGTTATTATATTTTTGAACTCTCTTTCATCTTTCATCGGAGTGAAAACTGGATTCTCTGCAATACTTTGTAACATGCTTCGCTTTATAATCTCTTCATTTCTAACTGTTTTAGCGCCGAGTGGAAATTCTGCAAACCATCCATCAATCGCATCAAAATAAGAATCTCCATGTAAATGTAGACTATTTACTGTGAAGCTTGCCGCACAAACTGCTACATATTTACGTAACATTTCTAATGCCTTTTCAAAATTCCCTTGCATACAATATACTTGTGCAGCAGCATAGTATACTTTTAAAGTCATATTGGGATGCAATGTTTCTATTTCATATATATCTATTAACATAAAAGCTCTATTTAAAATCACCTCTACTTTTTCAACGTTTGAGGCATTTACTACTACGTAATTTGGTATTGTCGCAACGAGTTGTATTAAATGTTGGTACATACTAATTTGCATTATTTCATTTGCCTTTTCAGCATTTCCAAGCATTTGATACGCTTGTGCGATTAGATCTTCCTCTGGAACGTTAGGACGTATCGTTCCGCCAAGTAATTGCAATACTTCATTCGGTTTATTGAGTATAAGATAGCAAGTTGCTTGAAACGATACCGCCTCTTTCACAAGAGAAACATCATCACTTTCTTCCTGAACCCTGCTAAAGAGATTCATTGCTTCTTCTAACATTTCAATTCTTTTATCCGTATCCTCTGTTAACATATGGTGATTAATAAAAAGTAGTCCCATTTGAAGTAATAACGGAAAACAAGAATAATATTTTTTAATTATTTCTCTGCACTCCACCATTACTTCATCAAACGGTTTTTCACTAAAAGCTTCCGCTAGTCTATGATATAAATCCCTAATATCTTCTGGTTCCATTTGCGGTGTATAACAGATTAGTTCATCTATACTTATATTAAAGTACGATGCTAACAGTGGTAAAAATGTAATATCCGGATAACTCTGCCCTGTCTCCCATTTGGAAACAGATGCCTTCGTAATACCGATATACGCCGCTAACTCTTCCTGTGTAATTCCCTTTTCTTTTCTCTTATCCGCAATTATTTTATGAATGTTTATCTCCTTCACACCATCACCTCATACTTTTATTATATGCTTTTATTTCACACAAAATATGGATTTGAAGTCGACTTTCGTTAACAAAATCAACTGTTAGGAAACATGTCTCTAAAATCAAAGAGTCTGTCCCAAAAGGTGCTTTTTAGCCAAAATCTAATAAAAAGCGAAAGGCAGAAACGCTGATTTTATAACGTTTCTGCCTTTTCAATTTCATGTGATCTTACTTCGAAAGAGACTTATGAGACAGCCTCTTTTTATTGTGGGGTACCGATACATAGCCACCTAGCTAAGATTTTGAAGTACTTCAAAATCAAAAATCTCATCTCATCTCATCACAGTTTTCTATGGGAATCCAGTGA
>NZ_JAQFPJ010000019.1:0-89429 GCF_027712065.1 Bacillus cereus group sp. BcHK124
ATAAAGTTAGTTTGTCTAGCATCTAAAATAAAAATTGACGTTTCACGTTGTTTGTTTCGTTCAGTTTTCAAAGAACTAAAAGCGGGTGAAGAGAATCGAACTCTCGACCAGAGCTTGGAAGGCTCTTGTTTTACCACTAAACTACACCCGCGTGGTCGGGAAGACAGGATTTGAACCTGCGACCCCCTGGTCCCAAACCAGGTGCTCTACCAAGCTGAGCCACTTCCCGTAATTGGCGCGCCCGAGAGGAGTCGAACCCCTAACCTCTTGATCCGTAGTCAAACGCTCTATCCAATTGAGCTACGGGCGCTTATTCATGATGTTTTTTCGTCGTTGTATTTTGGCGACTCAATTATCTTATCATACTGCATTTTCAAATGCAAGTACTTTTTTAAAAAAGATTTTTGATGCGGCCGAGAGGACTTGAACCTCCACGGGGTTTCCCCCACTAGGCCCTCAACCTAGCGCGTCTGCCGTTCCGCCACGACCGCGCGGAAAAAACAAAAGTGAGCCATGAAGGACTCGAACCTTCGACCCTCTGATTAAAAGTCAGATGCTCTACCAACTGAGCTAATGGCTCGTAAATGGCTGGGCTAGCTGGATTCGAACCAGCGCATGACGGAGTCAAAGTCCGTTGCCTTACCGCTTGGCTATAGCCCATCGAAATACTTATCTTATTTTCAAAGACAAATGTTATTGTACCATAATGACCAATAAAAAACAACTGCCAATTAGCAGAAGTTAAAATGGCGGTCCCGACCGGGGTCGAACCGGCGATCTCCTGCGTGACAGGCAGGCATGTTAACCACTACACCACGGGACCATTTAATCTTTACATTAATGTCATTTCACTTTTCATTATACTATTATGGTGGAGGATGACGGGATCGAACCGCCGACCCCCTGCTTGTAAGGCAGGTGCTCTCCCAGCTGAGCTAATCCTCCGAAGTGGTGACCCGTACGGGATTCGAACCCGTGTTACCGCCGTGAAAGGGCGGTGTCTTAACCACTTGACCAACGGGCCAATATGAATGGCAGAGAAGAAGGGATTCGAACCCTCGCACCGCGTTCGCGATCTACTCCCTTAGCAGGGGAGCCCCTTGAGCCACTTGGGTACTTCTCTATAAATATGGCTCCGCAGGTAGGACTCGAACCTACGACCGATCGGTTAACAGCCGATAGCTCTACCACTGAGCTACTGCGGAATAATAAAGACAATTTGTATCTTATAAAAATTCTCATCGTAAGTCAAGAAGTTTTTTCACAACATCTTGTACAAACGTGACATGTTTATAATATACTGGATTGCGTTTTCACTGTCAAGATGTTTTCTTTATCAAGATTAGTTTCCCTTTACACTTTCCGCAGACATATCTTTTTGTATTAATTTGACGTCTTCTTACATATTGAAGTGAGCATCCCATACATTCATACATATAAACCTTTTTTTCCTTCTCTTCATTCATCATTCGTTTACAAAACCGCGGCGCATCAACTGCCTTTAACAGTTCGCGAAAATCCTTATCCCGGTGCTTATATCCTCTTCCTGTAATATGTAAGTGATAATGACAAAGTTCATGTTTAACAATTCCAACTAATTCTTCTTTCCCATACATTTCGTAATATCGATAATTCAGTTCAATATTGTGTGTATTCAATAGATAACGTCCACCAGTTGTACGCAACCTACTATTAAACAGTGCCTTATGTAAAAACGGCATTCCGAAATATTGTAGCGATACTTCTTCCACTAGCCGCTGTATTTCTTGCTCATCCATTTTCATTCCTCCTAAACAAAAAAATATTTTTACACTTTTCTCCTCTCTTATACATATATTAAATAGTACATATACCCATCCTCATTCAAGAAGCGTGGTTTCTAAAAACATAGCAAAAATAGAAATCCACTCACCAACCTCTCATCAATATTACTTTACATTTATGAGAGTAGGATTAAACAAGGAGGGATTCCTATGCCTACATGGCTCAAAAAACAAATGCAACGCGCATATTTTGAAAAAAACCGGTATCAAATTAAATTATTAAATGAATGCTGGTTTTATTATAGCAAAATACATCAAAGTTCTTAATCCATTACACGTTTTATCCTATAAAAAAAGAGCAGTTTCATCTGCTCTCTTCTCTTACTATTCAATCGGCAACATAGATAATGCAACGCGACCTTTTTTCGTATCAATATCATCTACCCATACTTTGACGATTTGTCCGACAGATACAACATCTAACGGATGCTTCACGTATTGTTTGCTTAGTTTAGAAATATGTACTAAACCATCTTGTTTCACACCTACATCAACAAAAGCACCAAAATCAACAACGTTACGAACTGTTCCTTCCAGTTCCATACCACGTTTTAAATCTTCTAATTTCAAAATCCCTTTTTTCAGAAGCGGTTTAGGCAACTCATCCCTCATGTCTCGCTCTGGACTAATGAGTGCATCTATAATATCAACTAATGTTGGTTCTCCAACTCCCGTTTCTTGCGACAACTTAGAAATCTCTACTTCTTCTAAACTCTTTTGTAATTGCGGTTGCCCTACGTCATCTTTTGATAATCCTAGACTCTTCAATAACAATTCAACATTTTTATATTGTTCTGGATGAATACCTGTACGGTCTAACGGATTTGCCCCTTCTAATATACGTAAGAAACCTATACATTGTTCATATGTCTTCGCACCTAGACGTGGTATTTTCTTTAAGTCTGTTCGTTTTGTAAATTTCCCTTCTTCTTCACGCTTTGCTACAATATTTTTCGCAACAGTTTTTGATAAACCCGAAACATATTGCAACAACGCAACTGAAGCTGTATTTACATTCACACCGACTTGGTTAACTGCCGTCTCTACTACAAACGTTAATGATTCATTTAATCTTTTTTGAGATACATCATGTTGGTATTGTCCAACCCCAACTGATTTCGGATCAATCTTTACAAGTTCAGCAAGTGGATCTTGCAGACGTCTACCGATAGAAACCGCACTTCTTTCTTCAACCTGTAAATCTGGGAATTCCTCACGTGCTAAATCAGAAGCCGAATACACACTCGCACCAGCTTCGTTTACAATAATATAGAAGACTTCTCGTTTCACATTTTGTAATACATCAACTATAAATTCTTCCGATTCTCTAGAAGCTGTACCATTCCCAATCGCAATCATTTCAACTTGATATTTATCTATAATAGAAAGAACTTTCGCTTTTGCATCTTCATATTTACGCACCGGTGGATGCGGATAAATAACATCAATATATAGAACTTTCCCCGTATCGTCTACGATAGCTAATTTACAACCCGTTCTATATGCAGGGTCTACAGCTAACACAACCTTTCCTTTCATTGGAGGCTGTAATAACAAATTACGTAAGTTCTCAGAGAAAATATGTATCGCTTGTTCCTCAGCTGTTTCTGTTAATTCTTTTCGAATCTCCCTTTCAATAGAGGGTTGAATTAATCGTTTATAACCATCCTCTATTGCTAATTTTACATACTGTGCACTTTTTGAATCGTTATCACGAATTACTTTCTTATATAAGAAAGTTACTATCTCATCTACTGGTGGAACAACAGAAACTCTCAATATATCTTCTTTCTCACCTCGATTCATCGCTAATACGCGATGCGGCACGACTTTCTGCAACGGTTCTTCATAGCTGTAATACATTTCATATATATTTTTTTCATCTTTCTCTTCATCTTTTACAGCCGAAGACATAACACCTTTTCTAAAAGTCACGTTCCGAATCCAACTACGATATACCGCTTCATCTGAAACGATTTCTGCAATAATGTCTTGAGCACCTTGCAATGCTTCTTCTGCAGATTGCACTTCTTTCTCGGCATTTATAAACTCTATTGCCTTCTGATTCGGATCTTCTTTCGTATATAACAATAACCATTCAGCTAATGGCTCTAATCCTTTTTCTTTTGCAATCGTTGCTTTCGTTCTTCTCTTCTCTTTATACGGACGATATAAATCTTCTACTTCTTGCAACTTTGTAGCTTTCACAATTTGCTGACGTAATTCTCCTGTCAGTTTCCCCTTCTCATCAATAAGACGAAGAACCTCTTCTTTCCTATCTTCAAGCTGCATCATATATTGCCATCTCTCTAAAATCATACGAATTTGCACTTCATCTAAAGAGCCTGTCCATTCTTTTCGGTAACGAGCAATAAATGGAACTGTGTTACCTTCTTCTGTTAATTGAATAACATGACGAACTTGCTTTTCGGTAAAGCCTAATTCCTTCACTAACATTTTCATTAACGCTTGTCGATTATCTACCATTTCCATATACAACCGCAACCTCCTCTATAATAAAAAAAGTTGCCCTTCAAAGAGAGCAACTTAAACTGCCGATTTAAAAATCTATTAGTCCTAAACTAATTTGTAGCGCTTCATCTACACGAATCATCATCACTTCATCTAAGTGAGTGATTTTGTCCGTTAAGCGCTGCTTATCGATTGTTCGAATCTGCTCAAGTAAAATAACAGAATCTCTCTCAAAACCGTACTTTTTCGCATCAATTTCCACATGAGTGGGTAATTTCGCTTTTTGAATCTGTGCAGTAATAGCCGCTACAATCACCGTTGGACTAAAACGATTTCCGATGTCATTTTGAATGACAAGAACCGGACGAACGCCTCCTTGCTCAGAACCAACAACTGGGGAAAGGTCTGCAAAATACACGTCGCCGCGTTTTACAATCAAAATATTACCCCCCGCTAACTAAGCGTTCTACTGTATGAGCTGCTTCATACTCTGCTAAGAAAGCTTCAGATGCAATACCAAGATTAATTTTTCCCATTTCAATGTACCCACGTCGCATTGATTCATGTTGGTAGCGTTTCTTCGTCTTATGTTGACGCAATAACAGTTGTGTTGCCTGGCAAATTAGTTCATGGCGATTCTTATTCTCTTGTTTTCCAATTCCGTCCAATTCCGTTACCATTTGCTTTGGCAACCGAACCACGATTTCAGTAGTTACACTTGATTCGGACACAAAAATACACCTCCACCGTCAACTACACACCCAAATATATATATGACACCTATTGTAATAATACCATTGTATGGAGCCTGTTGCAAAGACTTCCTTATTCCTTGCTTATGTTTTCCAATTCACAAACAAAACATTCATATTCTTTTATTTTTTATCTCATTACAACAAGAAACGGAAGAGTTTCCACGTTAAATTATGTTAAAAGTAATGATAAGTAAAAAGCTTCTCGTCAAAAAACGAACTTATTCTTAGCCACCGAAAAGTCCTCTCACATGACAAGAAGCAAATCATACTACATTCTATATATCATTCAAATAATTGATTACTTCCACAACTTTACCGTTCCGTATAAATATTCTCGGCACACGGAAACTAATCGTTGTAATAATTTCATAATTAATAGTCCCTGAATATTCCGCAACCTCTGTAGCGCTAATATATTCATCTCCTTGCCTTCCAATGAGTGTAACTTTCGTGCCAAGAGGCACTTCACAAGGAAGGTGAATCATGAATTGATCCATTGTTACTCGCCCTACAATCGGTACCCTTTTACCATTTACAAGCACTTCAAATCCTTGTAATCTTCTAAGCCAGCCATCTGCATAACCAATTGCAACAGTCGCAATCCATTCTTCAGTTTTCGTTCGATAAGTGACGTTATAACTAATTCCATCCCCTTTAATCACCTGTTTAATATGAGCAACTTTCGTATGCAATGATAGCGCTGGTTCTAATTTAAACGGTAAAAAAGGGCGTATTTCTACAGATGGAGATAACCCATACATCGCAATGCCAATTCGTACCGCATTAAATGTAATCCCTTGAAAACGTAGCGTTGCAGCACTATTAGCTGTATGAACAAACTTAGGATCCACTCCGAATTCTTTCAACCAACTTAACTGCTCCAAAAATGTGTTATATTGCTTATCAAAGTAAGAAGTCTCCACCTCATCTGCCGTTGCAAAATGCGTATAAACTCCTTCCAATTCTAAGAATGGTGCACCTTCTAAGCTTTTTAAAAATCCTTTTAATTCTTTACGTTCACGTATTCCAATTCTCCCCATACCACTATCGAAATTAATATGGTATTTCATCGTAGACGAACCATCCCAAAGTTTGATTGCTTCATCTACCCATTCCTTTTGAAAAACAGTTAATGCTACATCATTTTCAGCAGCTACATTTATATCACGAGGAGGAGAAGGACCTAACACTAAAATCGGCGCAGTAATACCAGCTCTTCGAAGCACTAAAGCTTCATCTAAGAACGCAACTGCTAACCTTGTCGCCCCCGCTTCTAATGCTGTTTTAGCCACCGGTACATAATCGTGCCCATATGCATTCCCTTTAACTACGGCAAAAATTTCTACACCACTTGGGATAAATTCTTTAATATGTGTAACATTGTTATAAATCGCATCTAAATCCACTTCCACCCAAGTGTCACGGTAAAATGGCGCTTCTTCCATAAACACACTTCCTTATACACGATATGCGAAGCTTATTCTTTTATATGCTTCTTTTATGAAATCCACCCTTCAAACTAAGAAAAGACGTGGTGCACATATATCACCACGTCTAAGAAGTTTACTTCACTTGCTTCTCTGTAACTGAACGAGCAACCATTAACAGCTCCTTCGGCTCTAAACCTTTAGACACGAGCATATATTCTACTCCGTTATGCGACCACGTTAAAGAGTCTTTCGTCAATGCTCCAATTGTAAAGCCAAGATCAACTAATTCTCCGCTCACACTTATCGCTGACGAAGCCTCTGCAACTTTTGCCTTTTCTTGTATTAAAGTAAAGGATTTCTTACTTCCAGTGTATGTGAGTATCGCACGCTTGCCACTGTCTGTCTTCAACTCTTTTTCATCTTTCAAAGTCATACCTTGCGGCGTATCACGCGGATACAAAATAGCAAATGGTTTTTCTTCTTTCGCTGTCGTTTGAACATCTACTTGCGCTCTAGACATATTTTGTTTCGTATCAAATGCACCTTTATCAAATTTCGCATCAAATTTCACTTTAGAGAAATCTACTTTTACAAGAACATTTTGATCATTATCCATTAACTTCACCGAAACTGGTGTTAAATCACTTTTCTTCAATGTAATCTCTTGTTTCGGCAACATGTTTTGGTGTTGATAATTTGTTTTTGTTTTAAAGATATAATACTTATCTGTTTTTTCAAAAGTAAGGTTTTTCTTATCCTGCAAAATATCCCTCACAAGGGATTCGTATAAATAAGCCTGGCTACTATTTTGCGGCCAATCACTTTGGAAACGGAAACTCTTATTAAGCGCTGGCGTTAATACAAATACACCTTCTTCATTCCTTAAAATAATTTGACTTTGATCTTTTTTCGCATTCTGCAAATTCACACGATAAAAAGAAGGTTCCTTATGCCATATTTCTACCTTATACTCCTGAGGCTCATTCCCTGTTTTAATAGATAATTTCGCTTCAGCTTGATAGCTTTTCAACCCTTTTACTTTCGCCTCTAAATCTCTCACAACATCATCTTGTTTCTTTTCCATACAACCGGCCAACACAAAAACGGTTAATAAACCGACAAGAACTAAAAACAGACGCCTTTTCATCACTTCAGCCCCTTTGCCCCTATAAATGAATGGAAGATGTACCTTCCTTATCGCTACCACAAATATATGAGACAAAGATATAAAATATGCAGACTAGCGTGACGAGCTTTCTAAAACAACTTGAGCAACAGCAAATTCCTTACTATGACTAATTGATAAATGAACAATATGCTCTGTACTTGTAATAAGAATCGGCTTACCTCTATCATCATTTCTTACTTCAATATCTAAAAAACTCACTTCTTTCCCGATACCAGTCCCTACCGCTTTTGAATACGCCTCTTTCGCTGCAAATCTTCCAGCTACAAACTCTGTAAGGCGACTTCCCTTCAGCCCCTTTGCAACATTACGTTCACTTTCAGTTAAAATACGTTCCATAAATTTAAGCTTTCCATCTATCATTTTTTCAATTCGATTCAATTCAATAATATCGATTCCAATCCCTACAATCATTTCAAAATCCCCTTCTTCTATTTAGCTTTCTTTTTTCATATTGTAAGAATAACAGAGAATCTTTCTGATGCAAAAGGAGTGATACTCACAACATGCTAATACCATCCGCCCGCATTTCCTTACAACCAATCACCATCGCTTTACTTCTCATACAATTAATCATGATTATATTAGGTGATTTTCCCCTCTTTCCTATGGCAGCTTCTAATGAATATATCGCTAAAGGAGAATGGTGGCGTCTCCTAACTTCCCTGCTCGTACATGTAGACTTACAACATTTTCTTTTTAATAGTATTTGTTTATTCGTGCTTGGCTCTTCTATTGAAAAACAACTAGGGCACTTGTCTTTCATCATTATTTTTTTCCTTTCTGGCATTCTCGGAAATATGTCCTCTTATCTTATTATGCCTTATGAATATATTCATGCCGGGGCATCTGGTGGCATTTTCGGATTGCTAGGCGCACAGTTATTTCTATTGTATAGCCGATATCGTTCTTCCAATCCAAGAGACATCGCTATTTTTTCAATTATGATATGTATATTGCTACTATTCACTTTCTTCAATCCCTCTGCCAACCCTATCAGCCATTTAACAGGATTGATCATTGGTGGTATTTGCACTCCTCTATTAATAAAAAAACTCGATGGTGCAGAGCTCATTTAATATAAAAGCTCGCACCATCGACAATTTCCACATCTGTTTGTTCACTTAAATCTCTCATGAGTTGAAATAAAGACTCATCCTTCTTCTTCGCTTCAATCATACAATCAATTTGCGGAACACTTCCTTTTATCTTTTTTAAAAAAGATAAAAAAGTATCTACATTAATAAAGTCCGCATGTGCCCTTGGGTCTTTTCCCTCTCTAGGACTAGAAATGTGCATTTTCACCGGTAACAAAGACGATTCCCACGTATGTATAACACGCGCCCAATCTTCATGCCAATCTTCTCGATCATGATTCATCATATGATGATGTAAATCAAATACAACGGGAATGTCCAACTTTTCTCCTAAATATAATGTGTCCTCGAGCGTAAAAGTTGTATCATCATTTTCTAACATAATCATTTCCTGAATACCTCTTGGGACGTTAGACCAATTCTCTATAAAACGCTCTAATGCGAGCTCTTTATCTTTATATCCGCCCCCAACATGCATTACACATCGTTGCTTATGTTCAATTCCCATACCTTTTAATAATTTTCTATGCATTTGTAATGTCTTGACAGATTGTTTAAAAATATTCTCCTCGGGTGAATTAAGTACAACAAAATGATCTGGATGAAAATCAATACGCATATTCATTCGAATAGCGTAATCACCTAACACTTTTAAATTTTCTTTTAAGGGACGAATGTAGTTCCACTCTAACAACTCCTCATGATTCGCTAAAGGAATCAACTTGGAACTAAGTCGAAAAAAGGATATATCATGGCCTTTGTTATGTTTTAATAACCGTAAGCAATTTTCCAAATTCGAATTAGCAATTCTTTCAAGTTTACGAATCGCCGCTTCCCGATCATCTATTTTTTGAAACTGCGCGTACGTCATCGTTTGAGATGGGGATGCGTTTTTCAAATGTACACTCATCGCAACATACCCAAGTCTTACAAGCATGTAGCACCTCATTTCTACACAAGTTATTATGTAGTATGTACAATTACAGAAATAAAAAAAGAGAATGCCGGAAAAGGGCATTCTCTTTTTTACTATTAAGCTTGTGGCTTACGGCTATGATGTTTTCTTTCGCCGCGTCCGTTTGAAGATCCTGGGCGACCTTGACCTTCTCCACGACGACCACGGTTGCCGCCATCACGATTGCGATCACGGTTACCGTCACGATTACGACCATCACGATTGCGGTCACGGTTACGACCATCGCCACCGCGTCCATCACGACTACGATTACGGTTACCATCACGGTATCCGCCTCCGTTACCGCCGCGTTTTTTAGAACCGCCACCTCTTGCAACAACTGGTGGTTCTGATGTTAAAGCGATTGGAGTTGTATCTGGCTCTTTTGTCATCATTTTTAAAGCAGCAGCTACTACTGTTACAGAGTCGTTCTCTTCTAACATTTCTTCCGCAATACGCTTGTAGTATGCTAAGTTTTCATTTTCAATTGTGTTTTGAAGTTTTTCAGCGATTAAACGTTGTTGACCTTCTAGTGCCTCGTCAAGTGTTGGTGCATCCATGCGGTCCATTTTACGTTTTGTTGTACGCTCGATATTTTTTAATTGTCCAGATTCACGTGGTGTTACAAATAGCATTGCAATACCTTTTTTACCTGCACGACCAGTACGGCCAATACGGTGAACGTATGATTCTGGATCTTGTGGAATATCGAAGTTGTATACGTGTGTTACACCTGAAATATCAAGACCACGTGCAGCAACGTCTGTTGCAACAAGAACTTCAATAGAACCTTCTTTGAACTTACGTAATACAGACATACGTTTCGCCTGAGTTAAATCACCGTGGATACCTTCCGCAGCATAACCACGTAAATTTAATGCTTCTGATAATTCATCAACACGACGCTTTGTACGACCGAATACAATCGCAAGCTCTGGAGATTGAATGTCTAATAAGCGTGTCAATACATCAAACTTTTTCTTTTCTTGCACTTCTAAATAGAACTGCTGAATGTTTGGCATTGTTACTTCTTTTGCTTTTACTTTAATGTGTTGAGGCTCAGTCATGAAACGCTCAGCAATACGACGGATTGGATCCGGCATTGTCGCTGAGAATAGTAATGTTTGGTGTGTTTCTGGCACATCTGTTAAAATTGCTTCAATATCTTCAATGAAGCCCATGTTTAACATTTCATCCGCTTCGTCAAGAACAACTGTCTCTACGTTTTGTAAGCGAAGTGTTTTACGGTTAATATGATCTAAAATACGACCCGGCGTACCAACAATAATGTGTGGGTGTTTTTTTAGAGCACGAATTTGGCGGTTAATATCTTGACCACCGTAAATTGGTAAGATACGAACGCGTTTATGTTTACCAATTTTGTATAGCTCTTCTCCAACTTGAATTGCTAATTCACGCGTTGGCGCGATAACAATACCTTGAACCGATTCTTTATGTGTATCCACTTTATCTAATAGTGGTAATCCGAATGCTGCTGTTTTCCCTGTACCTGTTTGTGCTTGCCCAATAATATCCTTACCTTGCAATGCATGTGGAATTGTTTCAGCTTGAATTGGCGTAGCCTCTTCAAAGCCCATACTTTCAACAGATTGCAGTAAAGAATCACTTAATCCTAATTCTCGAAATGTTGTCAATGTTACTTCTCCTTTTCTATCCTATACTTATCATTTAAAAAAAGGCGTTTTCCGAATTTGCGGAAAAGCCCTTTTCCTGAATGCTCACGTATATAAACGGGCGTATATTCTTCACGAAAATACTTCTAAACGTTATTACACTTTATCAATTATAAGTTTTGTATGTGTAAAAAGCAAACCCAACTGTTACCTTATTTTCATATTCAGAGGTTTTTTCTTCACTTTTATTTTTTTATATTTACTGTAAGCGCTTATTATAAGTTTCTTCTTTTTTCGTTGCTATCATCCCTATTTATATACACCAATTATTTCAACATCGTAATTACTTCTTCCAATTTCATACCGCGAGATGCTTTTATTAATACAACATCTTTTGCATCGACTACTGCTTGCAACTCTTTTACTAACTCTTCTTTATTATCATAAGCCTTTACACGTTCGTTAGGGAAATTAATTTTCGCTCCTTCAGCAATTTGAGCCCCTAATTTACCATATGTGAACACATAGGAGATTTTTGCTGGATCGATTAATTTACCTACCTCATAATGAAACTGTACTTCTTGATCTCCAAGCTCTAACATATCGCCGAGAACAACAATCTTTTTAGAGAATCCATCTAAACCATTCATTAGGTGGAATGCTGCTTCCATAGCTGTTGGACTTGCATTATAAGCATCGTTGATAATTGTTAATCCACTATTTGTTTTTACAATTTCCATACGCATGCCTGTCATTTGAAGTGTTACTAAACCTTCTTTCATCTCTTCCCACGTTACACCAAAATGTTTCGCAATTGCCATAGAAGCAAGCGTATTATACACATTGTGTTTCCCTAATACCGGTAGATAGAATGAAATGTTTTCTTCTCTATTCATTTTAAAGTGTGTCCCAGTTGCTTGTAACGTTACAGTCGTTGGATAGTAATCATTTGCTCTAGCATCACCAAACGTAACTGTTTCAGCTATTAAATTCATTTCAGGAACACGATTCGTTAATAACGGCTCATCTCCGTTATATACGAACACTCCACCTTCTTGTAATCCTGTCACAATTTCTAATTTCGCTTCAGCAATTGCCTCACGAGAGCCTAAGTCCATTAAATGCGCTTCACCAATGTTCGTAATGATAGCTGCATTTGGACGAGCTAACTTAGATAAGAATTCAATTTCCCCGCGGCTTGACATTCCCATTTCTAATACAGCTACTTCTGTATTTTCTTCTAAGTTTAAAATAGTAAGAGGTAGCCCGATATGATTATTGAAGTTTCCTTCTGTTTTTTGAACTTTGAATTTAGTCGCAAGAAGACTTGTTACAATATCTTTTGTAGATGTTTTACCGTTACTACCTGTCACACCAATCACTTTAACGTCCAATTGGTCGCGATAGTTTTTTGCTAACATTTGTAATGCTGATAGCGTGTCTTCCACAAAAATAACCGGAAGATTCTCAGGTGGATTTGCTACATCTTTCATCCATAATGTCGCCACAGCTCCATTTTCAACAGCTTTATCTACAAAAGCATGTCCATCGAAACGTTCACCTTGAATCGGAACATATAAGTTTCCTTTTTCGATTTTTCTCGTATCAATAGACACTCCTTGTATAGTAATTCCCTCATACTGCTCTGCTAATCCCGTACCATTTGTCATTTGTTCTACTTGTTTTAACGTTCGATTTATCATAAAAACACTCCTTACATAGAGGAAGCACTATTCCTTCGAATAGTGCCTCCTCCTTTTTTTGTTAGATTGTATATTTAATTTTTTGTTTTTCTTCGTGACGCTCCATTGCTAAACGAATTAGCTCTTCAATTAATTCCGGATACGGTAATCCAGTATGTTGCCATAGTAGAGGGAACATACTAAACGGCGTAAATCCTGGCATCGTATTCACTTCGTTAATATATACTTCTCCATCTTTCGTTAAGAAGAAATCAGCTCGCGTTAAGCCAGCGCCATCTAACGATTGGAATGCAACAATCGCATCTCGCTTAATAACATTAGACTCTTCTTCTGTCATTTCAGCTGGAATAATTAACGCTGTATCACCATCGATGTATTTCGACTTATAATCATAGAAGTCTTTTTTAGGTACGATTTCACCTACAACTGAACATTTCGGTTCATCATTACCTAGTACACCAACTTCTACTTCACGTCCAACGATATTTTCTTCCACAATAATTTTACGGTCAAATTGGAATGCTTCTTCAAATGCATTCTCAAGTTCTTCACGATTTTTACACTTATTAATCCCAACACTTGAACCAAGGTTTGCTGGTTTTACGAAGCAAGGGTATCCTAATACTTCTTCTACTTTTTCATATGCTGTTTCACGATCTTTTTCCCATGCACTACGAATAAATGATGCATATTTTGCTTGTTTCAATCCAGCTTCTGCAAAGATGTTTTTCATAACAACTTTATCCATACCAGCAGCAGATGCTAGAACACCATTTCCTACATACGGAATGTTCATTAATTCTAATAATCCTTGCACCGTTCCATCTTCACCATTTGGTCCATGTAGTAATGGGAAAATAACATCGATAGCATTTTCCTCAGCATTTGTAGATGGAATGATTTCTGTGCTTAATGATAACGGAGAAATCGCATTTTCTGCACCGCTCATTTTTAGAACTTCAACATCTGTTACTTCACCTTCAATACGCTCACCGCGTACCCATTGACCTTGTTCTGTAATATAAATTGGATGAATCTCGAATTTATCTTGATTTAATGCTTTAATAGCAGCAAGAGCCGTTTGTAGCGAAACTTGATGCTCAGCTGATTTTCCACCATATAATAAACCTAATTTAATTTTTGTCACTGAAATCACCCTAACCAATTGTTTTCATTTTTCTATTTTAGCACTTTTTATAAAAATAGGTAGTTCCTATTTGAAATAAAATGCAACTTCCACAAATAATTAAATGACACCACTTATTGGTTTTCTATACTTTTTCCACTTAAATTTCTTCATAGATATATAAAATTGCAACTCAATCTAGTTATGTACCTAAAATATGTAGAAATCCCCTTTTTGTGTATGTCATCTAATTATTAAGAAGATTGTTTGGTTAGTGTGCTTTTTTGCCTTTGTTCAACAAGGCGGTCTAAAGAAATATATACAATACCTGCAACTACACAACCTACAGCTAAAATTGTAAATAGAAAGTGGCCAAGTAATCGGTCTAATAAAAAACCTCCAAGAAGTGGGCCGAATGCACTTCCTGTAATCCACTGCAAACTTGCAGCTCCCATATAAGTCCCCCTCAAATGCTCAGGGGCCAAATTCGCTACAAACGTCATCTGTACAGGCGACATAATCATCTCACCTAACGTATATATGGCATATACAAACAGTAAAGTTATTAAAATAATCGTAGCATTTGTATCAAGTCCTCCAAACCACTTCGGTAACCACCCTATGAAAAATAACCCAATCCCAAACAAACATGCACCATATAACATCGTCTTTCCAACAGGTTTATCTGTGACCCATTTTGAAATTTGAAATTGGAACAACACAACTAATAGTCCATTTAAAGCCATTAAATATGGATATGGATTGTTAGTTCCAAAAATATCTTTCATTTCATTGTCAAAGTGCAGTGGCAACATGCCTTCTGTTTGAGAAAATCCCATCGAAATAATGATACCTGCTAATAAATAAATCATGAGTGCCTTATCTCGCAATACAATTTTCCACACTGCTCCTGATTCTTTTTCTGTATCACCTTCTTTATTCGTACTCTTTGGCATTGTCTCTTGAATAAGGACGAATACAAGTAATGCATAAAATAACATCGTAGATGCGGCAATAATAAACACAAGGTTCTTCGATAACATAACTACTGAAGCCCCCATTATCGGACCAATTGCAGCACCTATATTGTGTCCCATTCGCAATAAACCATATGCTTCTGTTCTTTTTTCTGGCGCCGTTACATCCGCAACCATCGCTGATGCAGCTGGATGAAATAACGAATTACTTAATCCTAAAAAAATAGATAAAATCGCATATGGAATAAATCCTTCTATAAATAAAAAACCGAGCATGAATACCGCATTGCTCGCCATCGAAAATATCATAATCGGTTTTCTTCCATATATATCAGCAATTCTTCCCCCTATAATTGATCCAAAGCTTGCAGCAATTGGAGAAAGCGCCATAATCACTCCGACCTGCAATAAAGAATCCACCTTATCTTTTAAATATAATGCAAAAAAAGGCATCAACATCATCATTGCAATTCCATTTAACGTCTCACCAATAAACCGAATCCATACGTTACGATCCATCTCCCTTAACTCACGCCACGTATTTTTCATCATTTCACCCCTTTAGTTCGCCAACAATTATCTTATAATACATTCAGAAAAATGTAAATTTTCAAATAAAAAAATCCATTCTAACAGAATTAGAATGGATTTTCCTACTTATAGATTTGCTACATCTTCTTCGTCTTTACTATTATTTAAAGCACTATGTTTACGGCTATATAAGAAGTAAACTGCAATACCGATAACCATCCATATCCCAAAACTAATCCAAGCCGTTCCGGATAATTGAAGCATTAAGTATAAACAAAAAATTACTGTTAACGCTGGTAAAAATGGTACAAGCGGCGCCTTAAATGCTCTTGGTAAATCAGGATGTGTTCTTCTCATTACAATAACAGCAACAGCTACAAGTGCAAAGGCTGATAAAGTCCCCATATTTACAAGATGCGCTAATACATTTAAATCTATTAATCCTGAAATAAGCGCTGCAATAATTCCCGTTGTCCACGTATTTAAAAACGGTGTTTTAAATTTCGGGTGAACTTTAGCAAGACGTTTCGGCAATAATCCATCTCTACTCATTGCATACGAAACACGTACTTGCCCATACATCATAACTAGCATTACTGTCGTGATTCCTGTAATTGCTCCTACTGAAATTACTCCCGCTAAACCATCTTGTCCAATAAATTGAAGTGCAAAAGCAACTGGATCTGATATATTTAGCTGTCCGTATGGAACAATTCCTGTCAAAATAAGCGAAACAACGATATAAAGAACTGTACAAATTAATAACGATGCAATAATACCAATTGGTAAATCACGCTGGGGGCGCTTCACTTCTTCTGCCGCTGTTGAAACTGCATCAAACCCTATGAATGCAAAGAATACTGTAGCAGCTCCAGCCATTACACCATCTAAACCAAACGGCATAAAAGGCGTCCAGTTTTCAGGTTTTACATAATTAAAACCAGCAAAGATAAAAATAAGAACAACCGCTATTTTAATAAATACCATAATATTATTTACACGTGCACTTTCACGAACACCTCTAGATAAAAGAACAGTCATCACTAAAATAATTAGAACTGCAGGTAAATCAATGATTCCACCCTTTCCTGTACCAGGGGCCGAGGAGAGAATGGTAGGAATATGGATTCCAAATCCCTTTAATAAAGATTGGAAATAAGCGGACCAACCGTTTGCCACAGCAGATGTAGCAAGTAAATACTCAAGCATTAAGTCCCATCCAATTAAAAATGCGAATACTTCTCCCATCGTCGCATATGTGTACGTGTACACACTGCCTGAGACAGGAACTGAAGAAGCGAATTCAGCATAACAAAATGCAGCAAAGGCACAGGCTAACGCGGCTATCGCAAATGATAATATAATAGCTGGTCCAGAATGTTTCGCTGCTACCACGCCCGTTAGAACAAAAATACCCGTTCCAACAATTGCCCCGATTCCAAACATCGTTAAATCTAGTGCGCCCAATGTTCTTGCTAACGTCTTTTGTTTACTCTCTTGCATTAACTTCGCAATAGGCTTCTTTTGAAAAATTTGCTTCATAGCATGCTCCTCCAAGTTTTAAATTTTCTGAAAATTTTTAATTCGCTTTTTTATTTTACTCATAGTACTTTCCCCAGTCAATACTTTTGTCGAAATAAGTAGAAACTCTTATGAATATGCACGATTTTTATCATTCTTTCTATATATCTTTCTATAACTTTCTTTGGTATTATTATACATGTCGATTCCATGAAAGAGGCATGCTCCGTTATTGAGCATGCCTCTTTTTACTTATTTCACAGTATATGATCCCTCTTCAATCCAGCTATACATATATTTTTCATCTTCTGTTTCATGTGCTTGTTTTACAATACGAAGCGGACGGAATGTATCTATCATAACAGCTAATTCAAGCGTTTCTTTTTTCCCTATACTCGCCTCTGTTTTCCCAGGATGTGGCCCATGAGGAATGCCGCTCGGATGAAGTGTAATAGACCCTTCCTCCACACCTTTTCGGCTCATAAAGTTACCTTCTACGTAGTACAGTACTTCATCACTATTCACGTTACTATGATAATACGGTGCCGGAATAGATTCTGGATGATAGTCGTATAAACGTGGTACGAAAGAGCAAATAACGAAATTGTGACCCTCGAACGTTTGATGTACTGGAGGTGGCTGATGAATACGACCTGTAATTGGTTCAAAGTCCTCTACATTAAAGACCCACGGATATAAATAGCCATCCCATCCAACTACATCTAACGGATGGTGTCCTAAAACATGTTTATGCATATACCCTCGCGACTTTGTCATTACGACAAACTCACCTTTTTCATCATACGTCTCTAATTTTTCCGGGCCACGAATATCTCTCTCACAAAACGGACTATGCTCTAACAATTGTCCATACTCATTGCGATAGCGGCGCGGTGTTGTAATTTGGCTATTCGCCTCTACAACAAGAAACTTAGTCTCTCCTTCATCAGGAATAACACGATAAATCGTTCCAATTGGGATTGTTACATAATCGCCTTTTCGATAGTGAATCGTTCCAAACATCGTTTCAATTTTCCCCGTTCCGTAATGAACAAATAACATTTCATCGCCATCACCATTACGGTAGAAATAGTCCATTTTTTCTGTTGGAGTCACTACTCCAATTAATAAATCCTCATTCCCAAGCATAAAGTTTCTTCCGCTTACTGCATCGCCAGTTTTTTTATTTTCTTTCGTGCGAAAATGACGATGAGCAAGAGCTACATCTTCTTCATACTGCAACTGACAAGAATGAGATAATGCCGCATGCCCTACTTCCGTTGGCATATAATGATGGTACAAAATAGATTGCGTACCAGAAAAACCTTTTGTTCCCATTACCTGTTCACGATAAAGCGACCCATCTTTTTTACGGAATTGTACATGTCGTTTATGAGGTAGCTCCCCCATGTGACGATAAAACATGCCCATCACCTGCTTCCCTTTCTTTTTTAACCGTATTACGTAACGTACCTAAACCAGTAATCGTAAGTTCTACCACATCACCATCTTGTAGCCACTCTTCTGTGCCTAGTTCTAAAATGCAACCTGTTCCTACTGTTCCAGAACCAATCACATCGCCTGGATATAACGTAACGTCTTCCGAAGCACGTTCAATCATTTCAGCAAATGTATAGTAAATATCTTGGAAGTTCCCTTTTGATAATAGCTTTCCATTTACATGAGCAGTCATCTCTAACTCATAACGGTCACCATTACGATAAATATCTAGTTCCTCTTTCGTAACAAGGTACGCTCCTAATGAAGTTGCAAAATCTTTTCCTTTCGCTGGACCAAGTCCTACCTTCATTTCTGTTGCTTGTAAGTCCCTTGCACTCCAATCATTCATAATACAATAACCAAAAATATATTCCTCTGCTTGCTCACGAGAAATATTTCTTCCTTCTTTCCCAATTACGCAAGCAATCTCTAACTCATAATCAAGTTTTTTAGATTTCTTCGGACTAATTACAACATCATCTGGACCAATTACAGCACGATGGTTCGTAAAATAAAAAACCGGGATATCGTACCATTCAGGTACAACATCTAACCCTCTTCGGCTACGTGCCGTTTTTACGTGCTGTTCAAATGCATAAAAATCCCTAATACTACTCGGATTAGGAATCGCTGCTGCTAATTGCACTTCCTCTAAAGAATATATGCCCTTTTCCAGATTATTAATATTACGCAACACTTCTACATACTCATCCGCTTTCTCTAAAAAGGCGAACATAGAAGAAGGTAATTTTCCACCACTAGCAAGATTCATATCGATTACTTTGTCACCTTCAAGCCATCCAGCTCGCATTTCTTTTGAAGGAAGACGAAATGTAACAAATTTCATCATGATTCCTCCTTATGAAAATGAAATTTCCACCAGCAAAAGAATGATTGCTGGTGGATATAAATTTTATAAATTCCCGCGACGCTCTTGTTCTCTTTCAATTGATTCGAATAACGCTTTAAAGTTTCCTTCTCCAAATCCACGAGAACCTTTACGCTGAATGATTTCAATAAATAAAGTTGGACGATCTACAATTGGTTTCGTAAAGATTTGTAGTAAGTATCCTTCATCATCGCGATCTACTAAAATCTTTAATTCTTTTAATTTATCAATTTCTTCATCAATTTTTCCAACTCGTGCAGTTAACTCATCATAATAAGTATCTGGTGTATCTAAAAACTCCACACCATTTGCACGAAGCGCTTCTACTGTTTTAACAATGTCATTTGTTAGTAAAGCAAGATGCTGTACACCTGCTCCATTGTAGAATTCTAGATACTCTTGAATTTGTGATTTTCGCTTTCCATCTGCTGGTTCGTTAATAGGGAACTTAATACGACTTCCATTTGTCATAACCTTCGACATTAATGCTGAATACTCTGTACTGATATCATCATCATCAAAATGGATCATTTGTTTAAAGCCCATAACGTTCTCGTAATAACTAACCCACTCTTCCATCTTTTCAACATTACCAACTACATGGTCTACAGCAATTAAACCTGACTCTTCAAATGGAATATCAAACTCAGCCTTTTGGAATCCTGGCATAAATGTTCCTTTATAATTTTTACGCTCTACAAGCGTATGAATTGTATCACCATACGTACCAATAACTGCTTTTTTCAATGTACCGTTCTCATCTGTTAACTCTACAGGCGGAGCAATTGCGACGGCACCACGTTTCACCGCTTCCGAGTATGCTTTATCAACATCGTCAACAAGTAACGCCACATCTTTCACGCCATCACCATGAGTCTTTACAAATTCTGCAATACGATTGTCGCTACTTAAAGCCCCAGACACAACGAAACGCATATTTTTTTGCACAAGAACATAAGATACTTTTTCACGATTACCAGTTTCTAATCCAGAGTAAGCCACAATTTTGAATCCGAATGCTCTCGCAAGGTAATAGCTTGATTGCTTTGCATTTCCTACGTAAAATTCCAAATGATCTACATCACGTACTGGAAAAAAGTCCTCCATTTGTGCAGCTAGCGTATCCATAGATTTTTGTTTCATAAAATCCTCATCCCCCTGTAAATAGATTAAATGGTCCATACTTAAAACCAACCGAAAACGCTTCCAACATCAATTAATAGAAATTAGTTAGCAAGCTAACAAATTCTGACCTTTAAAATTTTCTATCTTTTCTGTCAAATTCCTCTTTTTTTCTTACATATAAAATTCGACTTTTTTCTCTTTAAAATAAAGGGGACTATTCATACTTGAAGGGATATATAGAAGAAAAATAAAAAAGACCCCAACATATTAATTACTTACTAATATGCTAGAGTCTTTATTTTTTTTGAATAATTGTATTTATATGTCTCATACTAATACATTTGCAAGGAATAGAATAAATGATGTTAATACTACCGCTCCACCTAATGATCCTAATAAATCTGTTTTTGTTACTTGTAACACTTGTTCACTGTTCATATTCCTCATTCTCCTTTCATTTTGTATAATGTAAAACTTCTATTACACTAATACACTTGATAGAAATACGATTAATGCTGTTAATACTACCGCTCCACTTGCTGATCCTACAAAGTCACCTTTTGTTACTTGTAATACTTGCTCTTTCATTTCTTTCATTCTCCCTTCATTTGTTTTTTGTTACAAAGTTTTTATTATACTAACACGCTTGATAGAAATACGATTAATGCTGTTAACACTACTGCTCCACTTGCTGATCCTACGAAATCCCCTTTTGTTACTTGTAATACTTGCTCTTTCATTTCTTTCATTCTCCCTTCATTTGTTTTTTGTTACAAAACTTTTATTATACTAACACGCTTGATAGAAATACGATTAACGCTGTTAATACTACTGCTCCACTTGCTGATCCTACGAAATCACCTTTTGTTACTTGTAATACTTGCTCTTTCATTTCTTTCATTCTCCCTTCTCTTCTTTTGTTACAAAACTTCTATTATACTAATGCGCTTGATAGAAATACGATTAATGCTGTTAATACTACTGCTCCACTTGCTGATCCTACGAAGTCACCTTTTGTTACTTGTAATACTTGCTCTTTCATATTATGTATCCTCCTCTTAATAAGTTATCTATATGTAATTTCTAAGAAATGTTTATTTCATAGTTTTTATGTTGATGTTACATTAAATTTAATAACGTAACGTTTGTAACATTAATGTAACATATCTATTATTACGTTGCAATATAATTACGTAAATTTTATTACACTTTTTTTACGTTTTTTTATAAACACCCTTAAAAACCTTGTTTTAATGCAATTTCTACTAAGTTTATGTTTGTAATGTTATTGTAACATTACAGTCATATAACGAAATATCGCCATACTCACCTCTACTTTTGTTACAAATTAACATAAATCTTTCATTAATAAAGTGGAATCTATCAAATTCTTACTGATAGTTCATGAGAGGTAAAATACAATCTTTCCAAGATAAGTTTATATGTTTCCTCCATATAACTATGTATAATAAAAACAAAGAGGTGGTCATTTTGAAATTAATCGCATTAGATATGGATGGAACACTACTATCATCTAGTCTTGAAATCTCCAAAGAGAACTTACAAGCTATCCAAACTGCAAAAGAGGCTGGTCATATAGTCATGATTTGTTCTGGTCGTGCAAAAGAGGATGCTTTGAAATTATTGGAAGAATATAAACTATCTCTTCCAGTTGGAGCGAGCAATGGGGCAATTGTTTATGTGGATGGAAAAGTAATTAACTCGCGTTGTTTACAAAACGATAAAGTATACAAGCTTGCAAAATTACTAGAATCTGAAGGTTTTCCTTACAAGCTATATACGAATAAAGGAGTTTATTCTCCATATACATGGCAAGATCAAGTCATGCAAGCGTTCGAAGAGAACAAGCATGCACTAGATGTTACACTTGAGGAACTTGAAAGAATTACAGAGAAACAAAAGAAATCAAACTTAATTACTGATTTCCAAAAAATCGAAGATATTGTAAATAATCCAGAATTAGAAATATCTAAATTCTTCATTTTGACGTTTAACGCAGAGCATCGTACACAGCTATTAAGCGTGTTACAAGAAGACACCGACATTTCAGTTACAGCATCCGCTCCTACTAATGTAGAAATTATGGATAAGCATGGTCATAAAGGGAACGGTCTACAAGAAATGGCCGCTTATTTCAATATACCAATTGAAGATACTATTGCAATCGGGGACAACTTTAATGATGTGCCAATGTTACAAGTAGCTGGCTTATCAGTGGCAATGGGAAATGCTGAAGAAGATGTAAAAAAACTATGTGATGTTGTAACATTAACAAACAATGAACATGGTGTTGCTCATGCAATCGAGCAATTTGTATTGAAACAAACTTCATCTAGTAAATAAAAAAAGGACTCTTTCAACTTCTGAAAGGGTCCTTCTCTTTTATACATGATGACAAGCAACAAAGTGCTCTTCACCAACATTACGGAATTCTGGTACCGTTTGTTTACAAATATCTGTTGCAAATGGGCAACGTGTATGAAAGCGACAACCTGAAGGTGGATTCGCTGGACTTGGAATATCACCCTCTAGTATAATTCGCTCTCGCTTCACTGTTGGATCTGGTATTGGCACAGCGGATAACAATGCTTTTGTATACGGATGAAGTGGATTTATAAATAACTCATCACGTGGCGCTGTTTCCACAATCGTTCCTAAATACATAATTCCAATCTTCGTACATAAATGCTCTACTACGCTTAAATCATGTGAAATGAATAAATAAGATAGTCCTTTTTTCTCCTGTAACTCACTAAATAAATTAATGATTTGTGCTTGAATAGATACATCTAGTGCTGCCACAGGTTCGTCAGCTACAATAAATTCTGGATTTAATACCATAGCTCTTGCGATAACGATACGTTGACGTTGTCCACCAGAAAACTCATGAGGGTACCGGTCAATATGATATGGAGCTAAGCCACATAACTCTAATACTTCTGTCACCTTCTCACGAACATTTTCTTTCGTCGCTAATCCGTGAGCTAACATCGGCTCACCAAGCGCTTCCCCAATTCTCATTCTCGGATTTAATGAGCTAAATGGATCTTGGAAAACAAGTTGCATATTAGGACGATGTTTTCTCAATTCTTCCTTAGATAAAGAGTGAACATCTTGCCCTTTAAACTTCACTTCCCCTTCCGTTTTTTGAACGAGACGTAAAATTGTTTTTCCTATCGTCGTTTTTCCGCTTCCCGATTCACCAACGAGGCCGAATACTTCACCTTTATTAATAGTAAAACTTACCCCATCAACTGCTTTTACATGTCCAACCGTTCTACTAAATATGCCGCCTTTAATTGGAAAATATGTTTTTAAGTTCTTTACTTCTAATAATGGTTCACTCATTGTTCCGCACGCTCCTCATATAACCAGCAAGCAACTTTATGATTCTCATCATGTACATTCAAACTTGGCGCCTCTTCTTTACATATTTCCATACAATGCTCGCAACGGCCACTAAAGTAGCAAAACTCATCTAAACCAACTAAATTAGGAACTTGCCCTGGAATAGAATATAGTTTATCTATTCGTTTACCCATCACTGGTTTTGATTTCAACAAACCTTTCGTATACGGGTGTTTTGGATTTTTGAATATCTCTAGTACTGGGGCTTCTTCAATAACTTTCCCGCCATACATAACGACAACATAATCAGCCATTTCCGCTACAACGCCTAAGTCATGTGTAATTAATAAAATCGACGTTTTAAATTCTTCTTTCACTTGTCTTAGTAGATCCAATATTTGAGCCTGAATCGTAACATCAAGAGCCGTTGTCGGTTCATCCGCAATTAATAACTTAGGATTACAACTAAGTGCAACAGCAATCATAATACGTTGTAACATACCACCACTTAGTTCGTGTGGATAAGAATGGACGATTTCATCCGCACGAGCTATGCCGACTTTACGAATTAACTCAATCGCCTTCTTATATGCTTCATTTTTACTAAGCAGTTCATGCTCCCTTAACGTCTCTACAATTTGTTCCCCTACAGTAAATACTGGATTTAGCGATGTCATCGGTTCTTGGAAAATCATCGCAATATCATTCCCTCGTAAACTACGAAGCTCTTTCTCTTTCATTCCTAAAAGACTTTTTCCTTCATATAAAATATCTCCACCTACTACACTGCCTGATTCAGCAATAAGTCCCATAATAGATAAAGCCGTTACACTTTTCCCGCAACCAGATTCACCTACAACACAAACAGTTTCACCTTCTCGAACTGTAAAACTAACATGATTCACAGCTTTTACTGTTCCTTCTTCTGTCTGAAAGTGTGTTTGTAAGTCTTTCAACTCTACTACCGCTTTACTCATATTCCCTCACCTACCGTCTCATCTTTGGATCTAACGCATCACGAAGTGCATCACCAAGTAAATTAATGGATACAACTGTTATAAAAATTGCAAAACCAGGCGGAATCCATAACCACGGACGCTTTTGGAAATCAATTAATGAGTTCGCTGCACTAATCATATTCCCCCATGACGGTGTAGGCGGGACGACCCCGAGACCTAAGTAGCTTAGTGCGGACTCACTTAAAATAGATCCAGCCACGCCCAAAGTTGCTACAACAATAAGTAACGGAAAGACATTAGGAATTAAATGATGAATAATTTTTCGAGAATCCTTTAATCCTAATACATCTGCTGCTTGCATAAAGGCTTGCTCCCGCAATGTTAAAATTTGTCCTCTCACAAGACGAGCAAGCCCTGGCCATCCTACTAAACTTAAAATAATCATTACAACATATAAACGGTATTCTGATGGTAATTTCCATTCTGATAAAATCGCTCCCATTATAATAAGTAGCGGTAATCCCGGAATGGACATTAGCACATCCGCAACACGCATAATTAAATGATCCACAACCCCTCGATAAAAACCAGCAATTGCTCCTAATAAAGCTCCTAGTATAACGGATAGTAGCATCGACGCTAAACCAATTGTTAATGAAATACGCCCTGCTTGCATAAGTCTAGTTAAAATATCCCGCCCCAACTGGTCTGTTCCAAGCCAATGTGAAAGGCTGGGCGGTTTATTAATTTGTGTTACTTGTACTTTCCCATCTGCATATGGTGAAAAGATTGGACCGATAAAACTAAATAAAAACATAAATATTAAAACGTATAAGCCACACAGTGCCATCTTATTTTTCTTGATTTTTTTATACGCTTGGCGCCATGGTGATGATTCATTTTTCTTTTTCCGTTCTTTCTTTTTCCGTTCTTTCTTTTTCCCTATTATTGGTGTAATAGTCTCCATATCTTTCCCCCCTTTACTTCAATCGAATTCTTGGATCAACAAACGCATATACAATATCAGCTAAGAAATTAGCCATAATTGTTAAACAAGAAAGAAACATTGTAAACGCCATTAATACGGTATAATCACGGAAGTTTAATGCCTCTAATTGAATACTCCCAATCCCTGGCCAATTAAAAATCTGTTCAATAATAATAGCTCCTGAAAATAAACCCGGTAATTCAAAAGCGAGTAATGTAATTGCTGGCAAAATTGCATTTTTCAATGCATGTTTATAAATAACGGTTCTTTCTTTTAAACCTTTTGCACGAGCGGTACGAATATAATCTTGTCTAATAACATCCAACATGCCGGTTCTAAAATATCGTGTTAACGATCCTACACCAAGAAGCGTTAAAATAAATACAGGTAGAATCATATGACGTAATACTTCTAATATGTATGCTATCCCTGTTGAGTTACTCCCAATATCAATCATGCCACCAATAGGTAATAACTTTAAATCAACTGCTAATAATTTAATTAAAAATAGTCCGATAAAGAATGATGGAAATGACATTGCTGCAAAGACACCGATTGTTACCAATCTATCAAACCAAGAGTGCTGCTTTGTTGCAGAAATAACCCCAATAATAAGAGCAATAATCCAAGTGAAAAATAAAGCTGCAACAGCAACAATAAATGTATTCCAAATGAATTTATTAAGTAATGAAGTTACCGGTTCTTGATACTGTAAAGAAAATCCAAAATCACCATGCAAAGCATTCACTAACCAATGAAAATACCTTTCAATAATTGGTTTGTTTAAGCCGTATAATTCCCTTAATTCTTGGGCTCTCTCTGGTGTTAACTTTGGATTTGAATCAATATAATCTCCCGGCAAAAGTGCAAATAAGAAAAAAATAATAATAGATGTACCAAACAATGTAGGGATCATTTGAAGGAACCTACGAATGATATATGTTTTCACCTTTTGTCTCCCCAATCCTATTTACTTAAAAATAGAAGAACATTTTTTCAAAACAGCTACCATTCCATTGCTGTGTGAAAAAACGTCTTCTATTATTTAGGTCAATCCTTATTGTTCAATAGATAATACTGGTAAGTTAGAACTGATGCTATCGTACTTTTCTGGATCAATTCCTTTTATACGTGCATTATGAGCATACAGTAGTTTACGATAGTTTAATAAAATAACTGGTGGATCATCACTTAACTCTTTATACAGTTCTTTATAAATTGCTTTACGTTTTTCAATATCTGTCGTCCCTATACCTTTTACAATCAAGTCATCTACTTTCGGATTACTATAACCCGTATCACTTTTTGGATTAGTCGATAAGTAATCACTTACAACTTCACTTGGATCACTAATTCCTGGTGTTGAAACTGCCGCTAAATCGTAGTCACCTTTCCCTACTTTTGAAAGCATCGTATTAAAGTCCATCAACTCTGGATTTAATTCAACACCGATTTCTTTGTAACTTTCTTTTGCAATTGGAATAAAGATATCATTTGTTTTACCTGTATTTGATGCGTAGTATGTTAATTTTAATTTTTGACCATCTTTTTCACGAACCCCGTCAGAACCTACCTTCCAACCAGCCTCATCTAATAATTTTTTAGCCTTTTCTACGTCGTGTGGATATTTATTAATACCTTCTTCTGTATATGCCCATGAAACTGGCGCAATTGGTACGTTAGCAACAGATCCATATCCTTGTAAAGCTGTATCCACATACTTCTTACGGTCTAATCCATAAGTAAGTGCTTGACGTACCTTTTTATCTTTCAAATACGATTTCTTATTATTTACATAGATATAAGCAATATCACTTGATGATTCAAGATTAATGTTTGCAAACTCTAATCCTTTTAATTGGTCTATATTCTCAGGATTTGCTCTAAATCCACTATAGTCCAGTTCACCGGTTTGGAATAATTGGAATCCAGTATCACCTGATGTGATTTTGTAAATAAAGTTTTTGATTTTTGGTTTACCTGCATAATAATGTTCGTTAGCAACAAAGCGTACTTCTTGACCTGGAACATATTTTTCAAATTTATATGGACCCGCCGCAATTGGTTGCCCATATAATGCTTTTAAATAGTCTAAACTTGTATTTTGTTTATAATCTTTTCCATAATAAGCTTTTGATAGCACTGGACCACCTAAATTAATTAGCGCCTGTGAATTAACTTTTTCAGTTGTAATTTTAATTGTTTGTGGATCAACAACTTGAATTCCTTCAATAGAAGTTGCTTTTCCTTCTTTATATTCTTTTCCACCTTTAACAGCATACTGAGCAATGTCCATTCCACCTTCATACGCTTTATCATGAAGTAGTGTTAATGTAAATGCTACGTCCTCAGCCGTTAAAGGCGAACCATCACTAAATTTTAGATTTTTACGTAAATGGAATGTATATGTTAACTGGTCAGCAGAAATATCCCATTTTTCTGCAAGGTCCGGAATAGGTTTACTTTGTTTGTCTGTTGTTACTAGTGATGCAAAAATTACAGACGTTACATTTCCATCCCAACCATTCTCTTGGAAATATGGAAGGAAAACTCCCCCTGGCTTAGAAATAGCCGTAATAAAAGTATCCTTTCGCTGATTTGCTTTCTCTGGACTTTTCTTTTTATCTGTAGCTGGAATTGATTCAATCTTAGCGTCTTTTAAGTCTTGTTTTTTTACCGGTTCTGTAGAAGCCGTCTCTTCCTGTCCCCCACAAGCAGATAACACAAGCGAACTACTCAGTAATACCGAAAATACACCAGCCCATTTTTTTGTCTTTTTCTTCATTGTCCCCACCCTAACTTTTTAATAGTGATACCCTTTGAACTTATTAGCTTATGTATGCCTCCCACAGCACATTTATAGCCAATCGGAAAAGTCGGTTTTAATCGTAAAAAAATAGATGTTTTTGAGGGGTAACAATCCTATTCCGACCTTTCCGGTAGACTTTATGGTTATTAGCTTATATCTTTCGTTATATTTTGTCAATTCTTTCTAAATAAATATTTTGAGAATTTTTCCAAAATTATTGTTCTATCTTTAATTTAGGTAAACTTAACAAGATACCGTTATAGTTATCTTCTTGTAATCCTTGAATGCGTGCATGATGTGCAGACACAACTTTACTATTATTTAAGAAGATTACAGGCGGATCTTCACTCAACTCCTGGTACAACTTTTTATAAATTTCTTTTCGTTTTTCAATATCTAATGTTTCTAGTGCCTGCTTCGCTAATTCATCTACTTTCGGATTATGGTATCCATCATAGTTTCGTTTACTTGTTGAAACAAACTCCTCAATTGTTCCACTCGGATCATCAATCATTGGCGTAGATACCATTGCTAAATCATAATCACCTTTTATCACTTTTGAAATCATCGTATTAAAGTCCATATATTCTGGGTTAAACTCTACACCAAGCTTTTTATAATCCTCTTTCATCACCGGGATCATTACATCATTTATTTTACTTGCAGAAGAAGCAAAATAACTTACCTTCAATTTTTGACCATCTTTTTCGCGGATTCCATCTGAACCAGCTTTCCATCCAGCCTCATCCAATAATTCCTTTGCTTTCTCTAAGTTATACTCATATTTATTAATACCTTCTTCTGTATACGCCCAAGAAACTGGCGTAATCGGTACATTAACGAGTGAAGCATAACCTTGGAAATACGTATCAACAACTTTTTGACGCTCTAATCCGTAAATAAATGCTTGGCGGACACGCTTATCTTTAAAGTATGGTTTCTTATAATTCATTTTAATGTAGCCATAAGAGCTTCCTGTATATACATTAATATTGGCAAAACCTAAATCCTTTAACTGTTCAATCGTCTCCGTATTTGTCGTAAAACCATCATAATCTACTTCCCCGGCTTGAAATTGTTGTAGCTTTGTATCACCTTTTGAAATTTTATAAATAAAGTGCTCAATCTTCGGTTTTCCTTCAAAATAATTTTCATTAGCTACAAATCGAACCTCTTGACCAGGAATATATTTATCTAATTTATAAGCTCCTGCTCCCATCGGTTTTCCATATAACCCTTTTAAATACTCCAGGTGCCCTTGTTTATACTCTTTCCCGTAATAAGCTTTAGATATAACTTCTCCACCGATTAATGATAGTGTTTGGGCATTTACCTTTTCAGTCGTAATCGTAATTGTTTTCGGATCAATGACTTGAATTCCCTCAATAAAGGTTGCCTTTCCTTCTTTATACGCTTGCCCACCCTTTATTGCTGTTTGACTTATATCAGTCGCTCCACTATAAGTTGGATCGTGTAATAGCGTTAATGTAAATGCTACATCATCTGCAGTTAGTGGTGATCCATCACTAAACTTTAAACCATCTTTCAAATAGAACGTGTATGTAAGCTGATCCTCCGAAATATCCCACTCCTTCGCTAAAATTGGAATTGGTTTTCCTTCCTTATCGAGTCCAACAAGAGGTGCAAAGATAGCTTGTGTTATATTACCATCCCATCCATTCTCCATAAAGTGCGGAAGGAATATCCCTCCAGGACTCGGCATTCCAACTACAAAAGTATCTTTTCTTTCTTTTGCTTTTACGGGACTTTTTGCTTTGTCGCTTGCCTGAATAAATTCATCTTTTACTTTCGGTACGTTCCCAGCTTCGTTTGTACTCGCTTCCTCTTGACCACATCCGGCTAGTAATACTGATACACTCAAAAATGTAGCAATTGCTCCTTTAAAAACATTTTTCATTGCACTATCACCTTTACCTTCTTAATTTTTAACGATGTAGGAACATAGGACTTCTTTCTACAACCATATTAATTATTCCTATAAAAATAGTATGAATTAATTTCAAGATTATTCCTTTCCTTTAAATATGTCAACCGTTCTCTTTTATTTCTTATTAAAAAATTAAAAATTCACTTCTATTCGTTCCGTATGAAACATAGAATACTAATAACCAATAACCAAAAAGGGGGCGAAAACATGGACAACCTATTCCAATACGTCCTGCACTACGTATTATTAACAATTATGATAGTCGGGGCGCTATTACTATTCCCATTCTTCCCAAAGTTCGTCCTCTTTTTAGCTTTTTTTATTATGCTCGGGATCGCTATTATCATTTCGACAAGAGAAGATACGACACAAAAAGAAAACAGAGTTCAGCGTGTAAAGCTGTAACTCTGTTTTTTTGTTTTCAATCATGCTTTGCTGTTACACATACTTATGTCTCGGGAAATAATTAACCGATCTAAAAAGCTCCTAATACTATTTATGTTTCACAACCTATGCAAGTTACGAAACAAAGATTTATCAAATTTACTGTTTCACGTGAAACACAACTTTTATTTATCTCTTAAAGCAAAACAGCAGTATAAAAAAGCGAATCCCTTCAGTAAAACTGAAAGGATTCGCTTTTTATTTTTCACTCCACAATATTCTCTAACTCATTATATAACTCCGCTCGTAACAACTCTTTCTTCGTTTTTTCTTCATACAATTGTTCAAGCATTTCAACATCAACTACTTGTTCCATCTTACACTCAAGCGTATATATATCTTCTTCAACATGCATTAACTCGGTTTCAATCTCCTCAATATTCCTAACTTCTTTCTTTTTTACAGGGACTGTTTCAATATTTTTTCTTCCTTGGCGTTGCTGCTTTATCACTTGCGTCTCGAGCTTTTCCTCCCACTTTTGACGCGCCCATGCATAGTTCCCTGCAAACTCAAATAATTTACGCTCATCAATCCAATACGTCTTTTCAAATAACTTATTTAAAAAATAACGATCATGTGAAACAGCTAAAATCGTTCCATTATATTGTTCAAGAGCTTCCTCTAAAACTTCTCTTGATTCAATGTCGAGATGATTTGTCGGCTCATCTAAAATTAAAAAATTGATATCTTGATACATAAGTTGTGCAAGTCTTAACCTCATTTTTTCTCCACCGCTCAGTTGCGTTACTTTCTTAAACACCGCTGGACCATAAAATAAAAACTTAGCTAATATATGTCTCGCTTCTCCCTCTGTTACAGCTACACATTCCCTGAAAGCCTCCAATACATTACTCTTCATATTTCCGTACGCATGCTGGGATAAATAACCGATTTTCACACTACTTCCAATTCGAATTTCTCCAGCGTCTGGTTCTATTTCTTCTAATAATAACTTTAATAGCGTTGTCTTTCCTGTACCATTACGACCAACGATAGCTGCACGCTCTTGAAAACGAACATGTAAGTTTGCTTCGTTAAATAAAAGATGTTCCGCAAACCCTTTACTCACTTCTTTCATTACAACAACATCTTTCCCACTTCTCTCTTGCCCTTCAAACTGAAGGCCCATTTGTTTTCGTTCTAAAATAGGTTTCTTTAGTTTTTCCATACGTTCCAGTGCACGTTCCATACTTCTCGCTCTCTTATGCAACCCTTCATTTGGAGGATTCGCCTGATTTGCCCATTCACGTAGTCGCTTAATTGCTTCTTTCATTTTCTTTATTTTCTTTTGCTGTTCTTGATAAGCCTGAAACTCCTGAAGCAACCTTTCTTCCTTCTCTTCAACAAACCGAGAATAGTTTGTATGATACACGTGAATCTCTCCATCTTCTAAATCAAAGATCTTCGTTACAACTTCATCAAGGAAATAGCGATCATGTGAAATAACCATAACTGTTCCGTTGTATTCTTTTAAAAATTGCTCTAACCATTCGACTGCAAATAAATCTAAATGATTGGTTGGTTCATCTAATAAAAGTAAATCTGGTTTCTGCAACAGCATGTATGCAAGGCTTACTTTTGTTTGCTCCCCACCACTTATCTCCACAAATGATCGTGGGAATAGTTCTGTCACCTGTAAACCATTTGCTACCTTCATAATGTTCGCTTCGATTTCATAACCACCAAGAAACGCAAACTTTTCTTGGATGATTCCGTATCTTTCCATTAATTTTTGTAAAACAGAAGATTCCTGTTCTTCCGCCATATCTTTTTCTAAAGTACGCATTTCTCTTTCTAATTCCTTTTCTATTTTAAAAGCGGAACTCAATACTTCATATACAGTCATACTCTCATCAAATTTCGGAATTTGTGCCACATGACCAATACGTGTACCTTTCTTCATATGAATGGCCCCTGCATCCAAACTTTCCATTCCAGTTAAAAGCTGAAAGATTGTTGTCTTCCCGCTACCGTTACGACCAACTAATCCAACACGTTCACCATTCTTTATTTCAAGCGATATATTTTCAAATATGATGTTTCCACCAAAAGATTTCGTTACATTATTTACACTACAAATTGTCATTTTCCGTACTCCTTTCAATATAAAAAACCATGGTAAAGAAACATTCCCCATGGTTTTCGGCATAGAAAAAGGAAGCTAAATAGCTCCCTTTTCACACGTTTATTAAAAATGGGTGAAGAGATTTCTATCGTTCTATAGCTACTATGCAATTGTTAAAAAAGGACAGACGTATCCCGTTAACAACTACATCATGAAAAATCGCACGACAAAAATAGATAAAATCTAAAAATTTGGCACGTGCAGCTAAAGAACCTTTCATCTCATTCACCTCTTTCGTACGGAATTTAATACTTACTTCTTTATTATACTTTCCCATTTCATGTTTGAATAGTCATTTTTCTGAAAATAATGAAGATAGACTAAACATTTCAATAAGTGACATCAAATCTTACAAAACTGTTATGTTCACGTAATGGAAAGCGATAGTACGAAAAGATGCCTCCCTATACAATAAAGATGTAAACAAGAGAGACAACAAAAGGAGGAAACAATCATGATGAAAGAAATCGTAAAAGCAATCTTTGAGGTATTAGTGAACGGACAAGCAGTTGTAAAAGAACTAAATGAACTATAAAAAGGAGTGAAAGAATATGATGAACATGGTAAAAATGATTTTACACGCTCTAGTTGATGCAAAAGCAGTTAGCCAAGAATTAAACCAACAATAAAAAAGGGGTAAACGAATATGAAGAAAGCCATTATTGTCATCGCAAGTACAGCAATTGCCTTATACACAATAAAAAATAGAAAAAAGAAGCATAATAAAAACGATTTATATTATCCATACACATTATTAAAGAAAAAATAAAAGACAAGGTACCCTATCTTAATGAGGATATCTTGTCTTTTATTTTTTATATTCCCTTTAAAGGATTTTCTTCTCCTTTTCCCGAATGTATTAAGCGGGATTTTTACACATATTTTAAAGGGGCATATATACAAATGGATACACAACAACTATACTTTTTAAACGATATCGGCAAACAAAAACCAGAAAGCATCCGGAATAGAAGCGCTGCATGTCCTTTTTGTGACAGAGAAAATTTAACGGATATTTTAGCAACTGAAGGCTCAATTATTTGGCTAAAAAACAAATTTCCTACATTAAAAGATACATTTCAAACGGTGCTAATCGAAACAGATAATTGTGAAGATCATATTGCGACATATACAGAAGAACATATGCGATCGTTAATCCGTTTCTCCATTAAACATTGGTTAGATTTACAGAAGAATGAAGAATTCACATCTGTAATTTTATACAAAAATCATGGTCCATTCTCAGGTGGAAGTTTGCATCATGCACACATGCAGATTATTGGAATGAAATATGTAAACTACCTCGATAACGTAGAACACGACAACTTCCAAGGCGTAATTGTTCAAAAGAACGAACACATTGAACTCAATATTTCAGATCGTCCTATTATCGGTTTTACTGAATTTAATATCATTATTGAAGATATTGGATGCATAGATGAACTAGCAACTTATATTCAGCAAACTGTACGTTACATACTGACAGATTTCCATAAAGGATGTAGTAGTTATAACTTATTCTTCTATCACTTAAACGGAAAAATCATTTGTAAAGTTGTTCCTAGGTTTGTCGTTTCACCATTGTATGTAGGATATAAAATACCGCAAGTTTCCACCAAACTAGAAGACGTGAAAATACAACTAGCAGCGTATTTCACAAAACAAAACGACGTGATTATCCACAAAAAAATAGAGTAGGTATCAAAAACCTACTCTTTAATTACACCTTTATTTCGATAGTACACATCTTCTAATCCGATGTTATACTTCATGTTATTATCTGTCCACTCTGGCCCTAAATTCCCTGGCCATCCAGATGTATTTGCTATATATTTTAATAATGCAAAATCCGTCAAACCTTTTTGCACCCCGCGCTTATATCCTTTCATTAAATGCGGCATTGCAATTTGCGCATTTGTACGTGGATCTTTCAGCTCATCATCCGTTAAATGATCCGGTGCAAGTCCACCACCGCGATGCAATTGAAACAATCCGAATGAAGTTCCGTTATCTCCAACACTTCTTGGATTTAATCGACTTTCATGTTCGGCAATTGTAAGAGGTATCCATTCTGGAAGATTGACTTTCTTTGCTTCCTCTATAATAATTTGTTTCATCTGTTTTGCTTCTTCTGAGTCAACATAGCTTGTCTCATTTACTAATTTGCCCATTCCTTCAGACTTTCCTTGGAAGTATAAGTACACTCCAAGAACAACTAAAAATCCTACAAAGAATTTCTTCACTACCTCTACCTCTTTCTCCGCTGAAATTTGTCCCCTTTCAGCCTTCTTCCCTTTACAATTACCCACATTCTATCATTCTCTTACTCTTTTATCATAGCAAATAACTATACATATTATCATCATGCTTTAGACCGATTTTGTGAAAAAACAGCTGGTAAATACGTGCAAAAATGTAACTTTCATAGACTACAACGTATTTCTTGTATATAATTGTAAATTGAACTCTACATATAGAATAGGAGCAGACCAAATGAAAAAGTGCATAATACTCTTGTTCAGTATTTTACTTCTTATACCTATCCACATCTCTGCACAAACGTCATCAAAACCAAAAGTACTTGTTTTATATAGTACAAAAGAAGATAAAATTACAAATAATATTCAAATTCTTAACACTCAATTAGGACATTTTACAAACGATATAACTACGAAAAGTTTAAACAAAGCTCATGAAATTACTAATTCATCTTCTTATACACATATTGTCTATATCGGTGAACAAAAAGAAGAGTTTCCTACTGAAGCAAAACAACTTATAGAAAATTTCTCAGGCCCAGTATTAGTTTTAGGACAAAATGTTGAACAATTATCTAATCGTTTTTCATTCATTACCCTAAAGGATAATGATATACGAACTAATAAAATCGAATATCCAAGTAATAAATTAAAAAACACTCTAGAAGAAGAACGTTTGATTCAATCTTTTGATACAAACGGAACTGTTCTTGCTAACGCTTTAAGCTCAAATAACAAGAACCCACTAATCGTTCAACATGAAACATCTTACTACGTTGCAACACCAAATCTCTTTGACTGGATTTCTCATTACGTCGGTGAAATGCTATTTTCTTACTTTGGACAAAAACCAACGACAAATAAAGTAGAAGCTTATTTACGTCTTGAAGACGTTCATCCAGCCGCAGATATAAATCAATTAAAAGAAATTGCTGAATTACTAAAAGAGAAAAAGATCCCCTACATGATGACAGTCATACCAGTATATAAAGATCCTGATACAGGAAAGACAGTACATTTAAAAGATAAACCCGAACTAGTCGATCTTTTACGCTCTATGCAAGACGATGGTGCAGCAATTATTATGCATGGTTATACTCACCAATTTTATGATAGCGAAACCGGTGAAGGTTTTGAATTTTGGGACGTAAAAACAGACCAGCCAATTCGTCAACCAAATCATGAACAACCAAAATCAAAAAATGACTTTCCTACTATAGATGCCTATAATGCATACGTAAAAAAAGGGGAAGAATTTGAAGAAAAATATACAACTGATCATATTGAAAAAGGCATTCAAGAACTTGTAGATGCCAAATTATATCCTGTCGCATTTGAAGCACCTCATTACACGATGTCTCAAAAAGGATATGAAATACTATCAAGATACTTTTCAACTTATGTAGGACAACTACAGTTAAGTGATACAACTTGGAAATCCATGCACTCACCATTTTATACAAGTACCCCATCCTTTTTACATGGCATGAAATTAATGCCTGAAACAGTTGGATTTATTGAAGAAGATAAGCCACATGCTATCGCTAAAATGAAAGAACGTGCTGTATCTGTTGCAAAACTATCTGACGGCATTATCGGTGCATTCTATCATCCTTACTTAGGTGTGAAACCATTAAAAGAAGTACTAAAGGATCTAGAAAGTATTCCAAATATAGAATGGATTGATTTACAAAAAGAAACAAATGAAGTGAAAATGAAGGATATTCATATTACTACTAATAAAGATGGCATTCACGTTGAAAAACCAACGAGCGCAAGCGACATAATGGATTATGTAAAACAATATGGATTCTTCCTTATACTTGGTTTCTTCATCATTGTCTTTCTATTGTTATTAAGACGTGCAAAAAAATTAGAATCCTAAAATAAAACCACCAAGCAAAATGCTTGGTGGTTTTTTAACTTAAACCAAAACGCGGCATATTATTAATAACCCATTGATTATTTTCATAAATAAATTCAACTTCCACTTTTTCCGTTACATTATCATAGTCATTATACGTTTCTACCTGCGCTTTTATTTTTCCATCCTTTAACTCGGCAGAAATAATTTTTGTAAATTTAGTTGCTGCTTTTGATCCTGGATCTCCAATAGCATAGTACATTTTTCCATTTAACTCTTTCATATACTTACTCTTCATATACTCTGCTATAAATGATTTTGAGAAATACGTAGATAGCGTAGTCTCTAAATTATCCTTCGTATTATAAATAGGGGTCACTAATTCCCCGTATGACAAATCCCCTACTCGTTTTGGATTTCCTGTTAGTGCAGCCATTTGAACATTAGTAAGTTCCTTCTGTGCATTCCATACTTTCTGTAACATAACATCATCTGCTAATTTCTTATCTTTTACTTCATTTGATTTCTTTGTATCTAGATTCATGATAGTGCCATTATCCGTATAGAGGTACATATCTCCTGCTACAAAATATAAATAAAATTTAGTTGGTTCAACCGCTTTATTATAAATTACTTTTTCATTTCCTCCATTCATTCTCTTCTTATATACTCCATCCTTTTTTATATAATAAAAAGTGTCCCCTTTCACATTCATCTGCAAGGCATCCTTTACCAATAACTTTTCATTATTTTGTTGAACGTCTATTTCATATATGCCATGCTCAGCTTCATTTGTTTCAAAAGGTAACGAAAAGTCGACAACAGCATATAATTTTTCATTATCATATGTAGCACTAGATATTGTTGCATAATTTTCTTTTGACCAAGTTTTATTATCTTTTGTAACTTGTGTTCCACGATTTTTATTCCAATGTAGAATACTATCATCTATCGTTTGAGACCAACCAGAATTTTTAAATGCCGCTTCTTCTTCCTGTCCCGTTTTCAAATCCATTTTTACAATCCCTACAATATCAAAACCACCATGCTCAGAATATTTTTTCGGATAAAATAAAGTTTGGTCTTTTATATAAACATAATTTGTATCCGCTTTTAACGTGTCTAGCTTTTTGTTAGATATATCATACTTCATTAAAGAAGATAATCCTGCATTCTTATCTTCATCCGTATGAATAAAATATAAAACCTTGTTTTTTATATTTATGTAAGAAGCATTTACACCTTCCACTACACGTTCCGAAGTCTGAAATTGATCTTTCGTACGATAAATGCCTCCTGTATTTTCATTACCATTTACTGCATAGTAAACCCATCCATCACTCTCTGCCATCTTCCCTTTATTAGAACTGTTTCCAACCGTATTGCCATTTTTCTCATTTTCTTTCATCTGTTTTTCAACTACTGGATCAATTTGTTCTTCTTTATTTTCTTGTGTTACGTTTGAATTGATAGCCTTTTTTTCTGCTTCACATCCAAACGCTGCAAATGAAAGTGTACCGATCATCATTGTAATAGCTATTTTTTTATATGCTCTCCCCATTTTCTTCCCTACTTCCTTCATCAAATTAAACACATCATAAATTATAGAAAATATTAGAAAAAATATCCATAATAAAAGGGATAAGAGTAACGCTCCTATCCTTTCAAATAAAGTGAAACTTTAATGTCCATCCCCCACTGGTTATTAGTTGAACCAATCAGGCTTTTACGGGCAGTTGATCTCCCACCTAACTCCTCCGCATTAGTCGAATTTTGAGGTGGGAGTCTTATTGCCCGTTAATGTGGGGGTAAAATTGAATCGTATTTTCATATATCGTTTTCATAACCTTATCAACAGACATGTTTTTTATAACACTAATTTCCTTTAGTACCTCTCTAATCATTCCCGGATGCGTCATAACATCGTCTTGAAACTCCCACGGTCCATCTGTTTCTACCATCATATATTCAAGAGGATAATACGAAACAATTTTTCTAATCTTCTCCTTATGCAAAACATCTGGTGTAATAGAAATATAATAACCGTTCCTCATCATACGTTTCATTGTTGTTTCACTTCCTTTAAACCAGTGAAAGTGTGCACGCGAAACTTTATATTTCTCCAATAAATCACATACAATATCAGCATCTTCATACACTGCATGCAATATAATTGGTAAATCATATTTACTAGCTAGTTCAACAAACCGTTGTAACACTGATATATACGAATTGACAGCAATGCGCTCATCTTCTTTTCTTAAATAATACGGTAAGCCAACTTCACCAATCGCAACTATATCCTCTACATGCTCTTCAATTAATTTATAAATTTTCTCACATTCTTCTTTATGAATCGGTTGCTCCGGATGAAAACCTATTGCTGGATGTACAAAAGGATATCGCTTTGCTAAGGATACAGTTTCTTTACTTGATTGATAATTCATAGATACTGCAATAAGCCCCTTTATCTCTTTACTATGCTCCACATCTTTAAGTAATTTACTTTTCTCTTCATCCTTATATTGGTCAACATGTATATGACTATCAATCCACTTCACCTTTATTCCCCCATAAAAAAAACAAGAAAGGATCTCCCTTCTTGTTTTGTCATCTATATTATTTAACAATTAAGTTTGTTATGATATCAAATAATCCAATACATACTACGGCAACAGTAAAGTAGCTACAGAAATCTTTAATTGGAAACTTCACTACTTCTTCTTTACGCATCCCATTCTTCTCCCTTCTTACTATATCCCTAATTATTTTTATCTATTTGTATCTATTATGCAAAAAATATGACAAATTTACTATCGAATTAACTTACGTAAACCTTACAATGTTGTAAGGTTTATAAAAAGGGCCTCATCTCCATACAGATGAGGCTATTAAAAAGTAGTTGGTTTTTCATTCTTCATTCATATTACAAACAGAAAGTAATACAGTGAGACTTTCTAATTACACTATATAAAATTCACTATCTTTTAACCATCGAATTACATTACAGAAGACTTACATGTTTGTAAGCTATGTGTAATGTAATTCGATAGTTTCTCTTACTGACATCTCGTACAATAAAGTTAGCAAGTAAGCCAAATAAGAAGAACACTCACATAACCAAATTACATTGCTAGTAGCTACTCTTCTTATACCTTTCACTCATGCTACTACAATGTACCCCCTTCCCCTTTATATATTAAAAAAGCCTTAGTCCATATGGACCAAGGCTTTTTTTGCACACATCAAAATACCCATACCTAGTATTTTTATTTTCGACAAAAAATAGGTGGGGGTATAATTCGCTATCTCATCGCTAAAAGTTTACTCTTTGCATTAATAGGAATATTTACAGCTTCAATTTCTTCAATTGACTCGCCGTAGCGTCCTTTTGCGTACACTTTTAATGTTTCATCTCTCTTTAACATATGCTTAACAGTCTTCTTTATTTTTTGTTCTCTTCCACGTTCGTCAAATGCAATAAATTCATATTCATACCACTCATCACCAATATGCTGACCAATTGTATTCACAACCGTATAGTATTCTTTCGTCTTATAAAATGGATTATATTTATCGATAACCGGTCCAAGTTTCGTAGGTAGTAACATTATTACTATGACTATCATCGCTATTATAGTAGTGATCATTTTTTTCTTCATAATAAACATTCCTCCTCTGCAGGATATATATACATCCATTTTAAAAAGAAGGAATACAATCTACTATTGAATCTCATTACATTACACTTACATTTTTGTAAGAATTAAAAAAAGGTGAACGAATTTACTCGTTCACCTTTTAGCTCGCTTTAAAGCCTCCGCCAAGTACATCACGTACATCATGGATAACGACGAAAGCATCGTCATCTACTCGGCCGATAACTTGCTTTAACTTAACAAGCTCTTGTTTATTAATAACAACATATAAAACTTCTTTATTTTTACCAGTATATCCGCCGCGCCCTTCTAATACAGTAACGCCGCGTGTCATGTTTTTCGTAATAGCCTCACGTATTAACTCTGGTTGATTTGAAATAATTGTAACAGCCGTTTTTGTGTCCATTCCTTCTACAATGAAATCAATTACTTTCGCTCCGATGAATACTGCAACAAGTGTGTACATCGCTTTTTCTTGCCCTATTATAAATACAGAACCAGCAATTACAACGATATCAATAATAAGTACACCTTTTCCGACACTCCAACCTAAATATTGATTTGCTAACCGTGCTAAAATTGCCGATCCCCCTGATGTACCTCCAGCTTTGAACATACAGCCTAATCCGATACCGACAAATACACCAGCAAATAGTGCCGCTAATAAAGTATCACTATTTACACGGTACTCAATATGTTCCGTAACATATAAAAACAAAGATGTTTCTACAATCCCTAAAATTGTATAAACCATCGTTTTCTTATCAAAAAATTTATAACCAACAGCTAGTAAAATTGCATTTATAGCAAAATTCACAATCCCCGGCGACCAATCAAATAAATAGTACGTAACAACCGTTAAACCAATAATTCCACCCTCTGATAGACGGTTTGGAATTGCAAAGTAATTAATACCAATTGCGAATAATAATGAACCAATTGTAATTAGTGTTATTTCCTTTATACGTTGATTAACCATAGTTCATACCCTCCCCCCATTTGACATTGTATCACTATCTCCTAGAGGTTTAGAAGTTGTTTTTATTCAGCATTTTTCCTCATAAAGACCAGGATATTATGTTTAAACAGAGGGGTGATTAATTATTCACATTCGCTCTAACTATACGGACAAATTGCTCCACATTCCCCCTCTGAATATACTTAGCTCGGATGGTTTCATGATTACAAATAAATTCGAAATACGGGCGAAAAACTATGCTATCTATATGCAAATATGAGTACTCTTTAAATGTTGAAGGATAGTAAGGAAATTTCCCGTAAAACAGGAGACGTCTAGTAGTCGCAACAAAAATCCCATGTTGATAACATAACGTGAAATGTTCCTTCTCAAAAACCCCCACCACAAAGACTAAAACATTTTCGTCTTTCCCTAAAAACTTTTTTATACTTAATAAAAGTTCATTCATGCATTTCCCTCCAAATACTATTCTTGAAAAGAATCCATGGATTGTTACAAACCGGTTTAACCCCTTTATAAAGTATGAAACGCGTTTCCTGTCAAAGGTATTTCAAAAAAATAATCCGTTATGCACTTATACACATAACGGATTAAAACTACACTGTAGATCGCTCCACAAGTTCATATGGAATTTCCACCTTTTCTTGTTTAGAACTCTCGTCACTTATTTGCCGATAAAACATTTCAAAAGCCGCTTTTCCTATTCCCTTCAAATTTTGATCAATGGTTGTAAGTTGTAACACTTGCGAAATAGGTTGGTTATCCAAACCAATAATCGCTAAATTCTCAGGAACTTGAATACCCAATTTCCCAACTTCCGTCATAACCCCAATCGCAACTTCATCTCCTGCTACTATTAATGCTTCAGGAAGATGCTGCATCTTCTTTAATTTATGAGCCACTCTCACACCATCTTCTAACGTAAAACATTCTGTGAAAATCCATTCTTCATTCACTTCTTCATCTATAGATTGCAATTGACGCTTATACACATCAAAACGCTTTTGACTACTCGGTCCTAGCTTTCTCCCCGTGCAATAACCAATTTTTTTATAACCTTTTTCAATAAGGTGATTCATTCCTAGCTGGAAAGCTGCCGAATGATTTGTATATACACTTGAGATATTTGAAATATCATTGTCTTCACAAGCAATGATTGTGCCGTACGAAGCATACGGTTCTATCATTTCCCAATCATTTGCACGCGAACAAATAATAAGGCCATCCAATTGTTTCGTTTTTAACATATGTAAACTTTTCATTTCTTCTTTTTTATTATAGTTTGTTTGGCAAAGTAGCACCCTGTAGTTATGAGTTAACGCTCCCTCCATCATTCCCCCTACCATTGCATCGAAGCTCGGGTGATTAATGTAAGGGAGAATTACACCAACAATATTCGTCTTTCCTTTTGATAAATGAACAGCATTTGCGTTTTGTGAGTAATTCAATTTCTCAACTATTTCTAAAACAACTCTCCTTTTTTCTTCACTTACGTATGGATGATCATTTAGCACCCTCGAAACAGTTGTAACTGAAACCCCAGCCATCTTGGCGATATCTTTAATATTAGCCATACACTCACCTCTACTTTTAAATTAATAAATTCCATGAACATATGTCAAACCTTCTCATCATTACACCTTCATTCGTTTTTCTTACAAAAGTGTAATTTTCCTGTAAGCTAATTCGATAGTTACTTCTTGCGATATTTCATACAATTAAGTCAGAAACAGGGCAACCATTATTCGAAAAGGAGCGGATCAATATGATGAACAAGATGAAAACGAACAATCTTTTAAATACAATGGGCATGGTATTTTCCGCTCTTATCGATGCAAAAGCTGTTGCTTCTACATTAAACAAGTAAGGAGAATATACGATGAACAACATTACTTTTAACAAATTAGATTTTTTAGGATTAGCTAGCGGCTCGATTCTTCTTACTACTTTGATTTACGCTGCTACGCTTGTATAACTTTGTGTCCCCTTTCCCCTTTATATAGAAGAAGACGACCGTCTATGCCCGGTCGTCTTTTCTTACTTTTGATTTGATTGCAAAGCTTCCTTTAGCTCCTCAAACCTCTCATTTAATTGATCTGTCATCATTTTCATAGCTGTTTTTCGATCTATTTGTTCTTCAGCATCAATTTGAATTGGGTCTCCAAAAATTAATTGTGCTCTTTTTCCTTTTATTAATTCTTTTACACTTGATGGACCAATATAAGCTGCCGGTATTAATGGAACGTTAGAACGCATCGCAATTGTCACAGCACCAGCTTTTAACGAAACGTCTTCTGTCGATCTCGTTCCACTCGGGAAAATCCCTACCACTTTTCCTTCTTTTAATAAGCGTGATGGAATTTTAAGTGTACTCGGTCCTGGATTTGCACGATCTACAGGGAATGCATTTACATTTTTAAAGAACCAATTTTTGAATTTCCCTTCAAATAATTCTTTTTTGGCCATGTAATGAATCTCTGTTGGGTACATCCCTGTAGCTAACATTAATACATCCATAAAACTTGTATGTGTACACGCAACAACATACGGGCCACCTTCTGGTAGCTTTTCTCTTCCTTGCACTTCTACTTTCCCAGCTGTTTTAAATATATATTTCAACAAAAATGTAATTGGTTTATACATTTGTTTCGTTCCTTTCTGAACATCCGAAGTATAATCATTTCCTTACCATGATTATAACACTAAGTTTTAGGAGTTAGTAATAATTTTAAGGTTTAAATATTAAATTTCAATTCTTACAAAAGTGTAATTATCTTGTAAGCTAATTCGATAGTTACTCTCCACCATTTTTCATACAATTAAATCAGAAAGAAACAACAACCATTCGAAAAGGAGCGGATCAATATGATGAACAAAATGAAAACGAACAATCTTTTACATACAATGGGCATGGTATTTTCCGCTTTTATCGATGCAAAAGCTGTTGCTTCTACATTAAACAAGTAAGGAGAATACATGATGAACAACATTACTTTTAACAAATTAGATTTTCTAGGATTAGCTAGCGGCTCGATTCTTCTTACTACTTTGATTTGCGCTGCTACGCTTGTATAACTTTGTGTCCCCTTTCCCCTTTATATAGAAGAAGACGACCGTCTATGCCCGGTCGTCTTTTTAAATGTTTTTTTCTTTTAACTCTTTTAAAAGCTGTATCATTTCAGCTTGTTGTTTTATCTTTTTACGACCATTTCGATTAATTGCTGCAAGCTCACAAGCAACTCCAACGGCGAAGAAAAACAATAAACTTTCTAACATATGAAATCCTCCAATTGCCTATTAAACAGCTTGACGTAATTGCTCTTCTTGTAACATCTTCTTATTTATATTTTCTTCTTTTCTCTGACAAACATTATTGCGAATAAGCGCTGCAATAACAAATAAAGTCCCTACAATATCAAACATCGTGATTTGATATCCTTGCATCATCATAATAACTAAAGTCGTAATAGGTACAAAGTTAATAAATAAAATACCATTAATAGATGATAAAATTTTCACACCGTAATTCCAAGCGAGTAGTGCTACAATTCCTGGTAATGTCATCATAAACAATAAATCATATTTCACAACAGAAATCGTTCCCATACTCGGAACTGAAACATATCCAAGCGACGTAATAAGTACCGTTATAATTCCTGTAACGGTCGTACCGAATACACACGTCAACGTAGAGTAACGTAATGTCGACCAATCGCTACACGTTTGACCACCCATCGTATAAATAACCCAACCCACAACTCCAACAAATATACATGCTAGCGAAAACATGTTATCTTTCAACGTTAAAAAGAAACTCATATCACCTTTTGTAATAACAAATACAGCTCCTATAAAAGCGATAATCATGCTCGTTATCATATACTTTTTCGGTTTTACACGCTTATATCCCCATAGAATACAAATAGAAATCATCGGCATAAGTGCTTCCATAATGGAGGCTACCATCACGCCTGATTTCCCCATTAACATTTGACCTAAAAATATAAGTACATTATATACAGTAAACGCCATCGTTCCGAAAAAGACGAGTAGCCTTCCTCTTCCTTCTAAACGAAATGCCTGTTTCCCTTCTTTCATTAACAACAATACAATCAGCATTATCGCCACCGCTCCATAGCGAATAAGAGAAAAATAAAACGGATCTATGTATTCTAACGCATGATCAGCAACTGGAAACATTGCTCCCCATGACATACTTGCAATTAAACACGCGAAAGCACCTATTATCATTTGACCTTTTCTCACCACAATCCCCCGCTTCTTTCTATTTGCACAAAGAGAATTGTAAAAGAAAAAATATATCACGTAAAATGATTCAAAATGATGTTAACTATCATTTATAATGATAGTTAACATCAAGGAGGACAGTATCATGGAATTAAGAGACTTGCAAATCTTCCAGAGCGTTGCCGACCAAGGTAGTGTAAGTAGCGCAGCAAAGGAATTAAATTACGTACAATCAAATGTAACTGCACGTATTAAACAGTTAGAAAACGAGCTGAAAACACCGCTCTTCTATCGTCATAAACGAGGCATGACTTTAACAGCTGAAGGAAGAAAAATGCTCGTTTATGTTAATAAAATTTTGCAAGATGTTGATGAGCTAAAACAAGTATTTTTAGATAGCGAAACACCCTCTGGCATATTAAAAATCGGTACTGTCGAAACAGTAAGTACATTACCTACCATTTTATCTTCTTACTATAAAAGCTATCCGAACGTCGATTTGTCATTACAAGCAGGTTTAACAGAAGAATTAATTAGAGAAGTACTCGATCATCAATTAGATGGCGCTTTTATATCAGGACCAATAAAACACCCACTTATTGATCAATACGATGTTAGTACAGAAAAATTAATGCTTGTAACACAAAATAAAGCTTTTCATATAGAAGAATTTACAACAACGCCTCTACTCGTTTTTAACCAAGGTTGTGGATACCGTTCCAAACTAGAACGATGGCTGAAAGACGAAGGTTTGCTACCAAAAAGAATTATGGAATTTAATATATTAGAGACAATATTAAACAGTGTTGCACTCGGCCTTGGAATTACGCTCGTACCACAGTCTGCTGTCCACCATCTTTCTAAAGCAGGGAAAGTACATTGTCATGCAATCCCTGAAAAATACGGCAGTATTTCAACGGTTTTCATACGCCGCAAGGATAGCTATATGACGAATTCAATGCGTAGCTTTTTAAAAACAATTGAAGAGCACCACCACATTAATATGCTTTAAAAGACATTCTTACACGAATGTCTTTTTTTCTTACAAAAGTGTAAGTCTTCCGTAAGCTAATTCGATAGTTGCAGACGATCATATTTCCTATAATTAAGACATAAAGCAGGGCAACAACAATTCGAAAAGGAGCGGATACGCATGATGAACAAAATGAAATCAAACAAATTTTTAAATACAATGGGCATGGTGCTATCCGCACTTGTCGATGCAAAAGCTGTTGCAACTACATTAAACAAATAAGGAGAGATTATAATGAACAACATTACTTTCAACAAATCAGACTTTTTCGGACTTGCAAGTGGAGCGACTCTTCTTACAGCTTTCATTTACTCACTTGCTCAAAGTCTTGTTTAACACTTTGTTTCCCCAAACCCCTTTATATAGAGAAAAAGCTGCTCGTCTTATAGACAAGCAGCTTTTTAGTTTGTCCCGCTTTAATGGGCAGTAAGACCCCCACTGATTAAAGTTTCACTTTATTTCATATATAATTTGACCTGTTTTCGTCATATCATATCCGCCAATCGCCTTTAATTCATTATGAAATTCTTCCGATTGCAGAATGTCTTTCACAACTTCGATCAGCTCTTCATTTTCTTTATTCTTCAAAATCACTAAATCATACTGTTCTTTCATGATTGGAATAAAGTCTACATTTACAATTTGCGAAAACTTTTCTGACCCTACTCCGACGTCAGCTTTTCCATTCGCCACTTGCGTGGCAACACCAAGATGGTTCGATTCTTCCCACTCATATCCACTAATACGTTCTTTATTTAACTTTTGAATGCGCAATTGTTCATCGACTAACACCCTAATACCAGAACCTTTTTCTCGATTTACAAATCGTATAGATGATTGAGATAAATCAGCCCATGTTTTTATATTTTTTGGATTTCCCTTTTGCACATAAAACCCAACGTTCCTTGCTAATAAATTAATCATCGTACATGGTTGTCCTACTAAAATACGTTTTACGTAAGGAACATTATATGTACCCGTTTCGCCATCAAACAAATGCAAGCTAACGATACTTCCTTCTCCTTGATACATTTTTACTAGACTCGTTAAACTACCTTGATATGCCCTTAATATATTTGAACTTGGCAGGCGATTTTCTATACGTTTTGCCAACATGTCTAACGTTAGTTCTTGTCCGCTAATAATACATGTATTCGAGATACTATTACTGTTATTCTTTACAGGAGTAACTTGTACGTTACCTGTTTTCATTTGCTTAATATATTGTTCTAAATCTGCTGCATCAATGCGCATCTGTCTACCAATTCTATAAGAAGGAAGTTCTCCTTTTTTAATTAGATCGTATACAGTTAATTTTGATACTTTTAATCGCTTCGCTACTTCTTCCGTTGTGTAGGAATGATGATCCATAGACGATTCCTCACTTTCTTCCTTCATTGTAACAAAGAAAAGAATATTTCTCCTATATTTTAAGAGCAACTACATCTTTCAAATTATAACTAGTTATATTTAGTTATAATTAGTTATAATTGAATATGTCAAAATGAAAGGGGATTTTCTTATGAACAAGTTTACATTACGATCCATAGGGGCGCTTATATTTTCTTTTCTTCTTATATTTAGCGTTGCATGTACAAACGGAGATAAGAAAGAGAAATCAACTGCTAAAGAAGGAAAAACAGTTGAACTTACTATATCGGCAGCTGCAAGCTTACAAGATGCATTAAAAGAAATTGAAACAAAATATAAAGAAAAAGAACCTAATATTAAACTTTCTTTTAATTTCGGTGCTTCTGGTGCACTTCAACAACAAATCGAACAGGGCGCACCCGCTGATTTATTCTTCTCAGCAGCAGAAGATAAATTCCAAACTCTTGTTAAAAAAGGATTCATTAATGAAAAGGAAGGGAAAAATCTTCTTGGAAATGAACTAGTTCTAGTCATCCCTAAAGATAGTTCTCTTACAAAATTTCAAGATTTAAAAGATGAGAAAATCAAAAAAATTGCACTTGGTACACCTGAATCTGTACCTGCTGGCAAATATGCAAAAGCTTCTCTAACGCACGAAAACCTTTGGAATGATGTTCAAAATAAAGTCGTATTTACAAAAGATGTTCGCCAAGTGTTAACATATGTAGAAACAGGGAATGTCGATGCTGGTATTGTATACAAAACAGATGCTCTTATTTCAGAAAAAGTGAAGATTGGCGAGACAGCAGCTGCTACTTCTCATGAGCCAATTCACTATCCTTTAGGTGTTATAAAAGAATCTAAGCATAAGAAAGAGGCGACTTCATTTTATGAGTATTTGCAGTCAAAAGATGCACAATCTATCTTTAAGAAATATGGATTTACCGTCCTATCATAATTGCCATGAGCTTTGATACTATTTTATCACCAATCTTTCTATCTTTACGAGTAGCCACATGTGCCACCATTATCGTTACCATTTTAGGAACGATAATCGGAAGAGCGCTAGCACGTTCCTCATGGAGATATAAAGTAATACTAGAAACGATTTTCTTATTACCAATGGTACTTCCGCCAACTGTAATCGGCTTTTTTCTCATTATTATTTTTGGAAATAACAGCCCCATTGGAATGTGGATAGAATCAATATTTCAGCAATCTATTATGTTCACATCTACTGCTGCGATCATTGCTTCTACAGTTGTTGCATTTCCGCTTATGTATCAATCAGCAAAAACAGGATTTTCTATCGCGAATGTACAAATTGAAGAAAGCGCTCGTGATCTTGGTGCAAGTGAATATCAAGTTTTTCTACACGTCACACTTCCGCTCGCATTTCCTGCTTTACTAAGCGGAATGATTTTGAGCTTCGTTCGTGCGCTTGGTGAGTTTGGTGCTACACTCATGTTTGCCGGAAATATTCCTGGTAAAACACAGACTATCCCAACTGCAATTTATATGGCGATTGATGCAAGTAATATGCAGCTCGCCTGGACACTTGTCGTTATCACTATTAGTATGTCCCTCCTATTTTTGCTATGTATTCAGCTTATTAATAAAAGAATTACTAACTCTTAAGGCAGCTCTTTTTGAAGCTGCTTTTTTATTTCTTAGGAAATAAAAATATACCACTGGGAAATAACTGAATTTTACCTTTTATTTAAATATACATTCTATTTGAATTTACTTTCTAAAATAGGCAATTTCCTGTTATTATATGGAGGTGTTTGAAAAAATGAAGAAATGAAAACGCATTTATATTGTGAATTCTTCATCCTGTTTTAGCGATCGGTAATCTTCTACTCTAGTAGTGGGGCATTACCGATCGTTAGAACGATATGTAATTATATTGGTATAGCAAAACGAAGGGAGTCTTGTAATGGACATTTTATTAGCGCTTCTTCCTGCAATTGCATGGGGAAACATCTTATTAGTAAGCGTAAAAATGGGCGGTGGTGCATATAGCCAAACGGTAGGTATGACAATCGGTGCTCTATTCTTCGCAACAATTATGTATGTATTTACTCAACCAGCTTTAACAATGACAATCTTGATTGTTGGTTTTATTTCAGGTTTATTCTGGGCTTTAGGACAAGTAAACCAATTAAAAACAGTTGAAAAACTAGGTGTTTCAACTACTGTAACGATTTCTACTGGTATGCAACTTGTTGCAACTTCTATCTTTGGGGTTATCGCTTTCCGCGAGTGGACTACTACTACAACGATCATTCTGGGAACGATTGCAATCCTATTAATCGTAGTTGGTGTTGTATTCACATCATTAGATGATAAAGAAAATGCTCAGCCACCAGGACAATTGAAAAAAGGACTTCTTACTTTAATTGTTTCTACTTTTGGCTATCTTGTATATGTAATTATTATTCGTTGGTATAACATCGATGGTTGGTCTGCTATTTTACCACAAGCAGTTGGTATGTTTGTTGGTGCAGTTGTACTGACATCTAAACATAAACCATTTAACAAATATGCAATCCGTAATGCTTTATCTGGTTTACTATGGGGAACTGGAAACTTATTCTTACTTCTTTCACTACCACGTGTCGGAGTAGCAACAAGCTTCCCATTATCTCAAACTGGAATCGTTATCTCAACATTCGGTGCGATTGTCTTCTTAGGTGAAAAGAAAACAAAACGTCAATTGATCTTTATTGCACTTGGTAGTGTTTTAATTATCGGTGGCGCTGTATTGTTAGGTATGACAAAAGCATAAACTTATAACCTATTAGTAAACCCCTGAAGCGTATGTGCTTCAGGGGTTTTTCTCTTTCAATTACTTTCTAAATATAATTATTGACATGCCCTTGTCTTTTATAGTTGCTCTTCCACTCTAGTAAACCAGCTATACATATAAAGAGATTAATAACAGCTAATATTAGCATAACGTATAACCCGGCGGAAATATAAATTGAAATACTAACTACATTATATAAAATCCATAAATGCCAGTTTTCTAAGATTTTTCGACTTAGCATAAATTGAGCTACTAAGCCTAATACAGCATTTAAAGCATCTAAATATGGACTTGTTGATTCTAAGTAATGGACTTGATAATAACCCCAACCAATCCATGCAGCTAAAATAAAGACTATATAGAAAATCCAACCTTTCAAATCTAAACGAACTGTTGCTTTTACCTCTTCCTCCCCACTACGTGCAATCCAATGATACCAACCATATACATTAAATATAAATTGAAAGGCTGCCAATACTGCCATTGCATATAAACCTTGTGTAATAAAAATATATAGAAATACCGCAACAGTAATCATACCGAATAAAAAGTTGGATACTTTTTCTCTTGCTAATAGCCAAACATTGATAATTCCCATGACCGATGCAAAGATTTCAATATAGCTCGATTGAATATACAATCCAACCAATACACAAATAATACTAGTAATGAGTAAAAAGAGCGGACTTCTAATCATAATCATCTCTCCCCAGATGTGTAATAAATTCCCTATCACCAGTATAAGGAATCACTCTCCCTTTCACCATTAATTTCCTACTTTTCATTATCTATTCCATCTACAATAAGCCTTTTCTTTTTACAAAATTCTCTTAAAAATGGTATCGTTTTTTATAACATATCTCCACTAGAAAGGAATAGAGGATATGCTAACTAAACATCGAATTCTATTTATTGGTGCTGGTCGTATGGCAGAAGCTATATTTTCCGGATTACTGAAAACAAGCAAAGAATACATCGAAGAAATTATCGTTTCTAACCGAAGCAACGTAGAAAAACTGGAACAATTACAAGCGCGATATAATGTGTCTACTACAACAGATTGGAAGCAGCATGTTACATCTGTTGATACGATTGTTTTAGCAATGCCGCCTTCTGCACATGAAGGTTTATTAGCGGAATTATCTCCGTTACTATCGAATCAACTTGTCGTAACGGTAGCTGCTGGCATTGGCCCATCTTATTTAGAAGAAAGACTTCCTAAAGGAACACCTGTTGCTTGGATTATGCCAAATACAGCTGCTGAAATCGGAAAGTCTATCTCCTTATATACAATGGGACAATCGGTAACCGAGATGCATCAGGAAACCTTGCAACTGCTTTTAAGAGGTATTGGTACTTCGCAACTTTGCACTGAGGAAGAAGTTCATCAGCTTACTGCAGTTACGGGAAGTGCACCAGCCTTCCTTTATTACTTTGCTGAAAGCTTAATTGAAGCAACAAAAAGTTATGGAGTTGATGAAGCGACTGCCAAACACCTTGTCATTCAAATGATTTCTGGCTCTGCCTCTATGCTCGAACAAACGCAAGATCCAGCTAACCTCCGCGAACAAGTAACAACACCAGGTGGTTCCACAGCTGAAGGTCTCAAAGCTTTATATGAATATAATTTTTCAGAGGCAATTCAAAAAGCAGTAGAAGCAACAAACAAAAAAGCTAGGGGGAAATAATATGAGTTTAACAAGTTTAAAAGACTATACAACATTACATAACGGTGTAAAAATGCCTTGGTTCGGCTTAGGTGTTTTTAAAGTAGAAGATGGTTCAGAAGTAATTGAGTCTGTGAAAGCAGCAATTAAAAATGGCTACCGCAGTATCGATACTGCAGCAATTTATCAAAATGAAGAAGGCGTTGGCCAAGCAATCCGTGAATCAGGTGTTTCACGTGAAGAATTATTTATTACATCAAAAGTATGGAATAGCGATCAAGGATATGAAACAACACTTCAAGCATTTGAAACTACATTAGAAAAATTAGGACTAGAGTATTTAGATTTATATTTAGTACATTGGCCTGTAAAAGGGAAATATACTGAATCATGGAAAGCGTTAGAAAAACTTTATAAAGACGGCCGTGTTCGTGCAATTGGCGTGAGTAATTTCCATATTCACCACTTACAAGACGTATTTGAAATTGCTGAAATTAAGCCAATGGTCAATCAAGTGGAATACCACCCACGTCTAGCACAAGAAGAGTTGCACGCTTTCTGTAAAGAACATAATATCCAGCTTGAAGCTTGGTCACCATTAATGCAAGGACAACTATTAGATAATCCAACGTTGCAAGAAATTGCGACAAAATATAATAAATCAACTGCGCAAATTATTTTACGCTGGGATCTACAAAACGAAGTTGTAACAATCCCTAAATCTATTAAAGAACATCGCATTATTGAAAATGCAAACATCTTCGACTTTGAATTAAGTGCTGATGATATGAAAGCAATTCAAGCTTTAAATGAAGACCGTCGCGTTGGTCCAGATCCAGATAACTTTAACTTCTAGTAGAAAAACCACTGCCATATGCAGTGGTTTTTCGCTAGAGAAAACTGAAAATTTAAACTATATTCCATTCAGTTGACACTTCATCATCCAAGGTGTAAGATTTTGAATTATCAAAGAAACACAAAAATTAATAAAGTTTATTCGTTTACTCATTGTATCAAGAGAGGTGGAGGGACTGGCCCTTTGAAACCTCGGCAGCAGGTTCATTTTTGAATACTGTGCCACTTCCTGCAAGCTTTATAGCTTGAAAGATAGAATGAGGGACTTCGTTTATATACGGGTGCATAACTTGTACGTAAAATTCCCTCTTTCTCAATATGAAAAGAGGGATTTTTTATTTTTCATTTCCCTCATCATCATCCAAACTTAATTATTTAGGAGGAAAATCAAATGAAAAATAAGTTTGTACCCGGTATTGCATCAGTTGTAGGAGTAAGTATTTTATTAACTGGTTGCGGTAGCTATAAAAACGAAGCAAGCGGAGCAAATGCAAAAGACGAGGCGCCTAGTAAACAGGTTTTAAACTTATCTTCACCTACTGAAATACGAACAATGGATACAGCTCGTGCTACAGATACTGATTCTGGTCAAGTAATGAGAAACGTATTTGAAGGTTTGTATAACCTTGGTGAAGGTAATAAACCTGTCCCTGGTGTTGCAAAATCTCATGAAGTAAGTGGCGATAAAATGAAATACACATTCCACCTGCGAGATTCAAAATGGTCAAACGGCACTCCTGTTACAGCGAAAGATTTTGTCTTCGCTTGGCAAAGAGCTGTCGATCCAGCAACAGCCTCTGAATATGCATTTCTATTCTTTGATATTAAAAATGCAACAAAAATTAACAACAAAGAACTTCCAGCCGACCAACTTGGTGTAAAAGCAGTTGATGACCATACGTTTGAGGTAGAATTAGAACGCCCTGTTCCATATTTTATTAGCTTAACAGCGTTCCCAACATTTCTACCAATTAACGAGGAATTCTTTAAAAAACAAGGTGATAAGTACGCTTTAGAAGACAATACAATCTTGTACAACGGCGCTTTTACACTAAGCGATTGGAAGCATGAACAAAGCTTTAAATTCAAGAAAAACCCTACCTATTGGGATAAAGATACTGTCAAACTAGAGGAAATCAATTTTAACGTCGTAAAAGAAAAATCAACAGAAGTAAACCTATTCGAATCAAAACAATTAGACCGTATAAAATTAACATCCGACTTCGTTGATAAATATAAAAAAGATGCGAACTTTAAAGAACGCCCGAACGTAGGCGTACAATTTTTACGTATGAACCAACAAAACAAAGTACTACAAAACGTGTCTGCACGCCAAGCAATCGATCAAACAATTGATCGAAAATCCTTTGTAAATACGTTATTAAATGATGGCTCTACACCAACCTTTGGTCTCGTTCCAAAAAACTTTGCAAAAGGGCCTGATGGAAAAGACTTCCGTACTATAAACGGGGATTTAACCAAAGTTGATACAAAATCTGCACAAGAGTTATGGAAAAAGGCGAAACAAGAGCTTGGTTCTGAAAAAATAACATTAGAATTATTAACAAGTGATGCTGACCTTGATAAGAAAACTGGTGAGTTCTTAAAAGGACAACTAGAAAAGAATTTAGATGGATTAACAGTAAATGTGAAACCACAACCACGTAAACAACAAGTTTCACTTTTATTAAAAGGTGACTATGAAATTGGTATTGACGGCTGGAGCCCTGACTTTGCTGATCCAATTACATTCCTTGAATTGTTTACAACGAATAACCCTTACAACTTGGATCATTACTCTAATAAGGAGTTCGATGAAACAATTGAAAAAGTGAAAACGACTTTAGCTGGTGATGAAAAAGCTCGCTGGGAAGCATTACTAGCATCTGAGAAAATATTATTTAAAGACTCAGTTATCGCTCCTCTTTACCAAAAAGGCGAATCTTATTTAGAACGTTCTTATGTGAAAGGAATTGTGGAAGTAGACTTTGCAGGCCAATTAAACTTCAAATGGGCACAAATTGAAAAATAAAAGGCAAGCTGAATTGAAGTTTTTCTATCTACAGCAATTATTTTATTGGAAAAATGTATTAAAAGCGGATTCTCAATAAGAGAAAATCCGCTTTTTTAATATATTATTTTAAAAAATTAATGCTCAACTTTTTATTATTGACATATAGTTCTTTTCAGTGTTAATATTCTAAATAATCAAAGAAACAAAATATTTCACCATCATAATATAACGTCTACTACGTTGAAACATATAACGATAAATTATAGTTCAACATGTATATACATATAGAACACCTGACTACCTACATGCAAATATCTATAATAGGTTTTCTCTTCTATAGCCACACTTCAAGACCTGGACATTATGACGTTACGAACAACACATTTAGGGAGGAACGAACAATGAAGAAAAAAGTTATACCTGTTGTTGCATCTGTTTTAGGGGCAAGTCTATTACTAACTGCTTGCGGGGGAAATAAAGATAACGCAAGCGGAGCGAAAGCAAACGATAAAGCACCTGATAAACAGGCAATTAACTTATCATTCGCTTCAGAAATTCCAACAATGGATGTTGCAAAAGCAACGGATGGGGAATCCATGAACGTAATGCGCAATGTTTTTGAAGGGTTATATGCAATGGGAGAAGATAATAAACCGGTTCCTGGTGTCGCTGAGTCGGTTGACGTTAGTCCCGATAAAACGAAATATACATTCCATCTTCGTGATTCAAAATGGTCAAACGGTACTCCTGTTACAGCAAAGGACTTTGCCTTCGCTTGGCAACGTGCCGTAAATCCTGATACAGCAGCTGAATACGCATTCTTATTCTTCGATATAAAGAATGCGAAACAAATAAACCAAAAACAATTGCCAATTGATCAACTAGGGGTCAAAGCTGTCGATGACAAAACGTTAGAAGTACAACTAGACCGTCCTGTTCCCTACTTCTTAAGCTTAACGACATTCTCAACATTCTTACCAATTAATGAAGAGTACTTAAAGTCTCAAGGCGATAAATACGGTTTAGAAACAAATCATTTAATTTACAACGGTGCTTTCACATTAGAGAACTGGAAACATGAACAAAGCTTCCAATTGAAGAAAAACCCTAACTATTGGGATGCTAAAACTGTAAAATTAGAAGAAATCAACTTCAATGTCGTTAAAGATAAGTCTACAGAAGTGAACTTATATGATTCAGGACAAATTGATCGTGTTGCTTTAACTGCAGAGTTTGTTGATAAATATAAGAGCGATCCAAACTTCAAGGAACGCGCTGAAGTCGGCATTCAATTCTTACGATTAAATCAAAAAAATGAAACATTAAAAAATCAACATGCACGCCTTGCTATTAACGGCGCAATGAATAAAAAAGCTTACGTAGAAACAATTTTAAATAACGGTGCTATTCCAGCTGAAGGAATGGTTCCTGCGAAATTTGCAAAAAGTCCTGATGGCAATGACTTCCGTAAAGAAAATGGAAATCTAGTCAAGGATGATGTGAAAACAGCGAAAGAAAACTGGAAAAAAGCAAAACAAGAACTTGGTACTGACAAAGTAACAATCGAACTATTAACAAGTGACAATGCTTTAGCTAAAAAGACTGGTGAATATTTAAAAGGTGAGTTAGAAAAGAACTTAGATGGATTAACAGTGAATTTAAAACCGCAACCACGTAAACAACAGTTGAAACTACTATTAAGTGGTGACTATGAAATTGGTATTGACGGATGGGGCCCTGACTTCGCTGATCCAATTACATTCTTAGATTTATTTACAACAGATAGTGCTTATAACTTCGATAAATACTCTAACAAAGAGTACGATGAGCTAATTCATAAAGTAAAAACAGATTTAGCTAGCGATGAAAAAGCACGCTTTGAAGCAATGAAGCAAGCTGAAAAAATTCTATTACAAGACGGCGCTGTCGCTCCTTTATACCAACAAGGTCGTTCTTACTTACAACGCTCTTTCATTAAAGGACTTGTAACAACTGACTTCGGTGGTGAGTTTAACTACAAGTGGACAGAAGTTGCAAAATAATAAGTGCTAATAAAAAGGTATCCAATTAGGATACCTTTTTATTTTATGCTTCTTTAACTACAGAGCTTCTTCTTCCCTTCACCATTCCTTTTATAGCTAAAGTCATCACTGCTACTGATTGTGTAACCGATACAATAACTAATAATACAATAATATTTCTCTCTAAACTAACTCCTCAAAATATTATTGTATAATAGCCATTCGCTGCATATGTTTTAGAAAGCATTTCAGTATCTCCTCACAACTTCAATTTACCATATACATACAAATCGTTTTTGATTTAAATTGCGGATTAGCCCTTGTGACTACAGAATAATAATTTATTTTCAACACATACATAATTACATGATTTTAGGAGAAACTTGTATAGAACGAATTTACATAAGGAGGAATTTATAATGAGAACTCTACTATCAATTTTATTAGCTCTTATGCTAGTACCTGCATTAACAGGATGTAAAGCTCCTGCAAAAGAAGATACAACTTCTAATAAAAAGACGACTGAAGAAGCAAAAAACGAGGCTCCTGCAGATTTAAAACTAAACTTCAATGAATTCGATTTAAAGGCAGACTACCAAGATACAAAGAAAGACTACGAAGCAGACTATAAAAATGTAGCAGCAGATAAAAAAATGGAAGCAAAAATTGAAGATCATAAAGCAGATGTAAAATTAACAGGAGACGAGGCTATCACAAAATTAAGCCCACTTCTACAAGAATTAAAATTTGATAAAGATACTGCTGACCAAGAAGTAATCGATCAAGTAGTGAACGTGTTCAAACTTGATAAAGACTACCAAAAATTCGATTTAGAAGTTGTCTTCTCTGATGGAACGAAAAAAGAATATAAAAGAGAAATAAAATAAAGAAGTAGGCGGTTGCCTACTTCTTTATTTTTGCATATCTTAAATCTGGTTTAGATCCAACATAATATTGAAGTCCAGATACCGTTTGTTTTTGTAAATAGGAATCCGACGGGAATATAATTGGAATTAATGGTGAATCTGTAAACATAATATCTTCCGCTTTATGCAATAAGTCAAAACGCTTATCTTCATTTTGTTCAACTTCTGCTTCCTTCACTAAAGCATCAAATTCTTTATTATGCCATTTTGCATAATTGTTTGGACCATCACCTGCATATAAATCTAATTTAGTAATTGGGTCTAATAGAGAACCGCCCCATCCCATATAAGCTAATTGGAAATCACTTTGCTTATATGTGTCGATGTAACTCTTCCACTCTTTATTTTCTAATTTAATATCTACGCCAAGATTTTTCTTAAACATTTCTTGCATTGCTTCTGCTACTTTTTTATGTTGTGTATCTGTAGTGAATTTTAATGTTACTTCAGGTAATGTAGACCAACCTTGTTCTTTCATGCCTTCTTCTAATAATTTTTTCGCTTCTGCTGGATCAAATTTAACGTAACCACCTTTTTCTTTGCGGAAATCACGCCCACTTTGTGTTTTTGCTCCTTCTGGAACGAATGCATTTGCTTCTTGTGCATTGTTTTTATACAGTTTTTCAACAATAAACTTACGATCAACTGCTAATGAGAATGCTTTACGTACTTTCGCATTTGTGAACGGCTCTTTTTCTACGTTAAACGAATAAATATAAGATGAAAATCCTGCAACACGTTTATATTCTTTATTTCCTTTTTCTTTCTCAATCATTTCTTGCGGTAAACTACTTAGTAAATCTAATTCTTTTGATTTATATAATTGGTACGCTGTTTTAGAATCTGGAATAATACGAAACTCAATTTCTTTTAATGTTACCTTTTTATCATAGTATTCTTTATTTTTTTGTACTGTAATAGCCTGATTATGCTTCCATTCTTTTAATGTGAATGGTCCGTTCGTAATTAACTCTTTTGGATCTGTTTTTAATTTATTATTATCATCAATTGATTTTTTAGATAATGGAATGAATAATGAGCTTGCTAACTTTTGTTTAATAGAAGACACTGGGTGCTCAAGTGTTACCTTTAATGTTTGAGGATCAATGACTTGAATGCCAACTTGTCCTTCTTCACCTTTTCCAGTATTGTATGCCTCTGCCCCTTTAATAAAATACATTTCTGTCGCATTCATAGAACCCGTTTTCGGATTTAATAATCGCTTCCATGCAAATTCAAAATCATTTGCTGTAATAGCAGAACCATCTGACCATTTAATATCTTTCTTTAAATGAATTGTATACTCCGTTCCATTAGCATTTACTTCTTCTTTCTCCGCCAATTCATTTTGGTATTTCCCCTCACTATCTTGCGTATATAAGCTTGAGAATAAATGTCCAATTACATACCCTGACGTACTATCTGTTGCAATAGCGGAATCCAGTGTATATGGATCGCTACCAATATTCGTTACTAATCGATCTCCTTCTCCCTTACCAGCACTAGCCTTTTGCGTCTCTTTCTTACCACAAGCGACAGAAGTAATCGCTAATACGGTCATAATGACAAATAATAAAAACTTCTTCATCCTACATTCCCCTTTACCCTGAAATTTTTGGTGTTGATGCTAATAATGTTTTTGTATAAGAATGTTGTGGATTACGGAATACTTCATCCGTATTTCCAAATTCAACAAGTTCTCCTTTATATAGGACAGCCACTTTTTCACATAAATAGTGAACCATCGGTAAATCGTGCGCGATAAATAAATATGTATAGCCTTGTTCTTTTTGAATCTTTTGCAGTAAATGTACAATTTGAATTTGCAATGAAACATCTAATGCTGAAATTGGTTCATCAAGAATCAATACTTCTGGCTCACACAATAACGCTCTTGCAATAGCGATACGTTGGCGTTGTCCTCCGCTAAATTCATGCGGATATCGATCAATATATCTTCTATCTAATCCAACACGCTCTAGCGCATCACCTGCTACTTTATCCTTCAACCCTTTATCACCTAAACCGAATGAAATATAACCTTCCGTTACGCTATCGCGTACTTTCCAGCGCGGATTTAATGCAGCTGTGGAATCTTGAAAAATAAACTGTACTTTCTGTAAGAAATCACGTTTATGAGCTGCCTTCAGTTTGTGAACGACTTGACCGTTATAATCAATTTCACCAGACGTTGGGCTCTCGATCCCAGCTATGAGCTTTCCAAGTGTTGTTTTTCCTGAACCACTTTCACCAATAATGCCAAGCGTTGTTCCTTTCGGGATAGAAAGTGATATATCTTTTAATGCTGCGATTTCTTTATTTTTACTTCCATATGTTTTCGTTACTTGCTTTACAGTAATTAAATCTGTCGTCATGAGGCATTCACCTTCTCTTTTGATTTCGCCTTATTATGCTCCAGAACATGTTGCCAGCAATGTGAACTATGCTCCTTAGAATACGTTGTTCTCTCTGGGAAACGATGAATACATTCTTTTATGGCTACTGGACAACGATTTACAAAAGGACAACCAAAGCTATTTAACGTCTCAATGGAAGGTGTCGTCCCTTCTATTGCACGTAATACTTTTTCAGAATCATCCATATTCGGAATTGCTTGTAATAAGCTTTTCGTGTATGGATGTTTAGGGGAACCTATCACTTCCTCTATCGTTCCTTTTTCAACAACACGTCCTCCATACATCACAACCACTCGATCCGCTACTTCACGTACAAGTGCTAAATCATGCGTAATTAGTAAAATACTCGTATTTTGCTTTTCCTTTCTTTCCTTTAATAACTCCATAATTTGCTTTTGAATTGTTACATCTAATGCTGTCGTAGGTTCATCCGCAATAACGAGTTTTGGGTGGCAGGCAAATGCGATTGCTAAACAAATACGTTGCCTCATGCCTCCGCTTAATTGATGTGGGTACTGTTCAAAGCGTTTCTCTGCTTCATGTATCCCTAAATCATTTAATAAGTTAATCGCAATTTCTTTTGCTTCTTTTTTCGATTTCTTTTCGTGTTGCAAAATCACCTCTGTAATTTGTCTTCCCACCTTCATCGTCGGATTTAAAGAGGACAGAGGGTCTTGGAAAATAAACGAAATATCTTTTCCACGAATTTGATTCCATTCTGATTCTTGTAGATTCGTTAATTCCTCTGATTCAAAAGATATATTTCCATCATCAATATGAATTGATTCTTGATTTAAGCCAATAATGGATTGTGCTGTAACACTTTTCCCTGAACCACTTTCTCCTACAAGTGCAACGATTTCACCTTCGCTAATAGAAAAGGAAACATGCTTCACAATTGCTTGTTTACTATTCTCTTTTTCAACGGCTAACGTTACGTTTTCTAAAGATAAGAGCTGTCCCATGTTTTTTCTCCTTTCGATTCTGTTTTACGATTTTTGGATCAATTGCATCTTGTAAACCATCACCAATTGCATTAAACGCGAACATAATGAGCGCAATCATGATTGCTGGGAAGAATAGCTGCCACCATTCTCCACTCAATAATGTCCCAAGTGCATCATTCGTCATCGTCCCCCAGCTTGCTGCTGGTGATTGCACTCCTAGTCCGATAAAGCTTAAAAATGATTCTGAGAAAATAGCTGCTGGAATTGTAAATGATAAATTTACGATAATAATGCCTGTTAAGTTCGGAATTAAATGCCCGTATATAATTTTCATATGTGATGTACCTAATCGCTCCGCTGCAATAACAAACTCTCTTTGTTTTAAAGATAAGACTTGTGCCCTAACGAGACGTGCCATACCAATCCATCCTGTTAATGCAAGGGCGATGATAATGGTAAAAAGACCTGGTTTCATAACAATTAATAGTAAAATAACAATTAATAAATATGGGATACCGTATAACACTTCGATTCCTCGTATAATCCACTCATCAATTAATGTCCCAAGGCGATTGCGCCCTCTTACATATCCACTAAATCCTCCGATTAGCACACCAAGTCCTATATCAAGAGCAGCTGCCACTAATCCAACTGTTAATGAAATTTTTCCACCAGCCCAAGTACGTGCCCATATGTCTCTTCCTAAATCATCAGTTCCGAACCAATGCTCGCTACTAGGAGGTAAATTCGTTGCTTCTTTCACTTGTTCACTCGCAGTAAATGACGTTAAACTTTCGCCAATTAATGAGAAAATAATAATGAGTAATAACGTCACTGTTCCTAAAACTGCGATTGGATTCGATATAAACTTACGAAACACTTCTTTCTTTCGGCTAATCTTTTGCTGATCTTTATTTATTGTTAATTCTTTTTTCTCTTCATTTGTTAATAACTGGTCATTAATTTCATAAGCCCCCATTTAAACATCTCCCTCCTTACGTAATAGAACGAATACGTGGATCAACAATACGGTGAATAATATCTGTAATGAAAATACAAGTAATTAATAATGCACTATAGAAAATTGTTGTTCCCATAATCACCGGATAGTCTCGGTTAAAAATACTATCTACAAAATATTTTCCTAGGCCAGGAATTGAAAAGATTTTTTCAATAACGAAAGTCCCCGTTAAGAGTCCAGCCATTAACGGTCCAACAAATGTAAGTACTGGAACAATCGCATTTCGAAGAGCGTGTCTTATAATAATCTTCTTAATTGGTATGCCTTTTGCTCTTGCTAACTTAATATAATCACTCTGCAGTACTTCGATCATATTAGAACGAACAAACCTTGTAATCACTGCGATTGGCCCTAACGCTAACGCAAAGGATGGCAATACTGTATGTTCAAATGTACCCCAAGAGGCTACTGGTAAGAGCTCGAATTGAATAGCGAATACTTGTATAAATAGTGGTGCTAAAATAAAACTCGGAATAGAAATACCGAGGATGGCAAGTAAACTTACACCGTAATCAATTACCTTCCCATGATAGAGAGCAGCAAATGTACCTGCAGCAATTCCGACTAGCAATGAAATAATAAGTGCTTGTAAACCAATAATTGCTGATGGACCAAATCCTGTCGTTATAATTTCTGATACACCTTGCCCGGTTGACTGAACAGATTCACCAAAATCAAAATGAACTACACCGTCTAAATAAGCAACATATTGATTCCATAACGGTTCATCAAGGTGATACTTCGCTCTCATGTTTTGGATCACTTCTTCAGGAAAGATTTTTGCATCTGATGAAAATGGATCCCCCGGAATAATATGCATAATTAGAAATGTCACCGTCGTAATAACCCATAGCGTGAACACCATAACTGATAATTTTTTAATTACATACACTTCAATACCCCCTAAACACATTTATTTACTTAGTTTTATGAACGTACTTTTTCCATTACTCCCTTTTCTCTTTTTAGAATACAAAAAGCCTTGATCTTAAAAAATAAGATCAAGGCTTAATAAACAAAGGCCCATCACTTATCTTTCAAGACTTGCTTGCTGGAATTAGCACGGTGTTCCTATTACAGAACCCGCTGCTGAGGTGTCATAGGGCCAGTCCCTCTACCTCTCTGGATAAGTAAATTGCTATATTATTATTTGGTTCAAATTATATATTTTGAATTATAATTCTGAAAAAATGAAAAGTCAATCAAATTTGATATATTTAGAAAAATCAGTTTTTAATACTTTTATTTATCTATGCCATTCTTATAATAAAAAAGATATGAAAGGAGTTATAAGATAGACCCCTTACTTCTAGCTACTATAGGATTACCCTTAACAATCGTTATACTTGTCATCATCGGCTTCTACAAACTCTTCATCAAAAAGAAAGGTATCACCTCTTTTTATACCCCTTTCGATAATATTACCGGGCAAACTATTTCCGAATTTCACGAAGAACAGAAGATATTAGTATCCGAGGATGAAGACGGAGATGGCAAGAAGAAAAAATAACCTTGCATAGGCAAGGTTATTTTTTCGTTTCTGCTTGAAAACGTTTATAGTATGTCGATGCTGTTGCAAAGTTAATTTCTATATCACGAATCAACGATGAATCTTCTTCTTTAGCTAACTTCTGTAATTTTTTCATTGCTTGTTCCGATTCATTCAAGAAACCGACATATACCTCATGTTCTTGCTCTTTCGACTTCGGAACACGAATTTCTTTTCGTATATGATCAATATCTTCTAACATGCTCGTTGTTACCTTTTGCACATCTTCTTTATATGTAGCAGTCGTTATTTCCTTACCGCCCTTTTCTTTTGCCACTTCAAATAACTGCAGTGCGTTATTAATTTCTTTATTCATTTTCAAATCGTATTTTTCATGTACTGCACGGTATTCTTTCATTTCTTCTGTTTGTTCTGTAGATTGCTCTACCTTTTCTTTCGGTTCTTTCGTATCTTTATTTCCATTACATCCCGCTAGAAGGATCATACTTCCCATTACAGCAATACCCAAAACCTTCTTCATCTCTTCTTCTCCTTTTATCTGCAGCTACTACTCATTATAGTTTCTTTTATCTCCACTTGTTATTATACCGAGAACATCCTACTTTTTACACTTAAGACGACATCGTAACATATATACCAACATGTTTGTCACAGTATCGTCACTTTATACAAATAACTTTTGCACTGCTTTACTACAGCACCTTACAAAACTATATGAGGTATTTCAAAGAAATGAAAAAAAGAACTGATTCAAATATTACCTTTGAATCAGTTCTTTTTTGTTAAGCCTCTAAATTTTGTCTTTGTTGCAGTTCAAACTGCTTCTCACTTCTTCTGGCCATAAACAAATAGCATAACACAGCACCAACTTCACAAAGAGCTATTACAACACCCATCGGTAATGCGGTGTTACTTCCCCCAATACCTACTAACGGTGCAACAAGTGCTCCTGAAATGAACTGTAATAAGCCTAATAAAGCTGATGCTGTTCCTGCAGCTTGTTTCTGATTTCTCATCGCTAACGAGAACCCAGTTGTTGAGACAACCCCAACACTTGATACGACAAGAAATAACGAGCATAAAACGCCAATTAACCCTATTCCTAGTAAGATTGTCAGTAGTAAAGATAAACCACCAACAGCTGCAATAATGATACCAGAGACAAATAATGTCTTCTCATTCACTTTCCCCGCTAAACGACCTGTTACCTGACTAGCAATAATAATACCAATACCATTGATTGCAAAGAATAAACTAAATTGCTGTGGTGATGCTCCGTATATGTTCTGCAACACAAATGGTGAGCCCGAAATGTATGCAAACATTGCCGCTGTTACTAATCCTTGTGACAATGCATATCCCATAAACAAACGATCCTTTAATAGTTTTCCGTACGTCGCTAACGTCCCTGACAAACCACCTGTTTCTCTTTCTTCAGGAGGTAATGTTTCACGCAATACGAAAGTAGCTGATATTAACATGAATACACTTATTGCTCCAAGAACGATGAAAACACCGCGCCACGTTGTAAATTGTAATAATTGTCCCCCAATAATCGGTGCCAAAATAGGCGCTGCTCCGTTTACTAACATAAGTAGTGAGAAGAACTTCGTCATTTCAGAACCTGAATACATGTCACGTACCATTGCACGTGATATAACAATCCCGGCTGATCCCGAAGCTCCTTGTAGGAAGCGTAATAACACTAACGTCCAAATAGATGGCGCAACAGCACAAAGTAAAGAAGAAGCAACATAAATAATGAGAGCAATAATAAGAGGTTTGCGTCTTCCGTAAATATCACTAATTGAGCCAACAAATAATTGTCCTACTGAAAGCCCAAGCAAACAAGCTGTTAATGTAAGTTGGGCTAGTGATGCACCTGTTTGCAAGTCATCCGTTAATTTCGGTAACGAAGGCAAATACATATCAATAGATAATGGCCCAATCGCCGTAAGTGTTCCTAATACAAGAATCATCCATAACCTGTTCATCTTTACAGGCTTATATATTTCCTGATTAACTTCATTCACTTTTTTCATTCACCCTTTCCTATACATACTAAATCGTAACAATTATAGTTACAACATAAACATACGTCAAGTATAGCGCATTTTCCTGTTTAATTTTGTAAAAAAAAGCGATAGAATTTCTATCGCTTTACTTGTTCAAATTACTATTTGTAAATTTAGATACGGAAGACATCGCCTCTCCTGTATCTAAATATGTGATTTGAATTGGATCTCCCACTTCTGTAAACATAGCATATGGGAATTTCTTCACAGGTATCATAAATACTTTTTGTTCATTCTCTAACAGTACGTACACGATTGTATTTTCACCTGATTTTTCTTTATATACACGTTGTACAGTGCCTTCTTTTTGCGCCTCTTTTCCATTTGAAGTCGGTCTAAATGAATCTCCGCTTCCACTCAGCGCATTTTTATAATTCTCAAGCGCTTCTTTTTGCGTCGAACCTGTTGCAAATATTTTCGCATTAGAAGCATAGATAACAGTATGGGCACGTACTAATCCTCCGTCATCAATAACAGGTACAATCCAAGAAGGTTTACCGTACACGTTATAAATAACCGGCATCGTTCCATGCCACTTTTCTCTCTTAAAAGAATTATCCACGACTTCCGAAGCAGCCGAACCATCCATAATTCCCTTTACTTCTTTTCCGTTATAGTAATACAACTTACCTGTACGCGCATCGATAAGTGAATAACCTAGTGCAGAATCTACTCCCTCTTTCGGAGAAGTGAAATCAGTAAAGTAATATAATGTTCCATCCTTACCGAAAATCGGTGTAACTCCTTCTTTCGTTCCCCACTCAGTCGGGATCTTCATATCAGTTTGCGAGAATTTTGTATTCCAAAATCCGTGAATATATTTACCGAAGTACGTATTTAACGTAGATGCAGTCTCGTGATTTAATACGCCATCAACAAATTTAGGTGCCTTTCCTTTATCGTATCTTTTCACTTCGCCTGTTTGTGCATCTACTACTACAACGCCCTCTACCTCAAATCCAGATCTTCCTGAAATAAATTCACCGTACGTCATTGTATAATACGGTTTCCCTTTATCATCCACTTCAAATTTAGGTTTTCCTTTAAAGATTAAATTTGGTTCTGCTTGCCTTACCACACGCTCTAAATTATTTCCGAAAAACATGCTTGGCACGTATTTCATTTTATAACCAAGGTGCAGTTTCGCTTCTGCATCAGGATTCGTACCTGACATCGTGACGTACCCTGGAATTGTCTCAGCTTTACGTGCTTTAAAAAACCCTGAAACTTCAATCGGTGCTACATATAAAGCCTCGCCATTTACCATTTGTGGCGTTAATTCTCCTAGCTCAAAATAAGCTACTTTCGGAATATCCCCAAATACTTTTTTCATCTTATTCTCCGCTGTCTTTGGCGGCACTGTAAATGGCTGATCATTTTCAGTAAATGGCTCTGAAATATCTTTCTCTACCTTTACAACAGAATCATATTTCTTTTGCGAGATTACTATATCGTGCAAATAACCAAAGTAGCCGTAACTTGCAAGTAAAACAAGCATTAGAAGTCCTTTTAACGTACCTTCTAATTTACCTATTTGATCTTGGGAAAATAAAACAAGCCCAATTAAAATCGCTACTGCAACAGAATAATGAGTAAGAATTGAATCTGCTCGATCATCAATTAGCCAAAAATATTCATAGATTGCAATACCTATCCAAAATAAAACTGGAATAACTAAAATAGATGATTTCTTACCCTTTACAACCTTCTCATCCCCTTTCTTATCCACTGCTCGAAGTTTACTACCGCTTCTTCTTGTCCATGGAATCAAAAACAAAGTGAGAATAGCTAAAATTAAAAATTTCATCAAAGGCAATGTCCCCTTTTCTTTTGTCTTCCCCTTTAGTATAACAAATAAAGGTTATTCAGGTAAAAATGGGAATGATTATATTTTTTTACTGCTTAATACAATTCCGCTTGCTACATATAAGATAGATGCAATATAAAAAATCGTGCCGATCGTAAAGAAATCTACTAAATATCCTGTTACAATAATTGCTACTGCTCCTCCAATCGATGTCCACACATGATATTTTCCAATCTCATAACCAGCATTTTCTTGCACAACCTTTCGCGCTAACGATGTCTTCTCTGTATTACGTTGCACAGCTCCTAAAATACCCATTAAAATTTGAAGAATATATACATGCCATACTTCTGTTGCAATGGGGAAACAAAGCATTAACACAGCCATAGACCAAGCGTATATAATTAATAACTTTCTATCACCTACTCTATCAGAGATTCTTCCAACTAACGGATATACTAGAGCTGAAGTTAAGGCAAATAAGCCATATGCCCAGCCAAACTGTGAGAAGCTATTTCCAACATTCCGAAGCAATAGAATGTAAAAAGGAAATACCATACTTCCTGCCATCATAATGATGCTTTGTGAAGCTACAAATCTTCTATATGTCATTTCGTATACTCCCTATAAAATAAATTCACAAATCTCTCTTTTGGATCCGCTTCTTTTTTCTTCTGAAGAAATTCTTCTATACGAGGATATGCTCTCTTTAACTGCTCTTTCGTTGGATAAGAATAATACGGTAAATAATAACTACCTTTATGCTTTAACGTAACATCAATCATCTTCTGAATAACATCCTCTGTTTTCTTTATCTCATGTTCAGAACGCCCTTGATTAATTAAAAGAACCAGTGCAAACATATCATCTTTCGCATAGGATAAAACTGCATTTTCATTCTTTTCCACGTAACGAATCGTAATATTGAGCAAATTAAACTCTTCCTCATTTAATACATTACGTAAATCATCTATATATTCCGTGAAAGAATCTATAGGCACAAAATATTCTTGTAACACCTCTGTCCTATTCGGATTTTCATATTCCATAAAGGTACTATCTGACCTCATAACATTATTTCGCGTCTCATACTTTCCATCTGTACGTTCAAAATAACTTCTTTGTATATCCCAAAACGTATCTTTTCCCCAATCACTATAGCGTGATAATCCAAGTAAAAATTTAGGCGCTGCTATAATAGTTTCTTCTTTTAATTTACTATATTCCTCCCTCATATTTTGATTTTTTGCCAATGTATAATCTGTCACATACATTTCTCTAAAAAATGAATTTGGAGCAACAGAAATACGAGCTAAGTGCATACGAACATTTTCATCTTTTTTCACTTTCTCTTTGAAATAAGACGTGTATTCTTTATAATCTAGCATTTTCGTGTGCGTTTCATATAATTCATCATTTGTTAACTTTAAGGTCACATCTAAAATGACACCAAATAACCCGTAACCGCCAATGACATAAGGAAATAAATCTGCATTCTCTTCTCTACTTACATTACGCACCGTACCATCCGCCATTAACAATCTAAACGACTCTACTGTATCAATCAATGCTTCATGACGAATATCACGACCATGTACATTTACACTTAATGAACCACCAACCGTAAAAATATTTTGCGACTGCATCACCTGAACAGCAAGACCATATGGATTTACTTTCTTCTGAATGTCATTCCACGTGGCACCACTTTGAACTGTAATGCGCTTCTTCTCTGGATCAAATTCTAATATTTTATTATACCCTTTCATATCAAGCATCGTCCCATGGGGATAATATGTCTGCCCGCCCTGACTATGTTGCATACCAGCAATAGAAATCTTCTCTCCAGAAACATTCGCATCTTGCACTAATTTTATTAACGAGTGCTCATCCATAGCACTTTCAACGCGTTTTATTTTTGTCGGAAGCAATTTACCTACATCACTCATAATAGGATGATCCAGTTGTTTTTTATATGTATGTACAGACGTTGCAAGCAAAACGGTATACGCTACAATGGCCACTACTATCTTTCTTTTTTTCAAATGACACTCTCCTTGTTTGAATTTCTTTCACTACATATTGTACCTATTTTTCTAAGAAGAAAATATGTTAGTAACGAAAAAAAGAGAGATGCCCTTGCTTTTTGGGGCATCTCTCTTCAAATCAATCAATTCGTTGCTGGCAACTGTATTGGATCAAATTTTTCATACGATGTATATTTTATATCCGTCATAAAGTGTGCTTTCTCCTTACTATTTCTACTCACAACTATATCCAATCTCAATGATTCATATTTAAAATCTTTTGTAATCATATATTCTGCATCTATCTCTTCTACCTTTGCATTTTGTGCTTCTAATGCTTTCTTCTGTGTTTCACCTATACTACCTAAAATACTCTCTGCATCTTTTCCTTTTAACCTGAGCTTTAATTTATATTTGTCTCCGCTTTTTTCTATCTTCATTTTTTGTACAATTTCTGGCGGGATTTCTACATTCTCTTTCACACTCTTGGCTGCATTCATCCCACTAATATTTAATTTCTCCTCTGGTATAGATATAACTTCACCTGTATTAGGATTCTTCACTTGACCAACAATATGATCCTTTACACCATAAATGATAATGTCCGTACCCGAAACATTCATTTCAGCACGAGAACTCTTTGTTTTTGGCTCTATTTGTATTTTAGCCTTCACTATACTCAGTTCTTGTCCGTCAGCCTTTATGTCCATATTCTGCATCAACGTTACATACTCTTCATTTTTTAAGTTTTCATACGCCTTATTAAAAACATCTTTTGCCGCTAATTCCTTCTCTTTCTTTACTGATGCCGTTTTGGGTCCATCCGTCTTCGATACTTTATCACTACTACACCCTACTCCTAAACCAATTGTAAGTAACAAACTAGAAGCTATCATGATTTTCTTCATAAAAATCCCCCTTTACCAAATAATACCACCCGCTTTTCTTTTAAATCCATATGATTTTCAATTTCATTATTTAACATGTTTGATGAAAATTTTAAATAGGATATAAATAACAACAACTAAATTCAGGAGGTCATTATGAAAGCAATCATTTGCACAAAGTATGGACCACCTAATGTTCTTCAGCTTCAAAATATAGAGAAACCTATACCTAAAAAGAACGAAGTATTAGTCAAAATTCACGCAACGAGTGTAACGACTGGAGATTGTAGAATACGCGGCTTTAATAGCCCTCTCTTATTTTGGATTCCTATGCGGATCATATTAGGTTTTAGAAAACCGAGAAAGCCTATACTCGGTGTAGAGTTATCCGGCGAAATCGAAGAAATAGGAACAGATGTAACTCAATTTAAAAAAGGAGATCAAATTTTTGCATTAACAGAGCTTAATGTCGGTGGTTATGCAGAATATACATGTGTACATGAAAGTGGATTAGTAGCATTAAAACCTACCAATGTAACGTATGAGGAAGCAGCAGTTATTCCCTTTGGCGCAACTTCGGCACTACACTTCCTAAGAAAGGCCCGTATAAAAAGGGGACAACAAGTACTAATATATGGCGCATCTGGATCAGTAGGAACAGCTGCCGTACAACTTGCTAAATATTTCGGCGCAACCGTTACAGCTGTTTGTAGTCATTCAAATTTTGAACTAGTGCAATCTTTAGGGGCTGACAAGGTAATCGATTATATGAAAGAAGATTTTACTAAGCGGGGGGAATACTATGATGTTATATTTGATGCTGTTGGAAAACATAAAAGATCCCTTGGAAAAAAAGCATTAACGCCTACTGGTGTATATGTATCTGTTAATGGCATGATGGCAAAGGTCAGTAAAGAAGATATGTTTCTACTAAAAAAACTAACTGAAACAGAAAATTTAAAGCCTGTTATTGATAGAACTTACCGGTTAGAAGAGATTGCTGAAGCCCATATGTATGTAGAAAACGGGCATAAAAAAGGGAACGTTTCGATTATCTTAAAATAAAATATATAAGATAAAAAAAGAAGGTATCTCACTAGAGTGAGATACCTTCTTTTTTTATCTTTTAAATCCACCTTCTGAATGAATAACTTGTCCCGTAATCCACTCTGCTTCTTCACTTACTAAAAACTTAATGAGCCTTGCTGCATCCTTTGGTTCACCAATTCTTCCAAAAGGAAACATTGGCTTTAATCCTTGCTTTATCTCTTCATTCATCCAGCCTGTATCGGTTGGACCTGGGTTAATTGCATTCACTGTTATTCCTAAATGAGCTACCTCGGCTGACAACGAACTAGTAAGAGCATCAATAGCTCCCTTCGTTGTTGCATACGCCAGTTCTCCAACCATAGGTCCTTGAAATTGCCCTGAAGTCATATTTACAATTCTACCACCAGATTTCTTATCAAATCCTCGGGCAAATTGACTACTTAACAATGTAGTCGCACGAACATTGACCATGTAGTGCTTATCCAGATCTTCAGCAGTCAAATTAGAGAAATCATTATTCGTAGAATACGCTGCATTATTAATTAATATATGAGGGTAGCCTAGTTGTTCAGTAACTTTATTTATAAGCTCTTTCGGTGCATCATTCTGAGTTAAATCTAACTCCATACTCGATACTTTCACACCGTTTTTTAGCAACGCTTCTTTTAATTGTATTTGTTCATTTTGTTCAACGCCCCAAGGCATCTCTTTATCGTAAGCTGTCCAATACGTAAAAAATATATCGTATCCTGCTTCAGCTAATTCTTTACAAATTGCTGCGCCTATACCATCTAGACGACTTACTCCTGTAACAACTGCTACTTTATGTTTTAATTGATTCATCATATACTCCTCCAATTTTAAAGGACGCATATTTTATATAAGAGATATGAATTTCCCCACATAAGTATAATATCCTTACAAAAGGGATGCACAAGCCAAATATGCAGTCCTTGCATGATTTATAGATAGCTAAATAACCCCTCACTTATGAGAGAAAAATTCATCTATCTAATTTCGAATCATTACAAGTTCATCCACATATTGAGTCCTTGTCTCCTTTCCATATATCTCTATTTTTATCATACCAATATGATGCAGTATTTTAAATGATAAAAACAAATATTCCATGTTGAACTCCTATTAATTTCATTACATTCTAATATCAAAATAATAAAAATAATCAGAAAAAATTCTGGTAAATATTGACTAACCTTCTTATAATAAAATGTGGGGCTAATGTGAGAGTTTAGTTTTAAACAAATAGGGGGAAGAAACATGTCAAAAAAATTACTTTCTTTATTTTCTGCAGTAATCGTAGCAGCTTTTGTAATAACCGGCTGTGGTCAAAGCGATACGACAAATAAAGAACAAAAAGAGAATGCAGCAAAAGAAAGCAAAACGGAAAAATCGGATACAACGAAAGAAAGTAAACCTGCTGAAAAAAAATCCGAAGATAAAAAAACTGAAGATAAAAAGCCTGAAAATACAACTACTGGCTCAAACGACTACGCTAAGCTGATTTCCTATATGGAAAAAGAAACAGGTGGTAAAACAAAAGTTCTTTTTGAAAATAAGGAACCACAAGTCTATAAAGCTGAAGATGTTTCAGTATCAATGAACAGTTATACATTAGTTGAATTAAATGGATTCCATACGGACTTTAACATTCCATTTAACCGCCAAACAGAGGGCGGAGTCATTCTTGTAAACTATAGCGTAAAAAATAGTTCAGCTAAAGATATTTATTATATGCCAGCATTGGACATGTCATTTACTGGTGCTCAGAAAGTATATAGTAACTATAAAGACTTAATTCCAAAAGAAGATCAGCTACCAACTAAGCTTGCTCCAACGAATGATTACTTAGTAAAAGCAGGAGAAACCATTTCTGGTTATATCGCGTATCCATTCGGAAAAGATGATCTAGCGAAAATTTCAAGTCTCTCAACAGTCTCAGTCACAGTCCCAACTGCACAAGCTAATAAAGGAAAATTCGATGCTCCAATCGGAAGCCCTGGAAGCTTTTCATTAAGTTTAAATAAACAAGGTGCTGAAAAGGTTGCAACAGATAAAACTTTCTACCAAGATAAAGCTACGGCTAATAACATGGGCGATAAAAAAATGTTAAAAGAGAAATCAAGTATTAATAACAGCCAAGAATTAGGTGCTGTTCATGTTACATTAGACGGATACCAATTTACTCAATTCACACCGAATTCCGTCGAAGCTCCACGCTTTGCAAATTTCAAAAATGGTATTGTTCTATTAACGGTGAAATTCAAGCTTGATAACAAAGATACTCAAGACGTTTCACTATCTCCTATAAGCTCTACATTGAGAGTGAATGATGGTACACAATATACGATTAATGAAGGTATGCTATTAAATTATGACTATAATGCTTCAGTCAAAACAGGAACATCTGGAGAGTTACTACAAGTATTTATTTTAGATCAAGAGCAGTATGAAAAGATTTGGAAAGACAAAAGCTTTGAGATTGAGTTAGGACCTATGAGAAATAAAGAAGCTAAAGATATTTCACAAGGTAAAAAAGCTAAATTTACATTACCTAAATAAATTACTAAATATATAATAGAAAAGGCATATAACATATGATTGTTATATGCCTTTTCTATTTGTATAAAGAACAAAACTTTAATTTAAGTGTATACATTTATCATTACCTATCCGTTGTATAAGTGTAGGGAGGAAAAGTGATGGGAAAAGAAAATATATTAACCTCCTATCTTATCAATCTAGGGGAGGAAGTGTTCAAACTACTACTAGCGAAAGGGGCTATAAAAGAAGATGCAGAAGACATCATCCAAAATACCTTCTATAAAGTATACACATTGCTAGATAATCTAACCGAGAGTAACATACGTCCATGGTTTTTCAGAGTCGCATTAAACGAATACATTGACTTGAAAAGGAAAAAAGAGCACCAAAACATCTATTTAACTGAAGAGATTTATTCGAAATTACAATATACAGACCGAGAATTAGACGCTGTTTTAAATAAAGATGAGATTTTCTATCTATTAAAAGATATAAAACTAGAACATAAAGAGGCCTTCTTTTTAAAGTACTACTACAACTTTTCATATGAGGAAATCGCCCTAATACTAGATATTCAAGTAAACAGCGTCAAACAAAAGTTACATCGTGCACGTAAAGCAATTCACTCAAAAATAGGAGGAAAACCTTAATGGATACTTCTTTAAAAGATGCATTAAAAAAAGCGAAAAGGAAACAGTTACTTAAAATCATCATTACTTCTATTATCGTTGTAATCATGCTTATCCCTATAATTTATAAAGTTGGCAATTACTTTGCAGCGAAAAGCTCTACGAAGCTTCACGAACGACTCTTTTTACATAACGACATTGCAGAACCGAATGTACAAATTGATTCTCAAGTAACGATTAATTCATCCATGTTTGGCGGCAATATTATATCAAATCGTTCTAAAAATATTAATGGCTACGTAGTCCCGTGGAATACATTAACAAGCTCCTATGGTTGGATCCGCATCAATATCGATTCCAATGAATTAACGCCTGGTTTTTATTGGTCCAATAAAGAGTTCTATGAGTACGATAAACAAACAAAGAAAAAATTTGCAACATTTTATAATCCGGCTATTAAGGAATATTTTGATGGTGTCCAAAATGAATTAGGGGAAGTTTCACAAATGAACAACTATGTTGCCGAAGTTGCTATCTCTTTCAATCAGCCCTACACACTACAAGAAATTAAAGAAAAAATTCCAGACAACTTAAACATTGTATGGTTATATATGATCTCACCAATTGGAGATGAAAGCAAAGGACCTGCTGGTATGCCCGTTTATGGATTTAATCCAGACAAGTCCCCTGAAGAAGCGTACAAAGATTTCGTTGATTCACTTAACCAATACGATGACGATGGAGATGACGAAACTATCCAGAGGTTTTTAAAATCAAACAAGGGCAAACCATTTGATCAAGTGAAAATCTTAGGGGTTATGCTAACAGGAAAAACAGAAAACTTTAAGGCATTAGAAAACCAAGACTTTATTCGCGGTGCTTCTGTAGGCGTTACTGCACAAGTTGTTCCTTATATAAAACCGGAGAAATAATAAGGAAAAGACAAGATAAACTAATAGTAGCTAGTTAAAAGAACGTACATGAAGGGCGCTACCTATTTTAGTGGAGAGCTCCCTTTATGTATTATTCACCCTCCAAACAATACATTTCCAAATACTTTATGTACAAATGAAAAATCACAATTTTTGTTCACACTTTATCCATTGTGAATCTTTTCACAATGGATATATAATAAACTTGTAAATACAATATTGGAGGGATTTCAATGGTTATCAATTTTTTAAGAACTGATAAACGTGCTACTTTCATGTTATTATTTTTACGACTTTACATAGGGTATACATGGCTCGCTGCTGGAATCGGCAAAGTCTTTGGACAATCTTTTGACGCAAGTGGTTTTCTAAAAGGTGCTATTGCTCAAGCATCAGGTGACCACCCTGCAGTACAAAGTTGGTGGGCAGATTTTCTTCAACATTTTGTTCTTCCAAACGCAGACCTATTTAGCTTTTTAGTTCAATGGGGAGAAATTTTAGTAGGTCTAGGTTTGATTTTAGGCGGCTTAACAAAAACAGCTGCATTTTTCGGAATCATAATGAATCTTTCATTTTTATTAAGCGGAACTGTTAGTGTAAATCCAAACCTGCTTATTTTGACTATGTTCATTTTAGTTGCAGGACAGAACGCTGGACGTATTGGATTAGATGGCTATGTTTTCCCAAAACTTTTCCGTAAAAACAACCACGGAACATATAAATTAAGTAAAACTGCGTAGTAACGTAACGGTTTACTCTTAAAATATAAATAAGAAAAAGAGCCTGAGTATAGGCTCTTTTTTATTTACTCCAAATTTAAACTCTTAACGAACCACGAAAACCTCTGGCAGCATAATAAGAGTCTGCCCCATTGTGATACACGAAAACGTGTCCGAAGCGATAATCACAAAATAGAGCACCACCGAGTTCTCGAATATCTAAAGGTGTTTGTACCCAGCTTGATGATTTCGTATCGAACTCCCCAAGTTGTTGCAACTGTCGATATTGTTCTTCTGTTAATAGTTCAATACCCATAGCAGTTGCCACATCAATAACGTTATTTTCCGGTTTATGCTTCTTTCTTGCTTCTAACGCTTCAAGATCATAACAAAGGCTTCTACGACCTTTAGGACTCTCCTTTGAGCAATCGCAGAAAATATACTCGTCCTTCTCTTCATCATAACCAACAACATCCGGCTCACCGCCTGTTACTTCCATTTCATTAAGTGACCATAATTTTTCAGCATTAGCTTCTATCTTCGCTTCAACTTTAGCCCATTCAAGACCTTCATGGCGGTTCATGTTTTTCTCAAAACGAGCTTGTAATGCTTTTAATAGTTCTTCACGTTGTTCTACAGATAACTCATTTTTATTCGCTGTCATATTCGTCCTCCGAATTACGTTTCCTTATAATCATAATGGTTTGCATACAGTTTACAACAATCTGACCCGATTACACAACGAAAAATCCCTGTACGAATATCCATTATATAGTACGAAATCCCTCCATACTTTCCCCAAGAATATAATGTGAAAACCACATCAAGTTCTGTTTCATAATAGCTACATTCATTCCTGGCTGATCAGAACTATATGCCATTCCTTTAAATATCATTAATTCTGTATCAACTTCCATTTCTCTTAATCCTTCATATAGCTCATATGCATTTGTAATGGGAATTCTTACATCCTTTTCTCCGTGTTGAATTAACGTAGGCGTACAGGCTGATTTAATATATGTCATTGGTGATGTCTTCTTATATATCTCTGGGTCATTCCATGGATTATTTCCTAAATACATGCTAATAAAGTAAGGGATATCGGTATTTACATAATGGGTACTCCAGTTCGTAATTCCGCCTCCAACTGAAATAGCCTTAAATCTACTGCTAAATGTCGAACAGAAAGCTGATATATATCCTCCGTTACTCCATCCCATAGCTCCTACTCTATCTTTATCTACAATCCCTTGTTCAACTAGTGCATCCACTCCAGATATAACATCATCATAATCAGCAAATCCTTGTTTTCTATAGTTTGCTTTTAAAAATTCATTACCGTAACCAGAACTTCCTCTATAGTTTGGTTCTAAAACGATAAAGCCTTTTTCAACAAACTGTTCAATAGGATATTTCTCATTGAAGCAGTCTGAAAATATCGGGAAGGATGCCCAAGCCGGACCTCCATGAATTACTACTAATAAAGGATATTTTTTATTTGCGTCAAACTCTACTGGGATTGATAAAATACCCTCTATTTCAAGACCATCACTATTTTTCCACGAGATGATTTCCCTGTTACTTTTAAGCTTCCCGTCGAAAAAGCTATTTTCATTCGTTATTTTTTTATCATCCAAATAGATTTCAAAAGTTTCATTTGTTATAGCCTTATTATAGGTTATATGATTTCCATCTCTTGTTATAGAAGCATCCATTATAAAGCCATCTATTTTGTCGCTTAATGCTTTCACAGTGCCATCTTCAGCTAGTAATCCAATACGATAATTCGTTTTATCCTGCCATCTAATTAAAATTCCTTTAGCTGTCCACTGTAATGGCATAACCGTACTATCAAAGTTTGTTAAGGGCTGAATTACCTCTCCAGTATGCATATCATATATCTCTAATGTACTCTCTTGTATATGGTTTCTATAATACTCCTTCTCTCTTATGCTTGCTGCGTAGCACATTTTACTGCCCTCAGGAGAAAAGCAAACGCTCCCGCCCAACAACTTATCCATATTCATTTTTTGTAGTTCTCCAGCTTCAACATCTAATATGTAGAGATCACCATTCATATGATCATTTATAATTGGTGTAGCCATACATACAACCTTTTTCCCATCATTTGAAATATCAAAGTCATGGATATAAAAATCTTTACCATCAGTTAATTGATAAACACCGTTACTCTCTCGTTCCTCTTTATCATTTTGTATCACTTTTTCTATTTCAATGTAGCATAAACAATTATTCTGATGTTCCTTACCTACATGTTGAAAATCTCCATATAGCTCCTTACGTTTCTTTATTTCCTCACATTCTTTTGACTGTGTAATATAATAAAAACCTTTACCGGTAGGATCCCATTTGAATGTACTGATCCCTTCTTCCTCATTAGTAATTTGTACCCCACCGTAACCATCTAATGACTTAACGAAGATTTGACTTTTCCCATTACCAACAGGGCTAAGGTATGCAATATCCCTAGAATTTGGAGACCATAATGGGCATGTACTATCTATATCCCCATTTGTTAATGGATAACTTTGCCCTTTACCTTTTTCATATATCCATACATGATTTCTATATGTATTGTCTTTCCAGTTAGCTGTCCTCTTAACAAATGCTACATTTTTGCCATCATCGCTTATATTGGTACTTGATAAGGTTGGTAATGAAATAATCTCTTCTATACTTAAATATGTTTTTTCTTTCACGTTCATTAATAAGCCCCCTTGTAATGTCCATAAATCTCTCGTCTCTTTTTGTCGTAATAAAGGAAATTGTTCACGGATACTTAAAATATTAACGGAAAATTCAGATAAATAAAAGTAAATCCCATAAAGTAAAATTTTAATCTATAGGGTTCGATCCACTTACCAATTTTAGATATTCTTTTTGAGCATAAAAATACCCCATTAGATAAAATATCTAATGGGGTACAAATTTGTAAATTTATTTTAAAGCTATAACTATATTTATTAACCTACCAATCTCCTACTCAACCGTAACAGACTTAGCTAAGTTACGTGGCTTATCAACATCACACTCGCGGTGAAGTGCTGCGTAGTATGAGATAAGTTGTAATGGAATAACTGCTACTAGCGGTGCTAGCGCTTCGTGTACAGCTGGTAATACGAAGCTGTCACCTTCCATTTCTAAGCCTTTCATTGAGATGATACATGGGTTAGCTCCTCGTGCTACTACTTCTTTCACGTTACCACGAATTCCAAGGTTTACGTGCTCTTGTGTAGCAAGTGCGATAACTGGTGTACCATTTTCGATTAAAGCGATTGTACCGTGTTTTAATTCTCCTCCAGCAAATCCTTCTGCTTGGATGTAAGAGATTTCTTTTAGCTTTAACGCACCTTCTAATCCTACGTAGAAGTCTACGCTACGTCCGATGAAGAAGCAGTTACGCGTTGTTGCTAAAAATTGTTTTGCTAATGCGTCCATTTCTTCTTTTTGATCACAAAGTTGTACCATTGCATTTGCTACAAGTCCTAGTTCGTGTGTTAAGTCAAAACCAAGAACTTCACCTTTTGCTTTAGCAATATCTGCAGCTAAAATTGAAAGTACTGCAAGCTGTGCTGTGTAAGCTTTCGTTGATGCAACTGCGATTTCTGGTCCCGCGTATAACGGAAGTGTATAATCCGCTTCACGAGAAAGTGTAGAACCAGGTACGTTTGTAATCGTTAATGCTTTATGACCCATTTCATTTGTTTGTACAAGTACTGCACGGCTATCAGCTGTTTCACCACTTTGTGAAATGTAAATGAAGAATGGTCTTTCTGTTAATAATGGCATGTTATAAGAGAATTCACTTGCTACATGCACTTCAACTGGCATTTTTGCAAACTTCTCGATAAATTGTTTTCCAACAAGACCTGCATGATAACTTGTTCCACATGCAATGATATAAATACGATCGCTATCTAAAATCGCATTGCGGATGTCTTGATCTAATTCAATCTCGCCATTTTCATCTTGATACTTTTGAATTATATTACGGATAACAAGTGGTTGCTCATCGATTTCTTTAAGCATGAAATGAGGGTATGTTCCTTTTTCAATATCACTTGCGTCTAATTCCGCTGTAAACGGTGCACGTTCAATCGTTTCACCTTGTAAGTTTTTAATTGTAATACTTTCTTTCGTTACAATTACAATTTCTTTATCCATTAATTCAATAAATTGATCTGTAACTTGTAACATCGCCATAGCGTCGCTCGCCACAACATTAAAGTTGTCACCAACACCTACTAATAGCGGGCTTTTGTTTTTAGCAACATAAATCATGTTTGGATTTTCAGCATCAAGTAATCCGATTGCATAAGAGCCATGTAAAAGAGATAGCGTATTACGGAACGCTTCTTCTACACTTAGTCCTGTGCTCACTTGTTGTTCCATAAGCTGTACGATAACCTCTGTATCCGTTTCACTTACGAACGTTACATCTTGTAAATATTCCTTCTTCACTAACTCATAGTTTTCAATTACACCGTTATGAACTAGTGTAAAACGCTTTGATGTACTTTGATGCGGATGCGCGTTTACTTTGCTCGGAACACCATGTGTAGCCCAGCGTGTGTGACCGATTCCCACGCTTGTTGCTACGTTCTCATCTACGATTTCGCGAAGTTTTGCAATACGGCCTTTTTCTTTGTATACAACAACACCGTTCTCTGCTTGTACTGCAATACCTGCTGAATCATATCCACGATATTCTAGCTTTTCTAAACCTTTTAATAAAATTTCCTTTGCATCTTGCTCTCCAATAAATCCTACGATTCCACACATGTTTAGTCGCCGTTACAAATGCTTACACTGCTCTGCGAACATGTAACGACATAGTCCGATACCATTTTTATTTATACTAAAAAACGGATTACATATTGCTAGCCCTGTAAGCTTGTAACGGCTTTCACCTTCCTCTCGATTGGGTTTAAGTCCGTATATACTTATACAGCTAGTTTGTATCCGTTCCTTTTCTCTCATCACACTTTCACCTTTGTCCACTAAGTCACCTTAATGATTTAAGTAAAAGCTTGCGGTTGTGATGAACAACCGGGAGCCATCCGCCGAAATCTCGATAAACCCCACCTCGTCAACTACACTACTTGTAGTTCTGGCGCTTCTATAATTTACAATATTTCCTTTGAGAAAAAGAACAAGACCATCTTATAACAAACATGGATAAACCGTCAATGAAAATTTTTTCACCATCTATAAAACATATGAAAAAGGAGCACTTATTGTGCTCCTTTTCAATAAATTTATTAAATTATTCAGCGCCAACTTCCGCTTTCACAACTTCTACAATGCGATGTACATATGCATCACAAACTTCTTGTGTTGGTGCTTCTGCCATTACACGAATAAGTGGTTCTGTTCCAGATGGACGAACAAGAATGCGGCCATCACCGTTCATTTCTTCCTCTACAACACGAATAATTTCTTTAATTTTTTCGTTTTCTAGTGCTAGTTTTTTATCTGTTACACGAACGTTTACTAGTAATTGCGGGAATTTTGTCATTTCTCCTGCAAGCTCAGATAATGGTTTTTTCGTCATTTTCATAATGTTTACAAGTTGAAGTGCACTTAACATTCCATCACCAGTTGTAATGTAATCAAGTAAGATAATATGTCCTGATTGTTCTCCACCTAAGTTGTAACCTCCGCGCTTCATTTCTTCCATTACGTAGCGGTCACCAACTGCTGTTTTATCACTTGTAATACCGTTAGCTTCAAGTGCTTTGTAGAAACCTAAGTTACTCATAACTGTTGAAACAACTGTATTGTGCTTTAGTTGACCAGTTTCTTTCATGTACTTTGCACAAATAAACATAATTTGATCGCCATCAACGATGTTTCCTTTTTCATCTACAGCGATTAAACGGTCACCATCACCATCGAAAGCAAGGCCAATATCAGCACCTTTTTCTTTTACTAATTCAGCTAATACTTCTGGATGTGTAGAACCTACTCCATCGTTAATGTTCATACCATTTGGTGAAGTTCCCATTGTTGAAATATCAGCTTCTAAATCAGCAAATAAGTACGGAGCTAAAGAAGATGTAGCACCATGCGCACAATCTAAAGCGATATGCAAACCTGAGAAATCTTCCTCTACAGTTTGTTTAATGTATTGTAAATACTTTTGTCCACCTTCAAAATAATCACTCACTTGCCCAAGGTTCGTACCTGTTGGACGTGGTAATTCATCCACTTCTTTGTCTAATAAAGCTTCGATTTCTGCTTCTTGCTCATCTGTTAATTTAAAACCGTCTGAACCGAAGAATTTAATTCCGTTATCTTGTACTGGATTATGAGATGCAGAAATCATAACACCAGCTTGTGCATCTAACGCTTTCGTTAAATAAGCAACACCTGGTGTAGAAATAACACCAAGACGCATTACTTCTGCTCCAGTTGATAATAGACCTGCTACTAAAGCTCCTTCTAACATATGTCCTGATATACGTGTATCACGGCCGATAATTACTTTTGGACGGTCTGTATCTTTTGTTAATACATAACCACCAAAACGTCCAATTTTGAACGCTAACTCAGGTGTTAACTCCTGATTCGCAACCCCGCGTACTCCATCTGTACCAAAATATTTACCCATTATGATTCGCTCCTTTTTCTGGCTCTTTTTGATTATCTACTGTTGGCTCTTGGCTAGTTTCTTTATCTTTATTTTGTTCCGGTTCCTTCTCCTTCTCCTTTTCCTTTTCTGGATCAGGCTTAGGTTCAGGTTCAGGATTTTTTGGTTTTTCAGTTTGATTATCTTTATTATTATTTGAATTTGGTTGCTCACCGTTACCCTGTACTTCTTTATCAGGATTTTCTTTCTTCACAATTGTGACTTTAGCACTTTTTTGTTTTGGCTCTATTGAAATATTACCAGGGCCACTCACTTGAATAGCAACATCCTTCGTCCCAGGAGACACATTTTGTAGATTAATCACTGCTGTTATTTGAGCAGCTGTTATTTTATCTACTATACTTGTTTCTCCTGAAATATCAACGCTTATCTTCCCATCTTGCGGCGAAAGTAACTGGGCCGTAACGTCTTTAGAAAGTCCATTTTTTTGAATTGATATACCATCAATCGTTCTTGTTTTCGTTTGTTTTGTTTTTTGTACGCCTACTGAAACCTTTACTTGATTTGGCTTCGCACTTGTTACACCCTTTGGTAATAAAACAGAGGTATCGAATGTTGTAGACTCTGTCAATTGACTAAGATCTACTTCGACCCCCTCTATCGATTGTATATTATCCAATATATCTTTTGGACCTGCTATCGTTACTTCTCTCGGCTCAACGCTAACATTTGTAACGGCCAATCCTTCCGGTAAACTCCCCTTTTTCGCATATGTTATAGGAACAGTTTTTTCAGTATTATTGGCCGTAGCTTGCGTCGCCACATTCAACGTTACACTAATTTTAGATGGACTTGTTCTTACATTTAAACGTTTGCCTTCTTTATTGTATAATGTCACTTCGGGTGTTTTTGTAACAGTTTTATTAACACCTTTTAAATCAACATACGCCTTAGCAGATGAAATACTTTCAATTTCTTCTTTCGTCCCAACTACCTCAACCGTATCAGGTTTAATGTTTGATTTTTCGAGCGTAGCACCAGCTGACATCTGATCCTCATTTGATAATTTCAAGTCTACATGAACATATTTTCTCGCTTTTTCATGAAGAGTAATTTTAATTGTTGATGGCTGAACTGTTCCTTTCACATCATCTGGAAGTCCATTCGTTTTCAAAGAAACTTCATACGTTCCTTTTTCGCTACCTCTCAAATCAACTGGTATATCAAATTGTTTTTTCGCTTTTGCCGTAGCAACTGCTGCCTTTGGACCCTCTAACTTCACCTTAACGCCCTCTGCCGGAATACCACTTACAATATATTTCTCTTCATCATACTTAACGTTAATAGCATAATTAGTTAATGTTTCTTTCGCATCATTTGCAAAAGGTAGTATCCCCGATGTCGTATTTTTTTCAGTTAAAGTCGCTGACATAAAAAGCATACACGCCAATAGTAATGAGATCCCCTTTAAAAACCAATGATTCTCCATTAACTTATCCATGACGCTTTCTCCTCCAATTCCATAAAGACGAAGAAGTCGTTTTTTCGTTCGCACTAAATTCAGCTAACAACATATCTTTCAGTTGTTCTGTCTTCAAATCACGATGCAACTTACCATTTTTCGTTAAAGAAATTTGGCCTGTTTCTTCCGACACAACTACTGTAATGCTATCAGTAACTTCACTAACTCCCATTGCAGCGCGATGCCTAGTTCCTAACTCCTTAGAGATAAATGGACTTTCTGATAACGGAAGATAGCAAGCTGCTGCTTTAATGGTACTTCCTTGCATAATTACTGCTCCATCGTGAAGAGGTGTGTTTGGAATGAAAATATTAATGAGTAATTCCGATGATACGTTTGCATTTAGCGGAATACCCGTTTCTACATAATCACCCATACCGGTCTCTTTTGACAAGGTAATTAATGCACCAATTCTACGTTTTCCCATATATTCCGTTGCTTTCGCTATCGCTGTTGCAACCATTTCAGGCTCATCATCCTCATGAGTTCCAGTACGCGAAAATAAACTCCCGCGTCCTAGCTGCTCAAGCGCTCTTCGCAATTCTGGCTGGAAAATAATAATAACGGCTAAAAATCCCCACGTTAATACTTGTTCAGTTAGCCAATATAGCGTTCGCAATCCAAGGAAAATACTGATCATCCGAACGACAATAATAACTGTAATCCCTTTTAAAAGTTGAACAGCTTTCGTCCCTCGGATTATGAGAATTAGCTTATATATAATAAACCATACAACGGCAATATCTAATGCCGTACTAAGATATTTCAAAATGGTCGTATCTTCAAAAGGCATGCTAACCCTTCCTCCTACTTACGAGCAATTCTATCCATATATTGAAATATTGTTTTATGCTCTATCTGTATGTATTTCCAACAACTAGTTAATTATACCATACATGAAACAAACGACAATTACAAACAACCCCCTTTAGTCTAAATTGGTAAGATGTCAAACATTCTTATCGTACAGTATAATATAAATCATTATTATACGCCTATTTTCAAATAAAAAAAGCAACTTCTCAGTTGCTTTTCTTACATTTATTTTAGTTTTTCACCGAATAAAGAACCCATTAAAGCAACCGCTGTTGTTGCCGTTCTATTTCGCTCATCTAAAATCGTATTTACCTCAACAAACTCGGCAGATGTAACAATATCAGCTTCCGCTAACATCTCCATTGCTAAATGACTTTCACGATAAGATAAGCCACCAATTACAGGTGTTCCAACTCCTGGTGCATCATGAGGATCAAGACCATCTAAATCTAATGATAAATGCACACCATCAGTATGAGATAAATACGCGATTGTTTCTTCCATAACAGCCGTCATACCCATACGATCAATCTCGTGCATTGAAAATACTTTAATACCTTCATTTCGAATAAAGTCTTTTTCTCCTTCATCTAATGCACGTGCACCGATAATTACAACATTCTCTTTTTTCACCTTTGGATATGCCCCGTATAAATCTACAAGCGCCGGATGTCCATACCCTAAACTTGCTGCAAGTGACATACCGTGAATATTTCCAGATGGTGAAGTTTCTTCTGTATTTAAATCGCCATGTGCATCATACCAAATAACACCTAGGTTTTTATAATGTTTCGCAACACCAGCTAATGTACCAATAGCGATACTATGATCGCCACCTAATACAAGTGGAAAACGTCCTTCTTCTATAATATGATCCACCTTACTTGCTAATTCGTTACATACAGTTGCAACTTGTGTAAGGTTTCTTAAGCTTGTATTTACATCTACTTCTTTTTCTCTCTCTATACATATATCTCCCATATCTTTAACGTCATATCCAATTTCTTCAATTCTTTCAATTACACCTGCATAACGGATTGCGCTCGGTCCCATATCAACCCCACGACGCATCTGTCCTAAATCCATTGGAACTCCAATAACTGAAATTTCTTTTTTCATAGATAGTATCCCCCTTTTGTGCCTTCACTAAATATTTTAAATCTTTTATATAGTCTGACTCAACTCGACATTTTTCTGTATGGATATACAAATTATTCACTTATATTCGCTTTGAAATCCAAATTTTAAGACTATTCCATGTATAAAGTTAACTTAATGAAGCAACTACTATCATTATTATTAGATAATAATAAAAAACACTCCCGCATTTAGAAGTGTTTTTCTGATGCTATTTTCCACACTGCTGCAATATTCTTTGCTGTCATTTCAATATTCTCTTCTGCTACTTTATATGCCTCCTCTAATGTCGTCGGACTTGTTGTAATACTAAATACTGCATCAATTCCTTTTCCATGAACAGCCGAGTAATTCGGAGATACTGATCCCCCAATCGCAATGACAGGAATATGAAAAAGCTTTGCACGCTCCGCAACACCTACTGGGGCCTTTCCATATGCTGTTTGTTCATCTATTCTCCCTTCGCCAGTTATAATTAAATCTGCACCTTCTATATGCTTATCAAAATTTGTATAATCTAATACAATTTCAATTCCCCTCCGCAAGCTTCCCTTCAGCACTGCAATAACAGCTGCTCCCATACCTCCTGCAGCTCCTGCACCAGGTATTTTAGATACGTCGCAAAATAGGTATTGTTTAAGGATATGCGCATAATGCTTTAAATTCTCATCCAGCTCTTTCATCATCTCTTCATCCGCACCCTTTTGTCGCCCAAATACGAAAGATGCTCCTCTTATTCCAACTAACGGATTATCTACATCACATGCTGCTTCTATCTTTATATGCTTTAAGCGTGAATCCATTTGTGAAAAATCAATAGAGACAATCGAATGTAACGTTCCACCAGACGGCTCTATTACTTCTCCTTTTCCATTTATAAACCTGACTCCTAAAGCTGACAACATACCCGCTCCTCCATCATTTGTAGCACTTCCTCCCAGTCCTAAAATGATATGCTCAGCTCCTTCGTCTAGCGCATGTAGTATAAGTTCTCCTGTTCCTTTCGTCGTCGTAATAAGTGGGTTTCGCTTTTTAGCTGGAACGTGTTGTAAGCCTGATGCTGCTGCCATTTCAATAAACGCTGTCTTTTTATCTTTAGACATACCGTAAAAGGCTTGTACGCTCTCTCTAAGCGGTCCTGTCACATGAAATGATATAATCCTCCCGCTTGTAGCATCAACAAGGGAATCAACCGTTCCTTCCCCTCCGTCTCCAATTGGTATTTTTACATACTCTGCTTTAGGAAAAATTGCTCCAAAACCTCTTTCAATAGCTTCACATACTTCTATAGCTTTTAAGCTTTCTTTATATGAATCAGATGCAATAACAACTTTCATAATTATCCCCATCCTTTATTTTCACGTTTTCTCCATTTTAAATGACAAGTATGAAAGTTGTCTTTTTAAACACAAAAAAAGCTTACATCATATGATGTAAGCTTTCTCTATTAGATGGAGCCTAGCGGGATCGAACCGCTGACCTCCTGCGTGCAAGGCAGGCGCTCTCCCAGCTGAGCTAAGGCCCCTTAGTAATTAAGCGGAAGACGGGATTCGAACCCGCGACCCCAACCTTGGCAAGGTTGTATTCTACCACTGAACTACTTCCGCGAAAATGGTGAGCCATGAAGGACTCGAACCTTCGACCCTCTGATTAAAAGTCAGATGCTCTACCAACTGAGCTAATGG
>NZ_JAQFPJ010000020.1:0-83530 GCF_027712065.1 Bacillus cereus group sp. BcHK124
AGCAACAGGAGCAACAGGAGCAACAGGAGCAACAGGAGCAACAGGAGCAACAGGAGCAACAGGAGCAACAGGAGCAACAGGAGCAATAGGAGCAACAGGAGTAACGGGAGTAACAGGAGTTATTGGCCCCATAACAACAACTAATTTATTATTTTACACTTTTTCAGATGGAGAAAAACTTATATATACAGATTCAGATGGGCTAGCTCAATATGGTACAACTCACATATTATCTCCTGATGAGGTTTCGTACATTAATCTGTTTATTAATGGAATACTTCAACCACAACCATTATATCAGGTTAGTACTGGTCAGCTAACTTTATTAGATAATCAACCACCATCACAAGGTTCTTCAATTATTGTACAATTTATCATTATTAATTAAAAAAGACAGATTCTTAAATAAAAAGGATCTGTCTTTTTGCTCTACATTAAAGTAGTTAAAACTAAGTGACGATAAATTCGATTGTAATTGGAATTCCGCCGTCTAATGCATCTCCGCCAGGAATTGTAATAGCACCAGTAGGTCCAGTAGTAACACTGGAGTTCACACTAGGTTGAAGAATGCCGTTTACATATAAGTTATAATACGTAAAAGTCGGAAAAGCAGTTGCAGTAGTACCAGCATCGTTTAAACAAGCTGTAGCAGCAATTGCAAAAGCTGCACCAGTTCCGGTTCCAGCTCCTAGTGTAGATGTGAATCTTCTGGATGCCATAAATGGTTGAATAATTGGCAATTAATTTTCACACCCTAAATTATTTTTTGAAGAAAGTATGGGATAACTTGTCCAATATATTGTATGAAAGTTTTTGATAATAGAAACGGCTTCATGATAATAGAAGGAACACAATTTTAGTAAAGGTATTGTTGTTAATTGGTGGTTATATGCCAATGTTTAGTTTTTATACTCAAGTTAAAATGTGCTTTTGAATCTAAGAGATAAACGTGGAAAAATAAAATAAACTCTTAAGTTTAGGTGTTTAATCTAAGCAGTCAATTATTAAAAACATATAATTAATATGTGAGTCATGAACATAATTAAATAACTTTTTAAAGTTTAATTATCATTCATGTTTCCTATTTTAAGTGAATTAAACCTATGCACAATTGTATAGCTCTTATAATAGGAAGACACTCAAATATAAAATAAGTAAGGAGGAAATAAATGTCACATAATAATTGTTTTGGTCATAATAACTGCAATAATCCGATTGTGTTCACTCCAGAATGTTGTAACAATCCACAAACAGTTCCAATTACTAGTGAGCAATTAGGTAGATTAATTACTTTACTAAACTCTTTAATTTCGGCAATTGCAGCGTTTTTTGCAAATCCAAGTGATGCAAACAGATTAGCTTTACTCAATTTGTTTACTCAGCTATTGAACTTACTAAATGAATTAGCACCTTCTCCAGAAGGAAATTTCTTAAAACAATTAATTCAAAGTATTATTAACTTACTACAATCTCCTAATCCAAATTTAGGTCAATTACTTTCTTTATTACAACAATTCTACAGTGCTCTTGCACCATTCTTCTTCTCATTAATTATTGACCCTGCAAGTTTACAACTTTTATTAAACTTATTAACTCAATTAATTGGTGCTACTCCAGGAGGCGGTCCAACAGGTCCAACAGGTCCAACAGGTCCAGGAGGAGGAGCAACAGGTCCAACAGGTCCAACAGGTCCAGGAGGAGGAGCAACAGGTCCAACAGGAGCAACAGGCCCAACAGGAGCAACAGGCCCGACAGGAGCGACAGGTCCAGCAGGTACTGGTGGCGCAACAGGTTTAACTGGTGCAACAGGCCCAACGGGAGCAACAGGTTTAACTGGTGCAACAGGCTTAACAGGCCCAACAGGAGCAACAGGCTTAACAGGTCCAACAGGAGCAACAGGCCCAACGGGAGCAACAGGTTTAACTGGTGCAACAGGCTTAACAGGAGCAACAGGAGCAACAGGAGCAACAGGAGCAACAGGAGCAACAGGAGCAACAGGTGGCGGAGCTATTATTCCATTCGCTTCGGGTACAACACCAGCTGCGTTAGTTAACGCATTAGTAGCAAATACAGGAACTCTTCTTGGATTTGGATTTAGTCAGCCTGGTGTAGCTTTAACGGGTGGAACTAGTATCACATTAGCGTTAGGCCTAGGTGATTATGCATTTGTAGCACCACGCGCAGGAACTATTACGTCATTAGCAGGTTTCTTTAGTGCAACAGCTGCATTATCTCCTTTATCACCTGTTCAAGTACAGATACAAATATTAACTGCACCTGCTGCAAGTAATACGTTTACAGTACAAGGCGCACCACTATTATTAACACCAGCATTTGCTGCGATAGCAATTGGTTCTACAGCATCAGGGATCATACCTGAAGCTATTCCAGTAGCAGCTGGGGATAAAATATTAGTATATGTTTCCTTAACAGCAGCAAGTCCAATAGCAGCAGTAGCTGGATTTGTAAGTGCAGGTATTAATATCGTCTAACTTGTAACAATGTCTGTTTGAAATGTGAACGGACACTTGTATATGGCCCTTCCTAATTTTATTAGGGAGGGCCATATTTTTGCGGGGAATAGGTAATAAATTAATTGGAAAAATATGATTTGTAATTTATGAAATAAGTTAATGAGCTTGCAATATTCCACATACATAATAAAGGCTGAACTCTATTAAAAATAGAATTCAGCCTTTCAATAAACTATATACTAGGGGAGTAAACAGTTTATTGTGAGTGATGAAATTTCATTGTCCAAATAAACTATTTGTTTTTATTACAGTTACATCCTTTTTTCTTTACATAGCCTTGCTCGGCTAAGTCTCTTTGTGATTGGGAATTGGAAGATTGAGAATTTGAGGATTGAGAGGATGCTGATGAACTACTATTTTTATTATGAGAGTAGTTTTTTCGGTAGTTATAATTACTCATAGTACTATCACCTCCAATTAAATATATAACTATTATATGTAGCTATTCTATTAATTGTTACGATAATAAATAGGAATGGGTATACAATAAAAAAATCTCCTACGTATTTTCCGAGGAGATAAATAATTGTCCTTTCATAATATAAATTAATATCCCCAGTAAAGAGGAAAATAATATGAATCTTGGTAATATAAATTTTGTTGTGGATTAGGAGGATGAGTTGCAGGGGGTATCGTTCCGCGGTTCTGATTACAATTTGCTGGAGGGCCAATTACTGTAGTGGATTGAATAGGGGATACCGCTTGTTTCCATTGTTGTCCATTGAGACAGTAAGTATGAGCCATTATATTAGCGGGGGTTAATCTTAAAATATCAGAACCAAAAATAACTTCTGGGGTTGGGGCGTCAAAAATAGCTAATAAATGAGTGTTATCTGCTGTAGCAATTTCGTAATGCCACCACGCTTGTGGAATGTTGGCAACTTGCCCCGGTTTTATTGGTAAGTTTAATATTTGATTTGTAAAAGGATTAAGTAAAGAAACAACCGCAGAGCCTGAAATGCAGTAAACAAGTTCAGCTGCATTTTGATGTATGTGAGGCTCTACAACATTTCCTGTACTTAAATAGATATCTAATAAAGAAGTGTTTTCTAACGTATTTAATTGTTTCACGCCAAGTACGTTTATATAATTTTGAGCATCTTTCTGAAAAAAATTACTTCTATTTAAATCATGAGTGAAGTTAGTTGAGGGGGAAGTGTAATCGATATTGGAAGTCAATTGTATTACCTGCCTTTCTATTAGTAAGTAAGGTTACAAAATTAGGATATGTGTCTAGTGTTTGTTATGTGCAGTTGTTGGTATCATAATAAATTTGCCTATCCCACACGAAATATGGGTTATTTAAGATAGTTTTTGCTGAATAATTAATTGTGCTTTAGCGGTATTGGCATAATTGAGTCACTCTAATGCCAAGTTTTGTTTTAGACCAAAATGGATTTCTATGATGTCAAAATGAGATACCTTTGTTTTAAGTGGAACAGGTATAACATTTATTTTGCTTTTTTCATGTTATGTGTAATGTTTGGAAATGCAGAGAAAGTAAAATCAATAATTGTAGCACCATCTGGTAAATAAATAGGTTGTAAATCTGAAGTATAAGCCGTTATGGTATTTTCAAATAGTTCATACGATACTAGATTTTGGAACGCAATTGTATTTGTAGTTAATAAATTGTTATTCACAATTGTATCATTCATTATTTTATCCGACTTTAATGGGCAGTAAGACCCCCACTTCAAAATTCAGCGAAAGCAAAGAAGTTAGGTGGGGGGCGGGCTGCCCATTAAAGTCCGATTGGTTCAACTAATAATCAGTGGGGGATGAAGAAAACACCCACTGATTACAGTTTCACTTTATATGGTGGTTAATCTTGAGAAACTTATGCATTTAGCATTTAAATGTAAAAATATAAAAAACGCATTTCTGAAGAAATGCGTTTTTTATTATTTTTCTAACATTTCAAGAGGTACGTCTTTTTCGCCGGCTACCTCAAATTTAATTTCCCCGTCTTCTTCATAAATACGTGAAATAATCGGTATAGTAATCATTAATTTTTTATGCTGCTTTCGCTTTCGAGCGGCATCTAAGCTAATCACGTTCATTATAAGCATCCTTTCTTCTAAAAATATATAAACAAAAGAAAATGCGTCCGGAAAGGGCGCTTAATTGAATTTGAAATACCGATTCATTTAAATGAGGTTTATATGATTTAACAACTGCAATTGAATTAAAAATAGTATGAATGGAATAATTGCACGTAGAAATTAACTTTACCAAAAAACGAAACAATATGCTATAAAAAATTTCAAATCTTTATCATATAACGAGAAAAAGGTTTTCGTTTCGCATATAATGAAAGTAGACGGGCAACGAGAGCTTTTTCATCATATTGCTGTGGAAAGGCGATGAAAAGAATGGATACGTTAGATTCATTATTATTTCAACTTGAACAATATGGAGAAGAGCATGATCGAAATAAAAAAACACGGGAAGAAAAATTACGGAATATTTCTCGTGAGATGGGGCAATTTTTATCAATTTTAGTAAAAGGGTGTAGTGCAAAAAACATTTTGGAAATTGGAACTTCTAATGGTTATTCTACATTGTGGTTAGCTAATGCAGTAGAAGAAACAAATGGAAATGTAACAACTGTAGAACTTTCTTCAGAACGAGTGGGAGAGGCACTTGCCAATTTTGAAAAGGCAAATCTTTTACAAAGGATTGATGTTCACAATCAAGAAGCAGGGGCATTTTTAGATTCACAACTAGATCATTCATTTGATTTTATTTTCCTAGATTCAGAGCGTACGCAATACATGTGGTGGCTGGAGCATATAAAACGCATTTTACAACCAAAAAGTCTTCTTGTTGTCGATAATGCTACTTCTCATGCGAGTGAATTAGCCGAGTTTATAAACATGATTGAAGAAGATGAAATGTTTGAAACGGTGTTATTGGCATTTCAAAATGGTGCATTTGTAGCGCGTAAGAAGAAATAGATTTTAGCGTAATATAATTATCACATTGAAAAAGGGTGTATGTCAAAAGATTGAGTGCAGTAGTATGGGAAGGACGTAATTTATATACGTAACATACGAAGAATCCGCCTTCAGCATGTCGGTCTCTAGGTCTTAAGTCTGAGGAAAATTATGTTGTTTACAGGTATACTTATAGTAAGAAACAGGGAATGACTGCATAAGCAGGTATTTCTTGAAAATTGATTTCATATAGGCTGTTTGCAAATGAAATACAATATATTAGATGAAATATAGTGCACATAAATTCGCACATATAAATAAAGGAGCGATTTTGTTGACTGAACTCGAGAAAAAAGAACCCGTATCAATTGTGAAAGATAATAATGTAGAAGTAGTAGTTGATACAGTTATAAAAGATGAAGAACTTGATGAATTAAACAAAGAAGCCGATCTTTATGTACAAAAGTTGAATAGCGAGCAAAATACAGATTTATCGAAAGTATTGTCTCAGCTAGGAGATTTAGGGGATAAAGAACAGCAAGCAGCAGGACAAACGCTATCAGCATTAAAACGTCCTGTCACAGCGATGATGAATGGAAAGAATGAAGAAATTCCAAATACGTTGTTAGAATTACGCAAAGTAGTATCAGAGCTTGATCCAAATTCACTAAAAGCAAGTGGTATGAAGAAAATTATGTTTAAAGTATTCAAGAAAAATCCACTTGAAACATACGTGCATAAATATCAATCTATAGATAAGCAAATTGAGGAGATTATAAGATCACTTCTAATTGGTCGTGATAATTTACAAGAAGATACAGTTGGTCTTGAAATGCTTAAAGAGCAATCACACGATAAAATTCACGCGCTTGATAAGCAAGTATACTTAGGGAAAAAACTTGCTGGCATGCTGGAAGCTGAGAAACAAAATCCAGAACGTCAAAGGGATATTCCATTAATTAATGATGCATTAGAAAAGATTTTAGTGCGTACGCGCAATATGCAGCAAGCGAAAAGTGTGTTATTACAATCCATTGCATCTGTAGACATTATTAAGAAAAATAATGAAAAGTTAACAGAGGCAATTCGTAATGCAATTACGATGACGCAAAACGTTGTAACAGTTTCTGCTGCTATCCAGTTAGCATTAACAAATCAACGTAAAACAATTGATGCAGTGAATGCAACAAATGAAGCAATTGAGTCTATGGTATTAAGTAATTCTCAGGCATTAAAACAAAATACAGAAGAAACAACGAAATTACTTGAAAATCCTGCAATTAGCATGGATAAATTACGTGAATCATTCCAAAACGTATTTGCTGCAATTGAAGCTTCTGAAAAATCGTCAGAACGTATTATCGAGTCAAGTAAGAAGTTTGTTATTGAACTAGACACATTTAATGATGAAATGAAACAAAAACTCATTCAGCGCCCAAGAAAATAGCAGACTTTTAGAGGAGGTGAAAAAATGAGTTTCATTCAAACTGTATTATTACTACTCGGTACATTGTTTTTAATCGCATTTACTGTCGTTGTTTTAGTTGTATATTTCGGTCGTAAACTGTATTTTTCATGGACGAAGCCATATAAAAGAGCACACGATTCTTTAGATAAGTTATCGAATAAATCATTACCGTTTCTACAAGAATTTACACAACATCCACTCTTTTATCGCTGGATTCGTACTGAAGGAAAAAAAGAACAACATATATTAAACACGCTTTTCTGTGCATCGGGTCAACGTACGAGAGAGCAAGTATTCTCAATGTTACCGAAAGAAAAACAGAAAAAAGTACATGTAATGGCAAAAACGACGAAAAAGCTTACTAATGAAGATATTGATGTAGCAGCGATGAAAGTAAAAGATTTTTTAAGACAAGAAACGCAGCAAACAGTAAAACCGACAGATTTATCGTTTTATAAATTGTATTTTTATGATCGATATCCAGATGCATTAAATACAATTCAAGCGTATAAACGCTCAATAAATCCTTCATTACAACGAACGGTTGATGATATTACAATTTCAGTATTAAATGCTTTGCCATATTATCAAGAGCAACGTATGTTTGAACAGCAACATAAACTTGAAACGTTCTTAATGAAAGATTTAATAGCGATGCTATCGTTAGTCGTACAATTACCACCTTCACAACGGCCAGAAAAAGAAGAAGAATTAAAAATCTACTTGCAAAATTTCCAAAAAGAAATGGAAGAAGTAGAGCGAGATATTCGTGACTCGATTGATCACGATTTGAATGTGAAGATGAGAGCAGCGACTGAGAAGTTTAAGAATAAATAGAAGAAATCGCCTTAAAAGTTGAATGTTTCAGCTTTTAGGCGTTTTTTTTTGAATTGAGAGAGTTTAATCTTTTGTAAGATTGTATATACAAACGTTAATAAATGGTAAAATATAGAATGGTTTTTAGTACTTTGTGTAAACAATTATTATAAAAGGGGTATGGTATTGTGTTATTTGAGTTAGTCATACTATTTGTAATTCTATTTTTATTTCTTGGCTATCCTATTAGTAAAGCATGGAATAGTTTCCAAGGAGAGAAGGAAAATTCCTCAAGTATATTAAAGTTCGAGCCACAGGAAATATTATCAATATGTTTGAGTTATTTTATCTTTGGTTTAGGTATTATGTGGAATGCAAATGATGTAAGAGGAGGAATACCATTACATAAATTTGAAAAGAACGGAATGATGTCTGATCAATATGCTTCTTTAGCACATGACCACATTGCTATAGTGGTTCTCTTAGTTGTTTTAGGTGGAGTTTCTTATTGGAGATTAACAACAGGCTTAACAAAACTTTCACCAATATTTTATATTTTTTATAGTACTTTAATGATAATAAACATCGTATATACATTCATATATATTACCCATACAGGCTTTGTCTTTTATACAGAATTCGGAGGATTGAGATACATTCCAGTCTTTTGTATTCAAGTTGGGATGCTTGCATTTAGTCTATTATTCATAGCGAAATTAAGAGATTCATTAAGTTATTTCATACAGTCTCAGCATGAGAAAGATTATAAGCAGAGCAGCAGGATTATATTATATCTGCATCGTATTTCTTTTGGGTATCAAAAAATGGCTACAGTTTGGACTATAAGTTTATTTCCTATATTGTTAATTGTTCAATTTATTTTAATACTGTTTGGGCAAAAACCAGATAGTTTTATAAGAGTGTTTATGGAAACAAGTAGCTTTAATTATTCTAAGATTCCTGCTCCAAGTCCTCAAATTGTCTCCGGGGATGGGCATTATTTATGTACAGTTTCTGTGAAAGGGCATAAAAATATTGTTAAGCCGTTACGAGCAGGAATTAGGCATGGAGAAAGAATTACAGTTAATCGACAGTTATTAATTGCGAACGCCTTTGAAAATGTAATTGAGGATCGAGTACCAAAATGTCATAAGGTTATTCGTAATTTTTATGATAAATATGGTTATCCGATTAGTAAACATATTAATACGAAATGGTCGGCTGACTTTGTTTATATTTTAATGAAGCCACTAGAATGGTTCTTCTTATTTGTACTTTACACAGTAGATAAAAACCCTGAGAATAGAATTCATATTCAATATAGTGAACTACGAAAATAAAAGTAAGAGCCCGCATTCAAAAAATGCGAGCTCTTACTTTTATTTTGCTTGAATAGTAGATTTACTAGAAGCAACACTTTCATTATGCAATCGATCAACCGCAGTTACTACATACGTATATGTTTCTCCAGGAATAGCCGTTTTATCTACATAAATTTCTCCAGGCTTTGTCTTTCTTACAGTAGTAAGTAAATTTTTCGGATTTTCTATATTCACTTCACTTTTTCCATTCACGCGGTAAATAGCGTAATAAGCAGAATCATTCTCTCTATTATCAATGATACCTACAGCAACCCCTTCATCTCTTGGAATGGCACCTTTTAAAGTAGGTTTTTTTGGTGGTTCATGATCAAGCCAAGGCATAGGTGGGACTAATGCAGGATGTTTATATATGTCTTTTGAGAGTCTATCTTTCACTCCAAGTGGATTATTATTAATGTCTTTTAAGCTAAAATGCATACTACCTTTAATTTGAGGGTATAGCCGGTTTAATGCAATCTGTCTTGGATATTCTTCAGGATCAGACCAAGTGGGGACAGAATTATTATTAATTTTATAGGCTGCCTGACCAATGTATAGGTGGATTGGTTTATTATTTGTTTCTTTTACCCACCAATCTACTAATATGTCATACGCAGCAGGAGTAAAACCTATATTCCAATATATTTGCGGTGTGATGTAGTCAATGTAACCTTTTTGTATCCACTCACGTGTATCAGCATAAAGATCATCAAAGTTTCTTTGGCCGGCAGTTGTGTTAGAGCCAGTCGGATCATCAGCTATATTTCGCCATACGCCAAATGGGCTAATGCCAAACTTTACGTATGATTTTTCTTGTTTTATAGCAGTATTTAAATCTCTTACAAGTTCATTTACATTGTCACGTCGCCAATCTTCTATATTTGTAAATCTACCGTTATTATATAATTCGTACGTTTTTTGATCGGGGAATTGTTCACCCGCCACTTTATATGGATAAAAATAATCATCCATATGTAATGCATCAACATCGTAATTTTGTACGATTTCTAAAGCACCTTCAGTTATAAACTTTTTTACTTCTGGAATACCGGGGTTGTAATATAATTTTCCGCCATAAGGTACAACCCAATCCGGGTGCTGTCTTGCAGGGTGATTATTTGATAATCGATTTATATCAGTGTGATTCATCGTTATTCGGTATGGATTAATCCATGCGTGGAATTCTATATTTCTTTTATGTGCTTCTTCAATCATAAATGCTAGTGGGTCGTATCCGGGATCTTTTCCTTGTGTACCGGTAATATATTCAGACCAAGGGCCGTAATTGGAAGGATAAAAGGCATCAGCAGTTGGTTTTATTTGTACAATGACTGCATTCATACCAGTGTTTTTTGCATCGTCTAATAATTCAATAAATTCTTGTTTTTGATTTTCAATTGGTAAGCCAGTTTTTGAGGGCCAATCAATATTAAGAACAGATGCAATCCATACAGCACGTAATTCGTGTTTTTTGTACGTAGTAGTTACTTCAGCATAAGTAAAGTGAGGGGAAATGAAAGAGAAAGGGATGAACAAGATGACGATGCAACATATCATAAATAAACGTTTAACGATCATGTATACGCCTCCCTATCATATGATTATCTAAGATAATATACGAGGCAAGGTTGGCCCTGCAATAGAGAAAATTGTATATTGAAACATTAATTTAATAGGAAAAATATTTTTAATGAAATTTACTTTCAGTATAACTAAATTCTTTTACTTCTTCATATGCTTGTTAGTAAAGTGAAACTTCCTTTCATTTGAAGGGTAGTAAATTATAAGTATAGGAGGATTCATAAATGAAGGTTTTGTTCGTTTGTTCTGGAGGAATGTCCAGTGCAATTGTTGTAAACGCTTTAAAAAAAGAGGCGGAGAAAAAGGGTATGAACATGGAAGTGCATGCGATTGGAACAAATGAGGTAGAGGAAGAAGTAAAGAATGGCTGGGACGTTGTAATGGTTGCACCTCAAGTTAGACATCGATTTGATTCTGTTAAAAAATTCGCAGAAGAGGAATCTATCCCGTGCGGTATTATACCGCCGCAAGCATATACGCCTCTTGGTGGACAGACTTTATTAAAGACTGTAAATGATTTAATTCGTTAGGGGGAACCGTTATGAATAAGTTTGTCACGTTTCTTGATAAAAACTTATCTGGACCGATGGCAAGACTTTCTGAACAGAGACATTTACAAGCAATCCGTGATGGAGTTATTTCAGCATTACCGTTTATCATCGTAGGAAGTTTCTTTTTAATCGTAGCATTTCCACCATTACCGAAAGATAGCTTCATATCCGTTTGGGCATTAAAGAATCAAACAAGTATATTAATACCATATCGGTTAACTATGTTTATTATGTCTTTATATATAGCATTTGGAATAGGATATAATTTGGCGAAAAGTTATAAACTAGATGCTTTATCAGGAGCACAGCTTGCAGTATGTTCACTGCTATTAACATTAACCCCCGAATTAATTGATAAAAAAGGATTTATGCTTCCGATGACAAATCTCGGAGGTCATGGGTTATTCGTGACGATGATTGTTTCTATTTTATCCGTAGAGATTTTAAGATTTTGTAAGAAGAAAAATGTAATGATTAAAATGCCAGAACAAGTACCGCCATCTGTGTCGCGTTCATTTGAAGCACTTATACCTGCTGCATTCGTTATTATTATAATGAGTCTAGTAACTGTCGTTTTTAGCATTGATTTACACCATGTTGTTGATAAATTAGCAGCACCATTAGTAAAAGCTGGGGATAGTTACTTTGGTGTAATGATTCCAGTGTTTTTAATTACGTTTTTTTGGTCATTCGGAATCCATGGTGTGTCGGTTGTTGGAACTGTTGCTCGGCCATTATGGGAAGTATACCTAGGGAAAAATGGAGAAGCTGTTGCTAGTGGAGCAGATCAATTGCCATTTATTTCACCAGAGCCGTTATATCAATGGTTTATATGGATTGGTGGTTCTGGTGCGACATTAGGGCTTGTATTAGCTATGATTGTATTTGGTCGATCAAAATATTCGAAAGCATTATCAAGAACTTGTATTGTTCCGGGGATTTTTAATATAAATGAGCCAGTCATATTCGGATTACCGATTGTACTAAATCCAATTTTAATTATCCCATTTATCATTACACCACTTGTAACGGCAACAGTTGCATATTCTGCAACTGCGATGGGATTTGTGACACCAACACATATTATGCCACCGTGGACATTACCAGCTCCAATTGGTGCGTATTTAGCTACAGGCGGAGATTGGCGTGCAATAGTATTAGTTTTTATAAATATAGCAATATCGTTTCTTATATATTTACCATTCTTTAAAATGTACGACAAAAATATGCTTGAAATTGAGAAGAATGGTGAAGGGGAATCTGTTAATCCATAATCTTTATGCTTTAATTTATGAGTGATAGGTATTTTGCCTATCACTTCTTTCACATGAAGTCCAGAGAGGATGAAATGGAATGAATATAAAATTTAGTTATAAAGGTGTATTTTTATTATTATTTGGAGTGATATGTGCGAATTTACTTTTTGTGCCTTTATTAAGAATGCTACATCTATCACAAATGCATAGTATATGGCTCGTTACAAGCATTGCGGCAAGCATTTTGCTTACAATAGTTGTTTCTTTTATTGATGGATCGTTTGCATCGAAAGCTCAGTTGTTTTTTAGATTTATATTATTTTCAATTGGCTGTACGTTTGTAACTTACATGATTGTTTTTTAATAAAGAGGAGGTCATACATGTTATGTATGTTGCAGGGGTAATGTCTGGTACTTCGTTAGATGGTATAGATGTAGCACTCGTTCATATAGAAGGAAGCGGTGTAGGTTCTAAAGTTGAACTCATCTATTTTACTACTGTGCCATTTAGTAATGATATAAAAAATGAGATTCAGCAAGTATTATCAATAAAAAATTCAAATGTCCAACTCATATGTAGTTTGAATTTTAAGTTAGGTTTATGTTTCGCTAAAGCCGTAAAGGAAGTTTGTAAAGAGGCCAATTTTTCTTTGGAACAATTAGATTTGATAGGTTCTCACGGACAAACGATTTACCATCAGCCAAAGCCAGAAGGTAATATGATATCTTCCACATTGCAAATTGGGGAACCTGCAGTAATAGCATATGAAACGAATACGACGGTTATTTCTAATTTTCGAACGATGGACATGGCAGCTGGGGGACAAGGTGCACCACTTGTACCATATTCAGAGATTATTTTATATCGTCATCCAACTAAAAATAGACTACTACAAAATATCGGCGGGATTGGTAATGTTACCGTAATACCAAGTCAAAAAAGTGATCAGAATGTTATAGCTTTTGATACTGGTCCGGGTAATATGATAATTGATGAAGTATGTCAAAGGTTATTTCAGTTGCCATATGATCAAAATGGTGAAATTGCAGAACAGGGTGAAGTTGTAGATGAAATTTTGACATATTGTATGAATCATTCATTTTTGAAAATGAATCCACCGAAATCAACTGGTAGAGAACAGTTTGGTGAAGAGTTTGTAAGTCAGTTATTGAAGCGGTATGAAAAGCATAGTAAAGAAAATATATTAACGACTGTCACGATGTTTACAGCAAGTTCAATTGTTCATCATTATAAGGAGTTTATTCTGCCATATTATGAAATTGATGAGGTAATTTTAGGCGGTGGCGGCAGTTATAATGACACACTTGTTGAAATGATACGGTATGGATTGAAGGATGAAAAATGTACAATATTCATTCAAGAAGATATAGGCTATTCTTCAGAGGCGAAAGAAGCAATCGCCTTTGCCATTTTAGCAAACGAAACGTATCATCGTAATCCGAGTAACGTGCCGAGCGCAACAGGTGCAATGCAATCTGTAGTATTAGGGAATATAACATTCCCTCCAATAAGATGATGAAAATGAGGCGAACATATGAAGTATATGATTGGAATAGACGGCGGGGGAACGAAGACAGAAGCAATTGCATTTGATAAAGATGGAAATGAACTTGTAAGAGCTACAAGTGGTTTTGGAAATATATTAATAGATTTTGAAGAAGCTCTTGTGCATATTATGGAGGCGATTGATCAATGCCAGAAAGGTGTATTAAATGAGCATTGCGTTTGTATTTGTTTAGGATTAGCGGGTGTAAGTGGAGTGAATACGAATGAATTAACATTACGTCTAAAGAAGAAGTACGGAACACCAATTGAAGTTTTTAATGATGCGATGATTGCACATGCAGCTGTTTTAAAAGGAAAAGATGGAATTTTAACAATTGGCGGTACAGGTGCAATTTGTCTTGGAAAGAAAGGAGAAGTGTACGAGTATAGCGGCGGATGGGGACATATTTTAGGAGATGCAGGAAGCGGATATTGGATTGGATTACAAGCTTTAAAGAGAATGGCAAATCAATTGGATCAAGGAATTAGACTCTGTCCATTAAGCTTAAGAATTCAAGACGAGTTTCAACTTTTGACAGCGTCTCATATAAAAAGGCTAGTATATAGATCTTCAAAAGATAAAGTTGCAGCAATCACACCATTCGTTATTCGAGAAGCTAGAAATGGAAATGATGCTGCACATGAAATTATGATGCAAGCTGGAAAGGAATTAGCAAGGATTACGATAGATGTTTATAACAAGATGCAGCTTGATTTATTAGTTTCAATTGCGGTAAGTGGCAGCATATTGCGTTTCGTTCCTGAAATATATGATGAATTTAAGAAATGCTGTGAGAAAAGTGTAGGAGAAGTTACATTTGTATTACAATCCGAACCAGCAGTGAAAGGAACATATTATTTAATGAAAAATATGTATTTTAAAAAATAGCTGTATGAGAATTTTTGTATGAATTGTAAATATATGATGTTAAAATGTATAAAGGGATGTGGATAAAAAGTACAATATACATAGTTTTTGAATATTGTATAAGTACTCCTACGTAGAAAGTGAATGATTATATGATTAATAGTATGCAGTTTTTGTATTTGGTCGCTTCTTATTTATTTGGAAACATATTGACTGCTTATATAGTAACGAAATGGAGACATGACGTTGATATTCGGAATGAAGGAAGCGGAAATCCCGGCGCAAGAAATATGGGACGTGTATATGGAAAAGGGTATTTTATCGTTACATTTTTAGGTGATGCAATTAAAGGGGCAATCGTAGTTTCTATTGCAGAATACCTTTTTGGAGATTCTACATTTGTAATGTTAGCTTTACTAGCTGTTTTACTTGGACATATTTATCCAATTGTATTTAAAGGCAAGGGTGGAAAAGGCATATCAACTTTTATTGGAGGATTAATCGCATTTGATTACTTGATAGCGCTTACCCTTGTTGCTGTTTTCATTATATTTTATTTAATCTTTAAAGGATTTACTAAGCCAGGGTTAATTACAATTGCTTGTTTACCAGTTTGCATGATTTTGTATTCTTATTCTATTGTTACGACTATTTTAAGTGCTCTTATCATTGTGCTTATTTTATATGTAAATCGAGACTGAAACGAACTTTTAATAAGTGGAGGAAATCTCCACTTATAATTTTTATCAAACACATAAAGGAGATAAGGCATGGGGTTAATTTATAAAGTTGCTGATCAAGATTGGGAATTTGAACGTATACATAAATTGAATTATAAAACATTTGTAGAAGAAATTCCGCAACATGAAGAAACGAAAGATCGTGTTCGTATAGATCGGTTTCATGATGAAAATACATATTTAATTTGTTTAGATGAAGATAAGTTAGTAGGTATGGTTGCATTGCGAGGAAAACGACCATTCTCGTTAGATTATAAAATTTCAAATTTAGATTTTTATTTGCAAGAACATGGAGAAAACGTGTATGAAATTCGTTTACTTTCAGTAGAACGTGAATATCGAAATGGAAGAGCATTGTTAGGATTAATTCGCTTTTTACATCGTTATTTGCTTCTAAACGGATATGAATTGGCACTCATTTCTGCGACAACACGTGAACTACCTTTATATGAGCAAATGGGGTTCAAATCTTTCCATACGTTAGTTGGTACAGAAGAAGCAGCCTTTCAGCCAATGTATGTTACTCCTGCTATGTTTGAAGAGTCGAGTGTTGGGGGGATTATGACGAAAGAATATACATTTTTACCTGGTCCAGTAGATATTGAAGAGAATGTTCGAAAGGCTTTTTCTACTAAGCCGATTTCACATCGTTCTAAGTCATTTCATGTGACGATGGAAAATGTGAAAAAACGTTTACTACAAATGACAAAAGCAAAACGTGTGCAAATCATGTTAGGAACAGGGACGTTAGCAAATGATGCTATCGCTTTACAGTTACGCTCTTTAAAAGGAAATGGACTAGTATTAACGAATGGGGAATTTGGCAATAGATTAGTTAGACACGCAACACGCGCGCAATTACATTTTGATACGTATAAAAAGGAAATGGGACAACCATTTATTTCTACAGAATTAGAACAAATAATGGAAGCTGGAAATTATGAGTGGCTTTGGTTTGTTCACCATGAAACATCTACCGGAATGTTAAATGATTTAGACGAGTTAAATTTATTATGTGAAAAGTATAAAGTGAAACTATGTGTAGATTGTATTAGCTCAATTGGAGCGATACCGATAGATTTAAAGAGTGTATATTTTGCGAGCGGCGTTAGCGGAAAGGCAATTAAATCGTTTACTGGATTATCTTTCGTTTTTCATAATCATAATGTGAAAGTAAACGAGACTTTACCGGCCTATATGGACATTGGTATGTATGAAGAAAATGAAAGTATTCCATATTCACATTCATGGAATTTAATTTATGCATTGCAAGAAGCGTTGAAGGGATTTGAAGATGAAAAAGCATTTGTAAAAATTAACGAGACATATGATTATATGGAAGAAGCTATTACTAGTATAGGCTTAAAACTTGTTTCACCTACAGAACATGCCGCACCAATTATACTTACGATTCAATTAAATGGAGATCTTTCTTCTAAAGCGGTCGGTGATGCGTTAGCGTTACAAGGATATATCGTCCATTATGAATCAGCGTACTTACAAAATAATAACTGGATCCAAATTGCATGCCTAAATCATTATAAAGAACGTGATATGAAAAGGATGTTGAATTGTTTACAACTGTGTGTATTACAGAGTGAGGTACATATTTAAAGACTTTTTCTTAATATAGATGGTTTCGTATAAAGGGGCTACGACTTACGAAAACTTAGGAATAGAACATTGGAAGAGGTGTTAGTATGATAACTAAAAAACTACCATTACATATAGACGATATTAAAAAAGCGCAAAACATTCTGGATAGAAATGCTCGTAAAACTCCATTAGTAAAATCATTTTACTTGACTAGTAAAACGGGTGGAGAAATTCACTTGAAATTAGAAAATATGCAATTAACAGGTTCGTTTAAATTCCGTGGTGCGTTTAACAAAATGTCACAGCTTACAGATCAAGAAAAAGAAAGAGGAGTAATTGCTTGTTCTGCTGGTAATCATGCGCAAGGAATTGCTTTATCTGCTCATTTACTTGGTATTAAGAGTAAAATTGTTATGCCGATTTCTGCACCGCAGGCGAAAGTTGATGCGACTAAAGGATATGGATCTGAAGTAGTTTTACATGGTGAAACCTTTGATGATGCGAAGGCAAAATGTGAGGAGATTATTAGGGAAACAGGTGAAACATACTTACACCCGTATGACGATGTAGAAGTAATGGCTGGTCAAGGTACAATAGGATTAGATATTCTTGACGATATGTGGGATGTTGATACAATAATTGTTCCTATTGGCGGAGGTGGAATTATTTCTGGTATTGCTGTTGCATTGAAATCTTTTAATCCATCAATCAATATAATTGGTGTACAAGCAGAAAATGTTCATGGGATGAAGGCATCTTATGATAAAGGTACAATAGTAGAACATTATGAGGCACCTACTATTGCAGATGGTTGCGCAGTTAAAATACCAGGGGAACTAACATTTGAAATTGTAAAAGAATTAGTAGATGATATTGTAACAGTATCAGAAAAAGAGCTAGAAGTAGCGATGAAAGACTTATTACAGCGTGGTAAAGCTGTTGTAGAAGGTGCAGGCGCTTTAGCTACTGCTGCTCTACTTGCAGGGAAAGTGGATACATATATTAAAGAGAAAAAAGTAGTAGCGGTTATATCTGGTGGGAACGTAGACTTACAGCGTATTTCGAGTGTTTGTGAGCAATTTTTTGTAGCGAATGAAGTGAAATAGTATTTATACAAAATAAATTTTATGAAAGCAGAGCTAAGACAACTAATCTTAGCTCTTACTTTTTGTCTAATGTATAGTGAATTATTATATGTAATCGTCTATTTTCAAAGATAACTCAAATAATTATATCAACATTGTCGAAACGGAAACAGAAATTTTATATAATGGTTTTAACGTGCTAATGAGCGGTTAGGAGGGTAGGTCATGAATAAAGAAGAACAGGTTATGAATGGTTTCAGGGAATTATATAATAAGCTAGTTTGGCTTAATAAAGATAAGATGGAAGAAGGTCTTAAAGGTTTTAAGTCTTCTGAAGTACATTGCATTGAATATATTGAAAACAATGCAGATTCTAACGTGACACAACTTGCGGAGGCTTTTTATGTGACTCGCGGTGCAATAAGTAGAATGACTAAGAAGCTCATACAAAAAGGCCTTATTGAAAGCTATCAAAAGTCGGAAAATAAAAAAGAAATTTATTTTAGGCTTACTGAACAAGGGAAAGAAATTTATAAAATCCATGAAGACTTGCACAAAGAGTTTCAAGAGCGGGATAAAGTCGTATTTGAGCAAGTAACTGAAGAAGAATTCGACAGTATAATTAGCTTTGTGGAAAAATATAGTAAGCATTTGGATACGGAAATAAAGAAACAAGGTATACATATTAAATCGTAATACACTTTAATAATAAAATGGCAGCCTTACTTTAATGAGAATAGGCTGCTTTTTTATTAATGTATTTTTGTTGACGATTCAACAAAATAGAGTTATTGTTTTGTTGACAAAGCAACGAAATTTAAGGAGGAGAAGTTAAATGTCTATTTTAAAATCACAAAATGAAAGCGAAACTGAAAAAAACATTGATAAACATGCTTTAATATTCGGCCTTATTTCTGTATTTCTTTGTGGTATAGGTTTCAGTATCATCATGCCTGTAGTCCCATTCTTAGTGCAGCCATATACAAGTAATCCGGAAGAACAAGCGTTAGTTGTTACACTACTAACCTCAGTTTATGCAGCCTGCGTATTTTTGGCTGCTCCTGTACTCGGAGCTTTGAGCGATAAATATGGTCGTCGTCCATTACTTTTAATATGTTTATTTGGCTCTGTAATGGGATACTTAGTTTTCGGGATAGGGGGAGCTTTATGGGTACTATTTGCTGGACGCATAATAGAAGGTATAACAGGCGGTAGCATAAGCACTATCTTTGCATATTTTGCAGACATCATTCCTCCAGAACAGAGAACGAAATACTTTGGATGGGTGAGTGCAGTTGTAGGTGCGGGAACTATCATTGGTCCAACTCTTGGGGGCTTACTTGCAAAGTTTGGTCATTCTGTACCTTTATATTTTGGGGCGCTCATAACTTTATTAAATGTTTTATATGGGATGAAATATATGCCTGAGAGTCTTGACAAAAATAATAGATTAAAAGAAATTACTTTTGTAAGGTTGAATCCTTTTGCGCAGCTAGCAAACATACTTTCCATGAAAAACTTAAAATGGTTACTTGTCTCAGCGTTTTTACTATGGATACCTAACGGATCTTTACAAGCAATTTTCACTCAATTTACGATGGATACTTTTAGTTGGCAGCCTGTATTAATCGGACTTATGTTTTCAATTATGGGTTTTCAAGACATCATTTCACAAGCTTTTATAATGCCAAAACTTTTAATCAAGCTTAGTGATAAACAAATAGCGATACTTGGGATGGTTTCGGAGATTATTGGCTACAGTTTTATTGCAGCATCTGCTTTGTTTTCCTTATATCCACTTCTAATCGTTGGGATGTTACTGTTTGGTTTTGGTGATTCAATTTTCGGGCCTTCATTCAATGGGATGCTCTCAAAGTCTGTCAGTTCTAGTGAACAAGGAAGGATACAAGGTGGTAGCCAATCTATTCAAGCTTTAGCAAGAATGATTGGTCCAATTATTGGCGGACAAATCTATGTATCACTTGGTCATGCAGCTCCTGCTTTTATGGGGGTGATCCTTATAGTAGTGGCAATAGCAGTATTGTATAGGGGTACGCATGTAACTGCATAAAAACAAATAATAGGGTGTCGGAACTTAAGAGTAAGTGCTGGGCACCCTAATTGTCTAAGACTAGAGAGTTAAGAGAATTTCTGTTGTTTCTGAAAGGGTTTACCCTGTAAAAGCGCAATTGAGCAGGATAATATTCAGTGGGGTGTATAGAGTTTACCGTAATTAAAGATTGGCTTTAGTTAAAACTACAAAAGCTAGGTAAATGACTAGATAGCTTAATTAAGCTTGTGCTGAAGCAAATAATGATTCCATTTTTATTCTACTCTTTTCACGAATTTCACTGTCAGCATGGCGCATTACAAATTTATGCGCTATAGCGATTGCTAAAACATCATCTAATAAGCCAATCCCAATAATAGCAGCTATATCTGGAATGAAGTCGATTGTTAGCACGTAATAGGATAAAGCGGCTAATATGATAAATTTCGCTTTAGTAGGTAGCTCTTTTTTTCTCATTGTGTAGTATAAAATAATACTTTCATATACGCTAGATTTACCGAGATCTGCTGAGCTTTTCTTGAATTTTTTCCAAAGTGTTTGTTTCTCCATATAAACACTCCTTTTACAAAAAATAGATTTTTTAAAAGGATAGACAAAGAAGTGAGGAAATAATCAATTGTATTGGTTTTCTTATTGTATATTTCCATAAAAATAAGGAATTACCTGTTCAAAATAATAGAATGTTGGTTATGTAACGACTTACAGTGTTTCGTTACATAAGTATGTACAGTAAAATGTATGTGGATGATTTATATATTATTAAACATTTAATAACGGGTATGGGGGGAAGAAAAATGAAGATAATAGAGCTACCAATTGAATTTGAATTTAATGGAGCAAAACAATGTATATATCCGAGTTTAATTGTGATAAACAATGAATTAACTTTAGTAGATACAGGTTATATAAATTTTTTACCATTAATTGAAAATGCAATATTAAAACAGGGGTATGAGATGAAAAACTTAAAATATATAATTATTACTCATTATGATGACGATCATATAGGATCTTTATATGATTTCAAAGTGAAATATCCTCACATTAATATTATTGCTAGTGAAATTGAATCTAACTACATTAATGGTGATATAAAATCAGAGAGATTAGTTCAAGCTGAAGACATGTTACAACGTATGCCAAATGAAGAGAAAGAATTTGGTGAGTGGTTTATACAACAAATAAAAAATATAAGACATATTTCTGTCGATGAAAAAGTACATGATGGTCAAATGATTTTGAATGATCAATGTAAAATAATAGCAACGCCAGGACATACTTCAGGGCATATTTCATTATATTTTCCAAACTTAAATTGTGTAATTACAGGTGATGCGGCCGTTCAAGAGAATCGTGAGTTAGTAATAGCTAATCCGAATTTTTGTTTAGATATAGAAAAAGCAGAAGAATCCTTAAATAGGATTAAAAACCTTAAAGCAGCAATGTATTATTGTTATCATGGAGGAAAACTCGTTATATAAAATAATAAAAAACCGATCTTTCCCATATCGAAAAGATCGGTTTTTTAATTCATAGATTCAGCAATGCTTATCAAATCAGTAACATTGTATTTTCTTTTTATGTATAGTTTGTTACCAATTGCAATTGTATATTGAAAACCATTCTTCTGAAAGATAAGCTCATATGCTAAATCAAAATGAGGATTATATAATGCTTTTATATTATTTTTTAAACTGTAGAACTTAGCTCCCCTATGTACATATAGGCCTAATTTGTTTTTTACTGGTGAAACAGTGATTTTAAAAATCCCATTAATATCTTCATTGTAGTATTGGAGGTTTAAGTAATCGTTATAGATGTAACCTTGGAATTCGTGAATTTCGAACGGGAATTTTGTAGGAGTAAGTATATGTTCCCTATACTTCATTTCATATTCTTTTACGATAGTAGCTTCTTTCATAAGTGGATTGGTACCATCATAAATTTGATTAATTCGAGATATTTTATTATTTTTTGTTACTATTTCTAAAACGCAACCGATAGTAAATTCATCATTAGTGTCTTTGAAATAAGAAATAAAAATTGTAGTATCCTCTTTTGGAGATGGTACGATTTTAATTTCATGAATTTGTTTATTTGTTTGGAAAGTAGGTAGTTCAACCCCGTCTGTTACATATGACTGCATTAATTTTATATCATTTTTGAGTAAAGCTTGTTTAAATTCACTTATCACATTTGTTTGAGATTTTGCCATAATAATTGTGGTCGATTGAAAATATAGTAAGAAAAATATACAAAATATCTTTATGAATGTAGTGGTCAATTTCATCACCCTTTAACTATGTTTCCGTAAATTTGAAATATATATGTATAGGAGGGGAGAAGATGAGTTTATTGCTTGATATAATAATGGATATAATTTTATTTTATCCTCGAAATGACATGAAATTAAAACATCATATTGCTAAATTAAGCGAATTTGAGTGGTTTCGAAAGCTACACGAAGATACAAAGTATACAAAATTAATTTGGAGTAATAGAAAAATTAAGAAGTTCATTTTGTCTTCTACTAACATGGAAGCATTAATAAAATCTGAGAAAAAACAAAAAGAATTTGTCCAACTAGTACACGATGAATATAAAAAAAGAAGATAAGAATTTTTTTATTTTTCATATTTGGCGCAACAAATGGTACAATGAAAGCTAATGTGAAAAATAAGGAAAAGAAGTGGTCTATTTGAAAAATTTTTTAGAATTAGGAATTAGTGAAACTTTTAATCATACATTACGTGAAAATGGAATTACAGAAGCAACACCAATTCAAGAGAAGGCAATTCCTGTTATTATGTCAGGTAAAGATATTATTGGGCAAGCAAAAACAGGAACGGGTAAAACGTTAGCATTCGTGTTACCGATTTTAGAAAAAATCGATCCAGAGTGTAGTGATGTTCAGGCTTTAATTGTTGCACCAACAAGGGAACTAGCACTGCAAATTACAACTGAAATTAAAAAAATGCTTGTTCAAAGAGAAGATATTAATGTACTAGCGATTTATGGCGGGCAAGATGTAGCACAACAATTGAGAAAATTAAAAGGCAATACACATATTGTTGTTGCGACACCAGGACGCTTATTAGATCATATACGTCGTGAAACAATTGATTTAAGTAATCTTTCAACGATTGTACTAGATGAAGCGGATCAAATGCTTTATTTCGGTTTCTTATACGATATTGAAGATATTTTAGATGAGACACCTGGTAGTAAACAAACGATGTTATTCTCAGCAACGATGCCAAAAGATATTAAAAAATTGGCGAAGCGTTATATGGATGAACCGCAAATGATTCAAGTAGAAAGTGAAGAAGTAACGGTAAATACAATTGAGCAGCGTGTCATTGAGACGACAGACCGTGCAAAACCAGATGCACTTCGTTTTGTTATGGACCGTGATCAGCCATTTTTAGCTGTTATTTTCTGTCGTACAAAGGTTAGAGCAAGTAAGCTGTATGATAATTTAAAAGGACTAGGGTATAATTGTGCTGAACTTCATGGTGATATACCTCAAGCGAAACGTGAAAGAGTTATGAAGAGTTTCCGCGAAGCTAAAATTCAGTACTTAATCGCAACGGATGTAGCAGCTCGTGGACTTGATGTAGATGGTGTAACACACGTATTTAACTATGATATCCCTGAAGATGTAGAAAGCTATATTCACCGCATTGGCCGAACAGGACGTGCAGGTGGATCAGGTCTTGCAATTACGTTCGTTGCAGCGAAAGATGAAAAACATTTAGAAGAAATTGAAAAAACGCTTGGTGCACCACTGCAAAGAGAAATAATCGAACAACCGAAGATAAAACATGTTGATGAAAATGGAAAACCGGTACCAAAGCCGGCTCCAAAAAAATCAGATCAATATCGTCAAAGAGATAGCCGTGAAGGTTCAAGAAGTGGTTCTAAAGGTGGCCGAAGAAACGATTCAAGAAATAGTTCGAGAAATGATAGTAACCGATCATTTAATAAGCCAAGTAATAAGAAAAGTAGTGCAAAACAAGGTCAGCAAAGACGTGGCCGTTAAATAGTTAGTATTCAAAAATAGTCGCAAAGCGTTGCGGCTATTTTTTGCTTTTATGCAACGAAGTCGATATAAGCACAAGAGTGATTGCATAGAAATAATCTTTGAAATTTCATTTACCGTATTAATAAATTTAAAATTCATAAAGGAAATAGAAAGTAAGATGGTGTATATGTACAATAACAGGAAACTTTTTACTAACTAAACATATAATTGAAATAGACCGACAGTCGGTCTGACGGGAAGGAGAACTTGAATGCGAATAGTAAAGGAGTATGAGGAGCGTAGAAAAGAAATTTTAGAAACGGCTGAACGCTTGTTTGTTACGAAAGGTTATACGAAAACAACAGTAAATGACATTTTAAAAGAGATAGGGATAGCAAAGGGGACGTTTTATCACTATTTTAAGTCGAAAGAAGAAGTAATGGATGAAATCATTATGAGGATCATTAAAGAAGATGTTGCTAAAGCGAAAGTAATTGTCTCTAATCCCAATATCCCAGTGTTAGAAAAGTTATTTCGAGTTTTAATGGAGCAATCGCCAAAATCAGGGGATGTAAAAGATAAAATGATTGAGCAATTTCATCAACCAAATAATGCGGAAATGCATCAAAAAAGTATAGTGCAATCCATTATTCATTTATCTCCTGTTTTAGCAGAGATTTTAGAACAAGGAATCGATGAAGGTGTATTTTCTACACCATACCCACAAGAAACGATTGAACTATTACTATCCTCCGCGCAAGTCATATTTGATGATGGGTTATTCCAATGGAAACCGGAAGAAATGATGAGAAGAGCGAAAGCTTATATTAAAATGATGGAAGTATCTGTTGGAGCGAAAGAAGGATTCTTTGATTATATGATAGAGGTTTTAATGAAGCAGAAATAATGCTTTTTTGTTTGTTTATTATAGACCGACAGTCGGTCTAAATTAAGGGAAGGGTGTGATTATAATGTCTATTAGTATAAAACCTTCGATGAAAGATTTTTATTTAATGGTGAGTGGACAAATTATTACTATTTTAGGTTCAACACTTTTACGTTTTGCTCTGTCATTATATGTGCTAGATATAACAGGGCGTGCTGATATATTCGCAGGATTATATGCGGTAACGAGTATTCCGTTTTTGCTAGCTCCTCTTGGCGGTGCGATAGCAGATCGTTTCAATCGCCGTAATGTAATGGTTATATTTGATTTTATAAACGCTGCGATTGTATTAAGTTTTATAGTTTTGTTATTTACTGGATCTGTATCTATTTTATCGATTGGAACAATTATGTTTTTACTAGCGATCATTAGTGCAATGTACGCACCGGTAGTAATGGCCAGTATTCCGCAATTAGTTCCAGAGAAAAAGTTAGAACAAGCGAACGGTATCGTAAATGGTGTGCAAGCGTTATCTAATATAGTTGCTCCTGTATTAGGAGGAATATTATACGGCATAATTGGTTTGAAAATGCTCGTCATAATAAGCTGTCTTGCTTTCTTTTTATCTGCGATTTTAGAAATGTTTATTACAATACCTTTTATAAAGAGAGTGCAAGAAAGTCATATCATACCGACAATTGTAAAGGATATGAAAGAAGGGTTTATATACGTTTTAAAACAGCCATTTATTTTGAAATCTATGCTTTTAGCCGCATTACTAAATTTAATACTGACGCCGCTATTTGTTGTTGGTGCTCCAATTATTATACGAGTCACAATGGAAAGTAGCCACACGTTATATGGAATTGGAATGGGATTGATCGATTTTGCTACTATAATAGGTGCATTATCAATAGGTTTTTTTGCGAAAAAGCTACAGATGAAAACATTGTATTATTGGATGATTTTAATAGCTTTATTAGTAATACCAATGGCACTATCAGTTACACCATTTATTCTTAATTTAGGATACTATCCACCATTTATCCTCTTTATACTTTCTTCTATTCTAATTGCAATGATCATGACAATTGTATCCATCTATGTGATTACTGTAGTTCAAAAGAAAACACCAAATGAAAACTTAGGAAAAGTAATGGCAATTATAACAGCGGTATCCCAATGTATGGCACCGATTGGGCAAGTCGTTTATGGTTTTATGTTTGAAGAATTCAGTATGAAAATTTATTTACCTATATTAGTTATTAGTTTCATAATGTTATTAATAGCGGTTGTGACGAAGAAAATACTATCGAATGAAGGGAACTAGCTTAATATGATTAGGAGAATGTTAAAAAGAGATTTCTCTCAAAATAAAATGATAATTACCATTTTATTTATGTTTATCATGTTATCAAGTCTTTTAATGGCTAGTGCTTCAAGTAACGTTATAAATCTATTGAACTCAATGGAGCAATTGGTTAAAGTATCAAACGCACCGCATTTCGTACAAATGCATGCCGGAGAAGTAAATCAAAAATCAATTGATTCCTTTGTAGAAAAAACTCCGTTTGTAAAAAAACAACAAACGGCTGAGATGGTCCAAATAAACGGATCTAACATTTTTATAAAGAAGAAAAATGAAGCGGAACATAATAGTGTAATGGACATAAGCTTCGTTAAACAAAATAGTAAGTTTGATTTTTTATTAAATTTAAATAATGAAGTGGTTGATGTTAGGAAAGGGGAAATAGGTGTACCCATTTATTATATGCAAAAATATAATTTGCGTATTGGAGATAAAATATGGGTTGATAAAAATAAGAATGAACTAGAATTTACTATTTCAGCATTTGTTCGTGATGTTCAAATGAATCCATCAATTGTTAGTTCAAAACGATTCGTAATAAGCAATGAAGATTTCAAAAGAATAAAAAGGAATTTTGGAGAAAGCGAATATCTTATTGAATTCCAGCTAACTGATGTAAATAAAATAAATGAATTTGAAAATCTATACGAGTCATCGAACTTACCCCAAAAAGGTCCCTCTATTACGTATTCACTATTTAAAACACTCAATTCATTAACAGATGGAATAATAGCTGCGGTACTTATCATAATAAGTGCATTATTAATGTTAATTGCAATGTTATGTATTAGATTTACGATTACTACTTCGATGGAAGAAGATTATCGGGAAATTGGTGTTATGAAAGCTATTGGCATTACAAGTAAAGATATTCAAAAACTATATGTAACAAAATATGTTGTTATTTCAGCTGGTGGGTGTATATGTGGATATATACTTTCCCTATTTGTTACAAAGATATTCACTTCGAATATCACTCTTTATATGGGGGCAGCAGATAAAAGTATTTTACACAATGTTGTGCCATTCATAATTACAACACTGTTATTTTTAGTCGTTATCTTGTTCTGTCGTATCATTTTACGGAAATTTAGGGGAATTACAGCAATAGATGCTTTACAATCAAGAGATAAAATAGGGAAAAGAAAGATTAGAAACTCTTTTTCACTCAATCGATCTAAATTTAAAAATGTAAATATATTTATTGGTATACAAGATGTTATAAAAAGATTTAAGTTATATCGCGTATTAAGTATCGTATTAATAATAGCTGTGTTTATGATTGTTGTACCTGTTAACTTTTTGTATACGATTCAGTCACCGAAGTTTGTTAATTATATGGGAACAGGAAAAAGTGATATTCGAATAGATTTACAGCAAACTGAAAATATAGAGAAACGATTTAAGGACGTTATATCATATTTACGAAATGATGATGAAGTAGAAAAATATGCAACATTTGTAACGAGTACATTTAAAATGGTAAGCGCTGATGGTACACATGAAAACTTACATGTAGAAGTGGGAGACTTCACTACATTTCCATTAGACTATATGCAAGGTAGGGCACCAAAAAATGAAAATGAAATTGCTCTTTCTTATATGAACACAAATGAATTAAAAAAGAATGTAGGGGATTCTATCGTTTTATTTGTTGATGGGAAAGAGAAAACACTTACGATTAGTGGTATGTATCAAGATGTAACAAATGGCGGGAAAACAGCTAAAGCGAACTTTTCTTATAATAACGAAAACATATTATGGTATGTAGTAAATGTAGATTTAAAGTCTAATGTTGATTTGCAAGAAAAAGTGAAGGAGTATAAACAAAATTTTAGTTCTGCAAAAATAACAGATACGGATGATTATTTAACGCAAACTTTAGGAGAGACAATTAAACAATTAAGACTCGTGACTCAAGTGGCTATTTTGATTGCGATATTGATATCAGTTTTAATTACTGCAATGCTTTTTAAAATGTTATTAGCAAAAGATTCTTCGCAAATTTTAATTATGAAAAATATCGGTTTTTCTAGTAAAGATATTCGTATACAGTATATAACACGTTCTATCGTCATTGTATTATTAGGCATTGTGATAGGGACATGTATAGCTGCTACGTTTGGTGAAATGTTAGTAAGTCGGTTAGGCTCATTTATGGGAGCAGCTCATATAAAGTTTGTCGTAAATCCTATCGTTTCTTATATAATATGCCCAGCGATATTATTTATATGTGTGACTGCAACAACACTTTTCAGTAGTTTTACTATAAAGCACACAAACGATGTAAAGCCAAATGGGGAGTAGGGGTGTAAAACTTGAAAAAAATTGTAGAAGCAAAGCAAGTAAACAAAACATATTCAATAGATGGAAATGCAAATTATCACGTGCTAAAAAATATAGATTTAGAGGTTTATGAGGGAGAATTTGTATCGGTTATGGGGCCTTCTGGTTCTGGGAAATCGACGTTACTATATAATATTAGTGGAATGGATCAAATGTCATCAGGAAGTGTGAAAATTGGTGGTAAAGAAATATCTTGTATGAAAGAAGAAGCGTTAGCCAAGTTGCGCCTTACTGAAATAGGATTTATTTTTCAGCAGAGTAACCTTCTTAGAAACTTGAATCTATTTGATAATATCATTTTGTCAGCATATTTAGCGAAGTGTGAGAGTAAGAAAATAGTAAATAAACGTGCTCTAGCGCTAATGGGGAAAATGGGGATAAGTGATATAGCGTCTCATTATATAACCGAAGCATCTGGAGGGCAATTACAAAGAGTTTCTATTTGTAGAGCGCTCATTAATAATCCAAATATTATTTTTGCTGATGAGCCAACGGGTGCTCTAAATTTAAAATCAACAGAAGAGGTAATGCAAATTTTATTAAATATTAACCGTGATGGAACGACTATTATGTTAGTGACTCATGATGTAAAGGTAGCAGCGAAAACAGAAAGAGTTCTTTTTATGGCGGACGGAGAAATTGTGAGTGAAATACAGTTAGGTAAGCTTAGGAACGATGATTTAAAAGCGCGAGAAGAGAAGTTGTTAAAATGGTTAGCTATACTTGGATTTTAAAAAGAAAAACTCCTATTGAATGTAGGAGTTTTTCTTTTTGTCTGAAAGTTCTAAAAGGTGTATAATGATTTTCTGACTATTTAAATTTGGAGGGATACAAGTGAAAAATGAAACGTTGCATAATCAAGAAGATATTATTAAAATGCTTGATTCATTATTAAGACCAGCAGAACCATTTTGGAATGAATTTTATGCGAATAGAGAAAAAGATGTTCCGTTTTTTGAAAACGTTCCAGATGAGAACCTAGTTTCGTATATAAATAAAAATTGGGTTTCAAAAGGAAAAGTACTAGAACTTGGATGTGGTCCGGGTAGAAACGCAATTTATCTAGCAAATGAAGGGTTTGATGTAACGGCAGTGGATTTATCTATAGAAGGCATTAAATGGGCGAAAGAGCGGGCTTTAGCAAAAGGGATAGAAATTGAATTTATTTGTGATTCAATTTTTAATTTAGAGGTCCAAAATGAATTTGATTTTGTATACGATTCGGGTTGTTTACATCATATTCCACCACATAGAAGAATAAATTATGTGGATTTAATTAAAAACTCATTGAAATCAGGTGGTTATTTCGGATTAACATGTTTTGCGGCAGGCGATTTAGATGAGCGAAATGGCTCAGAAATAACAGATTGGGACGTATATAGAGGATGGAGTCTGCAAGGTGGTCTGGCTTATTCGGAAGAGAAATTAAGAGAGGTATTTAAGGGATTTGAAGTGATTGAAATTAGAAAAATGAAGCAAATTGAACAACCGAATACTATGTTTGGAGAATCATTTCTTTGGACAGCATTATTTAAGAAGAAATAAGAAAGTAGATAATTGACAAACTCATCGTTTTTATAGACAATACACTTACGGGAAAATACGTTCGGTTTTGCTGACCGATGTATATTTTGCATAAATACATAACAAGGGGTTGTCTCTGTATGAGTACTACAAATCAAAAAATCACTACATTTTTAATGTTTGAAGGCAAAGCTGAAGAAGCGATGAATTTTTACACATCACTATTTGATCAATCAGAAATTGTAAGTATCTCTCGCTACGATGAAAATGGACCTGGTAAAGAGGGTACTGTAATTCAGGCAACATTTACGTTACACGGGCAAGAATTCATGTGCATAGATAGTTATGTAAATCATAATTTTACATTTACACCAGCTATGTCTCTTTATGTAACTTGTAATACGGAAGAAGAAATTGAAACGGCTTTTAATAAACTAGCGGAGGATGGAGCAGTACTTATGCCTTTAGGTGCCTATCCGTTTAGTAAAAAATTTGGTTGGTTAAATGATAAGTATGGTGTGTCTTGGCAGTTAACGCTTGCGGAATAAATTGTAATTGATTTGTTTAATGAGTGTAGTTAAGAGGTTAAAAATTTAAATAACAAATAAAAAGGTGTTCCAACCGTCAACAGGTTTGGAATGCCTTTTTATTTGTTTAAACGAATTTGTATTTTTCCTATTTAGAATATTTTGTTTTTATTACTGCTTTTTATCTGTTAATATAAATATAGAAAAATATGTATTAATTATTGGTTACGTTAATAGAAAAAGGAAAGCTTTTATAGTAAATGATCTTACATTTAAAATATAACAAGATAGCTAGGGGGAATAGTTATAATGGATACAACTCAACAAAACAGTAATGCATGGGATAAAAAGGTTGAAGAAGGTTCTAGATATACACAACCTGTAAGTCGCGAGGTTATTGAAAGAAGTAAATCAGGTGAATGGGAAATCACAGTTACCACAGAAAAATCAGTTCCTAGAGAGTGGTTTCCAAAATCATTAGATGGATTAAAGATACTTTGCTTAGCGTCAGGTGGAGGGCAACAAGCACCTGTTCTAGCTGCTGCTGGAGCAGATGTAACAGTTACTGATATATCAAGGAAGCAGTTGGAACAAGATAAAAAGGTAGCAGAACGGGACGGGTTAACTTTAAAAACAGTTCAAGGGGATATGTCAGACCTTAGTGATTTTGAAGATGAATATTTTGATATTGTCGTAAATCCCGTTTCTAATTTGTTTGTAAAAGATGTTAACCTTGTATGGAATGAGATATCAAGGGTACTAAAGAATAGAGGAATTCTTATTTCAGGATTTACAAATCCGTTACTATGGATTTTTGATGACAATCAAGAGCAAAAGGGTATACTTGATGTTAAACATTCTATACCTTCATCAACACTAGACTATTTACCAGAGGATGAAGTTCAAGATTATGTAAATTCCAATCAAACAATAGAATATGCACATACTCTTGAAGACCAAATTCAAGGTCAAATTGAAGCTGGTTTAGTTATAAGTGGTTTTTATGAGGATGATTTTGGTGGAACTAGAATATTAGATAAGCATATTAAAACTTTTATTGCCACAAAAGCTATAAAGTTAAAGATGGATTAAAAATTATTACTTGTTATACCGGGATTAGTTGAAGAATGGTCTTCAAAATAGGGAAAGTTCAATATATGTCAAAAAGGATGGCAATGGCCATCCTTTTTCTTGTGTATTTTGAGTATATAAACAAATTTTACAACTCTCAGCTGAACCTGTTATTATTTTTTGCTACACGTTGCCTTATTAAGAATTTTGCATGCCGAATCTTTTCCCAAGTTTAGCTAACAATTCAGGCTGATCCCCTTGGCTCATTACAACTTCAATAAAGATAAGTTGATTGTTATTTACAGTTATATTCGTTAAAACTTCTGCTAACTCTGTTTCATTTTCCACTTTCCATGTTAGACTTTTTTCTTCTGTTCCGAATACGTTTGCTAGTTTTGTGTAATCCCACATTTGTATGTCATTATACGTTTCATTTTGACCATGAATTGCACGTTCAACAGTGTATCCATTGTTATTAATTAAAAATATAATCGGTTTTAAATTTTGCCGAAGTATAGTTGATAACTCTTGAACAGTTAATTGGAAAGAACCATCACCAACAATTAAAATGTTACGCCGCGATAAATTAGCGAGCTGTGTACCAAGTAGAGCAGGTAATGTATAACCAATTGATCCCCATAATGGTTGTGCTACATAAGTGGTGTTATTTGGTAAAGGGATAGTGGCACTACCGAAGAAAGGCGTTCCTTGCTCTGCAATTAAAACATCGTTTTCTTGTAAGAAATGATATATTTGTTGCCAAAATCGTTTTTGTGTAATCATTTGTGCTTTTGGATTGAACTCTTCTGTTATAGGTAGTGATTCTGAAATAAACGGCTTAATTTCAAGTGTGTCTTCTTTGCGATGTTCGATTAAATCATTTAATTGTTTTAAAACATCTTTCATTACAACGGGTCCATATTTTTTATCCATAATTTTCACAGTATAGGGATGGATTTCTATTACTTGCTCTTTTTTAAATCCTTGTGTAAAGCCACCGGTAATAGTATCAGTTAATTTCACGCCAATACTAATAATACAGTCAGATTCATCAATTCTTTTTCGTAAGTATGAAGGACTAACGTCACCAGTATAAATTCCTATAAATTGGGGGTGTTTTTCAGGGAATATTCCTTTCCCCATACTTAATGTCGCGATAGGAAATCCAGTTTTTTCTACGAATTGATGCAAATATTCTTCAGCATGAAAACGAGCCACTTCAAAATCAGCTAAAATAACAGGTTTTCTGGCACTGTTTATTTTCGAAGTTGCATGTAAAAGCATTTTATCCAGCGCATCTTTATTACTTACAAATGGTTTATGTAAAATGGATTCCGTAGGTTTATTAATTGGTTTATTATACACATCAATCGGTAATTGAATATGAACAGGGCGTTTCTCACTCCAACATGCACGTAACACACGATCAATTTCCTCAGCAGCATGTTCGGGGGTTAAATTTGTTTGCGCTACAGTAATTTCTCGATACATATTGGAAAAGTGATCGAACTTTCCATCACCTAACGTATGATGAACGAGTGCTCCATTCTCCATTACTGTTGTAGGTGGTGTCCCCGTGATTTTTATAACAGGTACATTTTCTGCGTATGAGCCAGCAACACCGTTAATGGCGCTTAATTCTCCAACACCGAAAGTGGTAATAAGAGCAGCGATTCCTTTTATACGAGCATATCCATCAGCAGCATATGCTGCATTTAATTCATTACAATTGCCAACCCACTCTAACTTTTCATGTGCTACTACATCATCTAAAAAAGCCAAATTATAATCACCAGGGACACCAAAAATATGCTCAATTCCTAATTCGCTTAGTCTGTCTAATAAATATGTACTTACAGTATATTGCGTTTTCAAATGAATCATCTCCTAATTGTGCAATGAATATTTCAATAGACGAAAGAAGTTCAAATGCGTTCATTAAAATATTGATTACTGGATTGTGGTATAATTTACATACAGGGGGAAAGTAGATGACACAACATAAAGAAGAACAGATGAATGAAGCATTAGCATTATTTTACTTTGCATATAAAACATTTACTGAAAAGCCAGATGAAATTATAAAAGAGTATGGCATACAACGAGTACACCACCGAATTTTATTTTTTATCGCACGCTTTCCAGGTCTAAGCGTAAATGAGTTATTATCACTGTTAGAAATAAGTAAACAGGCTCTACACGGACCATTACGACAACTTGTGGAAAAGGGTTTAATTGAGAGTAATGAAGCTACACATGACCGTCGTGTGAAACAGTTATCTTTAACAGAAAAAGGTACCGAATTAGAGAAAAAATTGAGCGATGTACAAAGGCAACAAATGGGTACTATTTTTTCAAAATTTGGTGAATCGTGTGAAGAAAATTGGCATCAAGTTATGAATGAAATGGCAAATAGCCGATCAGGTTTTGATGCTTGGATGTCGAAGCGAGAAGTTGTAATCGATCAAAAATGATAAGAAATATATCTGTTTTATAGTTTGAAAAAGAACAGATTTTATCCATTCCATTAAAATACGTATGCCTAAAAATGTAAGAAATAAAAAAATCTCCTACATTTAGATTGTACCGAAGTAAAGCAGGAACATGTATCCATACTGACATTAATGGTGTGCTGAATACATTGCAAAAATCAAGAGTTGTACAATTGGATGGCAATCTCAAAGTGAAAACGCCGATTCTATTAGAAGTGCAAAAACGTAAGGCTGTTGCTTCGTGCATAGCTTAGTGGGTGTGTCAACCATCCATGTGTACTCGATTTGTCGGGGCTTGTAGCACACGCCGGAGTCATCTGAGTGGTGGCTTCTTCCATAAGGAAGAATTGCTCTTTTTTGAAAGGGGGGTGCAAGTGGGAAAACAATCGTTCGTTGCCAGTACCAACCAAAACTTACTTGAGGTGTTATCGTATGGTGGCATGAATGCTAGAGCGTCAACCTGTCTAGTGATAGACGAAAAGACCTAGCGTTCTAACTCAAGCCCCACTGAAACGTTTTGTCTCAATGGGGTAGTTGACACGTGTACGCAATGGAACAATACAATTCACATTTCCGAGAGGGGAATTATAATGATAAAACTTGTACTTATTCGTCACGGACAAAGTTTATGGAATCTTGAAAATCGTTTTACTGGTTGGACTGATGTAGATTTATCAGAGAATGGATTAAGTGAAGCGAGAGAAGCAGGAGCAATATTAAAGAAAAATGGATATACTTTTGATGTTGCTTATACATCTGTATTAAAACGAGCAATTCGGACGTTATGGATTGTACTTCATGAGATGGACCTTGCATGGATCCCAGTATATAAATGTTGGAAACTAAATGAAAGACATTACGGTGCATTGCAAGGATTGAATAAAGATGAAACGGCGAAAAAATATGGTGAGGAGCAAGTTCATATTTGGAGAAGAAGTATTGATGTAAGACCACCTGCTCTTACTGAAGATGATCCTAGGTATGAAATGAATGATCCAAGATATAAAGCACTTAAAAAAGGTGAGCTTCCATTGACTGAATGTTTAGTGGATACGGAGAAAAGAGTACTTGCTTATTGGCATTCAGAAATCGCGCCATCATTAAAAAGTGGTGAAAAGGTAATTATTTCATCACACGGTAATACGATTCGTTCGCTAGTGAAATACTTAGATAACCTTTCAAGTGATGGTGTTGTTTCATTAAATATTCCAACGAGTATACCACTCGTTTATGAATTAGACGATAATTTACGACCAATTCGTCATTATTACTTAAGTATGGACGGAGAAGTACCAGAAGGGGAAATTCCGAAACATATTTCTTTTTAACATGAAAATTTGAAACGCGTGCTTGTCTACATATACAATGTAGATTCAGGATAAAGTGAAACTTTAATCAGTGGGGGGGGGGTTCGTCCCACTGATTATTAGTTGAACCAATCGGGCTTTTATGGGCAGTTGATCCCCAACCTATTTTCTTCGCTTTTGCAGAATGTTGAGATGGGGAGCTTACTGCCCACAAATAGCGGGGTAAAAGACGTGGCACCTTCTAATGTATATGCAATGTAGCTAAATTTAGAAGCTTGTCCACGTCTTTTGTCATAAAGAGAGCTGCTTGTGCATGTAATGATATCGTGAGTAGTTTTTGAATGGAGGGTGATGTCATTGGTGATCTCTAACATTCGAATCGGCTTATTTATTTTAGCAATCGTTTTTCTAGTACTTGTTTTCTTTTATTGGAAAAACGAAGAGTTGTACGAGGAGAAGAAGCAACGAATTAGAAAGACTTGGTATGGGTTGTTTATAATATCAGTCACCGTGTATTTCATGGTAAAAGGAATTGATTTAACCCTCTGGAAAAATCTTTTAATGTTCACTGCAATGGTTATTTTCGTTGATATTGCATTTATTTTAACACCTAATATTTCAGAAATATGGGGAGCAAAATTTAGCGATATCGGCAAGACTGTTCAATCGATAAAACGGTCATTAATTGCTTCTAAAGCAAGAGGAGAAATATACACAACAATTATTCAAAATGTCAATCCGGCAGTATTCGGTACGATGGAATGGCATACGGAAGAAGAATATACAAAAAGCTTAAACGTATTTTTAGATTCGTATGGTGAAAAGATTGGGGCAAAAATTGTTGTATTTGAAGCGGCAAAGGAATTAAATACAAACTTTCGCGGTATCCGTTCTCAATTTAGTATCATCGTTCCGTTTGAACATATTGAGCAATTGAATGAGCAGAAAGCGGTGCAAGTAGAAAATGTCGGAATTATACCAGCAAAAATAGTGAGTGATGTTTTCATTGTTATTGATGGTAAGAAAAATAACCTGCAAGATCGAGATTTTGAAAATGTATATAATTTAACAATACATCATAGTTATTTTAGTAAGTAGGACAGAACTTTCTGTCCTACTCTTTTATACATAAATTCGGAATAAATCGGAAAAAGTTGAATAAAATCGGACAATCATCCCTACACTAGCACGTAGAGGTGATTGTAGTGATAAAAGATTATGACAATGATTTTTTTAAAAAAGATAATGAAGATACAACAGATTTCTCGTTAATAAAAGGAGATACATTACAGCAAGTAGAAGAGCTAGAAGAAGAATTAAAAAGAAAATCATAAGTGTACACTCTTTCTGCATTTGCTATATAATATAAATAGAAGATTGTATCTTTTTGAAGAGGGGGAGAAGAGATGGCTGAAGTAAATATACAAAAGTCTTCATTTTTTAAAGAAAAAAAAGAAGAACCAAATACAGATTTCTCTCTTGTGAAAGGTGCGTTAACGGAAAATATAAATCGCTTAGAGAAACTGATGAATAATAGCAGTTCAAAATATATACGAGTGAAAAAAACAAAAGAAAATGCATAGTGCATTTTCTTTTGTTTTTTATTTCATAGTAAACTTTTCTTTTATTTTTTCAGGTAAATCTGTTTTCTGAATCTCTTCATAGGATTTTACTTCAATTGATGATATTTCATTTTTGTTATTATCATCTTGATTTACAAATAGGCGTAAAAGTGCGTCTTCATTTAATTTATGGTCGTTTTCTTTTTTTGTACTTCTAAATGTAATTTGTTTTTTTACTCCGTCTTCATCATAAGCAGGCAGTGTGTAGTTACGTAAGTTTCTACCTTCTACTTTTTCGATAGTTCCTTCGCCTTTTATCTGTACGTAATATACATCTTTACCAATTCGATTGAGTGATGCTCTCTCACAGCCAATAGTAAAACTAGAAAATAATAAACATAGTGTAATAATTGTTAAAAACTTTTTCATTTTCTTTATCTCCTTCAATTTCGTTCTTTACACAGTATACGGCTATTATGAAGTGAGAAAAATCGATATAGATTACAACATCCTTACAATGTTGTAAGAGTGTTGTACATAAAATGAATAATATATTAAAAAGTTAAAAGAAAAGTAAAATAACGAATCATGGTATAATGATAAAAGACTTACATATTATTTTGTCATTTTGAGAGGAGCTTAAAAATGTATTCTACTTTAGAACAATTAACAAAGCACCCTGTATTTTATCATTTTGCAGAAATTTCAAAGATTCCTAGAGGATCGGGTAATGAAAAGGAAATTAGTGATTATTTAGTTGGTTTTGCAAAAGAGCGTAATTTAGAAGTAATTCAAGATGAAGCAATGAATGTCATTATTAAAAAAGAAGCAACTGCTGGCTATGAAAATGTACCAGCTATTATCATTCAAGGTCATATGGATATGGTATGTGAAAAAAATCAAGCAACCGTACATGATTTTGAAAAAGATCCAATTGAATTGCGAATCATTGGGGACATGTTATATGCAAATCAAACAACTTTAGGCGCTGATAATGGTATTGCAGTGGCGTATGCGATGGCTTTATTAGATTCGAAAGACATTCCGCATCCAGCACTTGAAGTAGTTATTACTACTGAAGAAGAAACAACAATGGGCGGTGCTTTTGCTGTTGATTCAAATCATTTTGAAGGAAAGATTTTTATAAATATTGATTCTGAAGAAGATCATAAATTACTTGTAAGTAGCGCAGGTGGTGCGAAAGCTGTTGAAACAATTCCAGTAATTTGGGATGAAGCGTCAGCGAATACGGATGCATATCGTCTACATGTTGGTGGTTTAAAAGGCGGACACTCTGGTATGGAAATTGATAAACAACGTGGTAATGCAAACAAAGTATTAGGACGAGTATTACGCGATTTATCAGCAAATATTCAATTTGATATAAGTGAAGTTCACGGCGGGTTAAAAACAAATGCAATTCCGCGTGAAAGTGTAGCTACAATTTTATTACGTCAAGAAGATGTAGAGAAGGTAGAAGAAAAGCTAGAGTCATGGACACGAGTATTACAAGAAGAAATGCGTGCTGTTGATCCAGATGTTCATGTTACACTTACAAAATTGGATGAGAAAGTAGAAAAAGTATTTGCTAAAGAGACGCAAAAACAACTTATTTCATCATTATTCTTAATCCCAAACGGCATTCAAAGTATGAGCATGGATATTAAAGGTCTTGTAGAAAGTTCAACAAATTTAGGTGTTATTGAAACGTTGCAAGATGAAATTAAATTACGTAACGAAGTGAGAAGTTCTGTAAGTAGTTTAAAACAACATGTTGCAGATGAGATTAAATGTATCGCCGATTTAGTTGGTGCAACATTTGAAATCGAGTCAGAGTATCCAGAATGGCCATACAATCCGAATTCACAAATTCGTAATTTGTTTGAAAAAGTGCATCAAGAAAAATACAATAAAGATGTTGAAATCTTTGCTGTACATGCAGGAATCGAATGTAGTGTATTCGTTCAAAAGATGCCTGAATTAGATGCAATTTCATTCGGTCCAGATATATTTAATGTTCACACTCCAGATGAACATATTAGTATTTCTTCTGTTGTGAATAACTGGGGATTCTTTGTTGATGTAATGAAGGGTACGAAAGAATTAGCTAAGTAATAATGATGAAATGAAAAGTAGCCTATAAAAATTTATAGGCTATTTTTTTGTATAGAGTTTTATTAGAGATTCCTTTGTAATAAAAGAAAGGCTTGAAGACAATGATTCGTCGTTTGAGAAAGCTAAAAAATGTAGCAGTCATAGTAAGCTTCTAAGTAAATTGTAAAAACCTACACTACTTAGAAGCGAGGAATAAAGTTATGAAGCATCCATTATGTAATCATTGGCCGGAAACAAAGTATATAAAAGATATAGTAACAAATCCACTCATTGAAGTAGGAGAGTACTCCTATTATTCAGGGTATTATGGTCATCAAAATTTTGAAGATGGCTGTGTAAGGTATTTGTGGGGGATGCTAAGTCCCGAGCACTTTTCAATCCAATTGAACAGATGGGATGGCATCTTGATAAACTCATTATTGGGAATTATGTTTGTATTGCCAGTGGAGTAGTCATTTTAATGGGTGGTAATCATAATCATCACTCAGAATGGATTACAGTATATCCATTCGCTGAGCAAATTGAACAGTCATATCAATTATAATGCCTGGCGTTACAATCGGTGAAGGCGCAATCATTGCAGCAGGATCTGTCGTAAGTAAAGATGTTCCGCCGTATACAATAGTGGGGGGGGGAACTCCAGCTAAAGAAATAAAGAAACGATTCACTGATACAGAAATAAATTTGCTGATGGAAATGCGTTGGTTTGATTGGGATAGAGAATTAGTTGAGAAGGCAATGCCTATATTATCTAGCTCATCTATCAATCTATTATATGATTTTTATAAAAAGGAAGTAAAAAATAGATAAGTCTGTGAAAAAACTACATTCTATATAGGATGTAGTTTTTTATTATAAGAGATTAATAGTCTAGACTAAGGAGAATTTATCTCTGGTATGAGTCTAGCAAATAACTGAATTGAATAATTAAAATCCTTTATAGTTAATAAAACCAGTGTGTCTCGATATTTAATCGGACACACTGGTTTTATTTTTTGTAAATGTGGAACAATTTCATTACTTGCACTGTCTATTAAGTGTTACAACATTTTTTATTCAATATATCAAGAAAGAAATAAATATTTTTAACTAAGGGAGAAGATTGAATTGAAAAAATTATGGATGCTGCTTTTCTTTTGTTCCGTAGTTATATTGGTAGGATGTAATAAAAACGAATCGCCAAAACAAGCATTTGAAGAATATATAAATTTATGGAATGATAAAAAATTTGCAAATATGTATGATCATTTATCAGAACATGCCCAAAAAACGATTTCTAAAAAGGAATTCACAGAGAAATATCAAAAATTTATGAAGGTATTGGCGTTAAGAATTTAAAAGTTAAAACGAAAGGAGAGAATGCAAAAGATAAAGAACTTTTACTTTTTGAAGTTAAGATGGATACAGGTGGAGGAACAGCTTCATTTATCCATGAGGCAAAACTTGTAAAAGAGAAAGAATCTTGGAAAATAGATTGGACACCAGATTTTATTTTTCCAGGTATGAAAAAAGATTACAAAGTACGTATGCAAATAGAGCAAGGAAAACGTGGGGAAATATACGATCGAAATGGGAAAGGTCTAGCAACGAATGGTAAAGCGACTGAAGTTGGAATTATTCCAGAGAAACTAGGCGAAACGGCGGCGCAAACAAAAGAAATAGTAGCACAGTTACTGGATATGTCTATAGAAGAGGTCGATCAGAAGCTTACAGCGAAATGGATAAAGCCGGATTCCTTTGTACCAATTGGTATTTTAAAAGAGGGAACTAGACAGAATGATTATATTGAATTAGAAGGAGTATCATCTCGTCCAGTCAATATTCGTACGTATCTATTAGGTGAAGCAGCTGCACATTTAATTGGATATATAGGAAAGGTGAATGCAGAGGAATTAAAATCGCTTCAAAAAAGAGGTTATCAAGCTGATGATTTAATAGGTAAGACAGGTTTAGAGAAAGTACTGGAGAATAAATTGCGTGGTGAAAAGGGTGGACGCGTATTTATAGAAGATGAAAACGGGAAAGAAATTAAAAACGTAGCCAAAAAAGAAGCGAAAGCAGGGGAAAATGTTACGTTAACAATTGATGCTGCAATTCAAGAAAAAATCTATAATGAGATGAAAAATGAAGCCGGCTCTAGTGCAGCTATCAATCCTAAAACAGGTGAAACAATCGCGCTTGTAAGTAGCCCTGCGTATAATCCAAATACAATAGTTAGAGGAGCATCAAAGGCCCAACGAGAAGCATGGAATAACGACTCGAAACTACCAATGATGAATCGCTTCACACAAGCATTTGTACCAGGTTCCGTATTTAAAACGATTACAGGTGCAATTGGTTTGGAAACAAACGCAATAAAACCTAAGGAAGAATTTAATATTCAAGGATTAAAGTGGACAAAAGATTCCTCTTGGGGAAATTATTATGTAACACGTGTGAAGGATGCAAGTCCAATTGATTTTGACAAGGCAATGAAGTATTCTGATAATATTTATTTTGCTCAACAAGCTTTGAAAATGGGAAAAGATCAGTATGTAAATGAATTTAAGAAATACGGATTTCATGAAAAATTACCAATTGAATACGAATTTCCTATTTCAATCATTGCAAGAGATGGGATAAAAAATGATATTCAACTAGCAGACACGGGATACGGACAAGGACAAGTATTAATGACACCACTTCATTTAGCATTAACATATGCACCGATTGTGAATGAAGGGAATATTCCGTCGCCTCATCTTTTAAAAGAAGCAAAAGTTACGGGGAATTGGAAAGAAAATGTGATTTCTAAAAAGAATCAAGATATATTAAAGAGTGCATTAATCAAAGTCATTAATGACCCTGATGGCGCGGGGAGAATTGCTAAGATTGATGGTGTAACTCTTGCTGGTAAAACAGGTACAGCAGAATTGAAAGAATCGAAAGAGGCAGACGGAAAAGAACTCGGATGGTTTGCAGCTTTTGATGCAAATAAGCCAGACATGATTGTAACCATGATGATTGAAGATGTAAAAGGAAGAGGAGGGAGCAATGTTCCAGGCGAAAAAGTAAAACATGTTTTTCAGAAATAATAGCTTATCATAAGGTGAAATCTTCTAGTAAATTCACTATATGTTTGCTTAACTCAAAGGTATAAATTGCGTGAAATATAGAACAAATATATTTTGAAAAAGCATTCTTGCTAGTCGAGAATGCTTTTTTACTGTGGCTACAGAAAGTTGATAACTCATCTTCATTTTTGAAAGGTTGACATTGTAAATAGTAAATAGTAAATAGAAGAGTAAAACAAAATGAAATGGACAAGTTTTAAAATTAAACAAAACAGTTATTTAGTAAAACATAAATAGAGCACACAAATAAGCATGCTCTAAGAAAAAATGTGATATAAGTGGAGTGTTGTATGAAATTCACAAATAATAATCAGATTTTTATGAGTGTATTTTTAACATTGTATGCTTTACTTGTTTTTTAGGAGCCTGTCATGTAAGAGAATGTATAGGGGATTATTTTATGAAAGTAATTGCACACCTTTACATTCTCAAGAGGATTTTTCTATCAAAAAAAGATAAACAATGGAACAAATGAAACTTGTATCTTGTCTATATATTGAAACCATAATAAAAGTGAGGGCAGTTTTATGTTTATTCAAATAAGTTTGAGGTGTGGAAATGGAACAGACGTTTATTGAAAAGTGTAATCATGATGAGCTGGACTATGTTATAAAAGACTATTGGCAAGATGTATGGAATTATTCATTTATTATTACGAAAGATCCACACTTATCAGATGATATCACGCAAGACGTATTTATAAAGGTATTTAAAAATTGGAATTCATTTCGAAAGGAGTCATCTATTAAAACGTGGATATTAAAAATCACAAGAAATACGGCAATAAACTATTTGAAATCATCTTATTTTAAAAGAATATCTTTAGTAGGTTTTTTTAGTGACGATAAGCAAACTGTGTCGGCAGAACAAGAATTTTTTAAGCAAGAAGAAATGAATGATGTGTGGAAAGTTGTATTAAAACTACCTAAAAAGCACCGTGAAATAATAATATTGGATGCAAAATATGAATTATCTTATGAAGAAATGGCTGAAACACTAGGAGTATCCATTGGAACTGTAAAATCTAGATTAAGTAGAGCAAGAAGTAAGGTTTCAAAATTAATAGGGGAGGGTAGTAGTGATGAACAATAAACAAAATCCTGACTGGTATAGAAAATTAAAAAAAGGCCCAATGGAACACCGTAAAGATGAAGAAGAATACGTTTATAAAATAAAGCAATCTATATATGAAAGTAATGAGGGAGGCTCTCTAAAACAAACAAGACGATTTCGTAAAAAAGCATTGCCAATTGTTGTGGTTTTAGCGTGTACATTTTTATTTTTTATTGTTCAACAACCTTGGCTTGATGATAATAAATCACCGGTGCAAAGTAGTACACAAATTAAGCCTAAAACAAAAGATGAGTCTGCTCAAGATCCAACATTAAAACAATTCATGAATGAGTTATATCAAAGTACAAATGTAAAAAATAAAAATGAATTGTATAAAGCGTTAAACGATGAAGTTCAATTTAAAGGGAAGAGCTATAAGAAGGATGAATTGAAGTTTGATGAAGATATTTTTCATGAGTTGCAAGTCGCACTTACAATGGGGGGAGAATTTGCAAATGATACAAAACATGTATATAAAGTACCAAGTGGATTGACAGAAAATAACCAACCAAAGCAACCTCATTTTATATATGCGACTGTTACTGGGAATAAAACGAAAATTTTAGCTGAACCAAAGCGAGAATCACAAGTTTTATATGAAGTATCTAATGAAATGGTAAAAGCTTGGATTCCAGAAAAAGTGCAGAAGGATGAATATATAAAAATATCGACAATTAACGGTAATACTGGATATGTACAAAAAGAGTATGTTTTAACTGACATTAAATACTCATTTATGTTTGAAAAGAATAATGAAGGTGAATGGAAAATAATAAATATAGATTCTATTTGGTAAAAAAGGAAGGTTCATTAAAGTGAACCTTCCTTTTGGTTTTTATTCTCTTTTTGAAGAGTATTCCAGGACTCTAAAATTTCTGATGTAACGAGAGCAGCAATGTTTTTTTCTGAATTACTACCAGGAATAACGACAGAAACGGCAATCTGTGGATCTTCGGTAGGAGCATATGCAATGAATAGAGAATGATTTATCATTCTTGCTTGCTCATTTGGAAAACCTGTAATACCTGTTTTACCAGCGACGTCAAAGGGCAACTTTTTAATCTCCTCTATATTTTGACTCATTCCACCTTGCACGACACTCCAAAAGTTCATCGGGTAACGATTTGAACTTTCTAAAATTGGTTTAAACTTTTTTGTTTCCTTACCATCTTGACCAATAATAGCACTTACGATTTGAGGTTTATATTTATCACCTTTACTTGCTAAAGTTGCTGCATATTGAGCAAGTTGAAGAGGAGTATGCACTTCATTTCCTCCCCAAGAGGCATTTAATAAAGCGGAAATTCCATTTTCAAACTTATTAGAGGGATGGAATTCATATTGTCCGTCTTCTTCAAAGGGTAAATCAATCCCGGTTTTAGAACGTAGGCCGAATTGCATTAAATAATCTGTCCATATATGTGCCACTTTTTCTATATTTCCATTATTTTGGTTGAATAAGGGCAAAGCTACTTTTGCTGTCATAAATGTGTTAGATGAATTAATGATAGCCTGCCTCGGTGTAATCTCACCTGTTGGTGTTCCAGGTGCATTCGTAATATTATTTTGATTATCATACTGAAAAGTACCCTTATCTAAGTAAGTATCTTCAGGTTGAAAAAGCTTTTCGTTTAATCCAATTAAAATAGTAAGTGGCTTTATAGTAGAAGCCATATTTACATAAGATTCACCATACTTTAATTTTTGAATTGCTTTATTTTGCGAAAGTGATTTTATGTTATCTATTTTAGTTGTTACATGTGTATGTAATATATTTGGATCAAAAACTGCTGAGTTGGCCATAGTTAAAATCGCGCCAGTTTTTGCATCGCTCACTACAGCATAACCACCTTTAGCATCAGGTGTTTTCTTAATTTGAGATTTTAATGCCTCTTCAGTTTTTTGTTGCAACTTAAAATCTAAAGCTAGCCAGACATCTTTTCCGTTTTGTACTTTTCGAATGCTCCAAAAGAACTTTTTATTATTCATTTTAAAAATAAGAGTTTTACCTGGTTTGCCTTTTAAATCATTTTCATATTGCAACTCAATCCCGCTTTTTCCAACAACCATATACTTTGAATTAAGGTCATGTTCTACATACCCAATTACCTGTGAACCAATTTCGTGTTTAGGATAATAACGTATTACTTCATCTTTAATTATTACATTTTTGGGTTTGTTTTTCTTTATGAATGCAAGTTCGTTCTCAGTGATGTCAGAGTATAACGGTATATCATTCATAGTTTGCTTTTTACAAGATTGTTGTAATTGAGATTTTATATTCTCTGTAGAAATATGATGTTGAAACTCGTTGGAAAATTGATTGAAAAAAGCTAATGTGTTTGATGTATCTTGATTCGATAAATTTTCATAATTAGAAGTGCAATAAAGAGACTTAACTTTCTTATTTGTAGCTAGTATTACACCATTTTGATCAAAAATTTTTCCTCTTTCAGCTGAAGAAGTTGCGATAGTAATTGAAATGAAGTTGATTTTAAATAAAATTAGTAAAATCAAACCTACAATAGAAAGAACCGCAAAAAATCTCCATCTTTTTGTATGTAACATATAACCCTCCCTTATGTAGCCTATTCCATATTATAGTTAATTATTTTTTTTGTAAATGTGGAACAACTTTATTATTTAGATTGTCTATTAAGTATTACAGCATGAAGAAAGGAATAATCAGTATGAAAAATTACTAGCAAGTCTATGTGTAAGTTTAATATGAGTCATATCTAATACAAGCTACAAAAATAGAGAAAACAAGAAGGGAGAGTCGTTAATTACGTAGTTAAACGAAAAGGAATGGGTGCTTACAAGGATTAAGAAAAAAATGAGACGATATTTATAACCGATTATCGGTATCTAATATATAAGGAATGCTTTTAGTATTTGTAGCAATCCCTGAAAGGATTAAATGGAGGATTTATGAAAGAACAAAAAGGAAAGCAGCAGAAGACATATATATCTATTCGATTAAATATCATGTTCCTTTGTATATTTTTACTATTCTCAGCCATTATTATGCAGCTAGGGAAAGTACAAATTGTTGAGGGAGAGGCTTATAAGAACCAAGTGGAAAGTAGTCAAAATGCAATAACGAGTATTCCAGTTCCACGTGGACAAATTTTAGATCGAGAAGGGAAAACAATCGTTAATAATAAATCTCTTCGCACAATTACGTATACAAGGGCAAAGGGGATTACGAGTGAAGATATTTTAAAAACAGCAAAAGACTTGGCGGAAGTACTTGAAATGCCCGAACAAGACATAAATAAATTAACCGATATCGATAAAAAGGATTTTTGGATGCAGTTGAATACGAAACGTGCGGAAACAATGATTACGAAAAAAGATATAGAAAAGTTTAAAGAAAAGGGAATAGAGGGAAAAGAGTTAGATAAAAAAATAGAAGATTTAAGACGAAGTCGCGTTACAGAATTAGAATTGGGTGAGTTAACAGAACAAGATTTAAAGGTGTTAGCTATTAAAAGTAAAATGAGTTCAGGTTATCAACTAACACCACAAATTATTAAAAAAGATGTAACAGATGAGGAGTATGCGCGGATAAGTGAAAATCTTGCGGATTTTCCAGGAGTAGATGCAACGGTTGATTGGGAGCGCAATTATGTAAATGGTGATTTATTTCGTTCCGTGTTAGGTAATATTACGAGTAGTGAAGAAGGTTTGCCAAAAGAAAATTTAGATTCTTATTTAGTACGCGGATATAACCGTAATGATCGTGTAGGGAAAAGTTACATTGAACAACGATATGAAGATGTGTTACATGGTACAAAAGAAGAAGTGAAAAATATTACAGATAAATCAGGAAATATTATAAACACAGAAATAATTTCTAAAGGAAAAAGTGGTAATAGTTTAACATTAACGATTGATATGGAATTACAACAGAAAGTGGAAGAAAGTTTAGAGAAAAATTTGAGAGCTTTTAAGAGTTCAGAGCCGCTATTGGACCGAGCTTTTGTTGTTATGACGAATCCGAATAACGGACAGATTTTATCTATGGCAGGCAAAAGGATTGTAGAAAAAGAAGGGAAAATGGAAATCAAGGATTTGGCATTAGGTAATATGACAACTTCGTATGAACTAGGATCAGCTGTAAAAGGTGCAACTTTATTAACTGGATATGAGACAGGGGCAATACAACCAGGAGATCAATTTTATGACGCGCCAATGAAATTTAAAGGTACACAAGCTAAGAAATCATGGAATGTATCTGGGTTTGGAAATATTAATGATTTACGAGCTCTACAAGTATCTTCGAATGTATATATGTTCCAGACAGCTTTAAAAATTGCGGGAGTTAATTACGTACCAAATGGTTCATTGGATATTAAACAAGGGGCATTTGATACGATGCGCTATTATTTCAAGCAATTTGGTTTGGGTGTCCCAACAGGTATTGATTTGCCGAATGAAATAATTGGACAAACGAGAAAAGTAGATAGTCAACCTGGTTTTTTACTAGATTTTTCTATAGGTCAGTATGATACGTATACGCCATTGCAATTAGCTCAATATATTTCAACGATTGCGAATGGTGGTTATAGAATGCAACCTCAAATTGTACAAGAAATACGAGAGCAATCAATAAAAGAAGAGGTTGGCAAAGTTATTCGCTCCATAGAGCCTGTCGTATTAAATCGGATTGATATGAAGACAGAATATATTGATCGAATAAAAGAAGGGTTTAGATGGGTATTCCAAGAAGGTGATGGAACTGGCGTGAAGTATTTCAAAAATGCTCCATATAAACCAGCAGGAAAGACAGGGACAGCCCAAACTGTGTATGGTGGAGATGATCCAATAGGTAGAAATGCAAAAGGAGAACGTATGGAATGTTACAACTTAACGTTAGTTGGATATGCTCCATATGATAATCCAGAAGTAGCGTTTTCTGTAGTAGTCCCATGGCTTCATAATGATAAAAGTGGAATTAATTCTATAATTGGAAAGGAAGTTTTAGATGTATACTTTGATTTGAAAAAGCAGCGTATGCATGATGAAGCTGCTAGTACAGATACTTCGAATCAAAATTAGTAAAATTTGTGTACTTTTCTCAGGGAAGAGCCCCTGTTTGTATAAAGGCATTTATAAGTAAAAAGATGAAATGTGAAATAAGAGATAGCAGCGGTCATAGTTGTTATCTCTTATTTTATTAATAACTGTGATACGAGCGATAAAAATTTTTAAGTTTATGGAACAAATTTGTTTCGGTGATTGTCTATTATGTGTACGTATAAAAAGGTATTAAGTATTTGAAAGGAATGATAGTTTTGAAAAACAAGAAAATGCTAAAAATAGGGATGTGTGTTGGTATATTAGGTTTAAGTATTACAAGCCTAGTAACTTTTACAGGAGGTGCATTGCAAGTTGAAGCGAAAGAAAAGACTGGACAAGTGAAACATAACCATCAGGCGACGCATAAAGAGTTCTCTAAACTTGAGAAAAAATTTGATGCTCGATTAGGTGTATATGCGATTGATACTGGTACCAATCAAACAATTTCTTATCGACCTAACGAAAGATTTGCCTTTGCATCAACTTATAAGGCTTTAGCAGCAGGAGTATTACTGCAGCAATACTCTACTGAGAAATTAAATGACGTTATTACTTACACGAAAGACGATTTAGTGGAATATTCACCTGTTACAGAGAAATATGTAGATACTGGAATGAAACTAGGAGAAATTGCGGAGGCTGCTGTTCGTTACAGTGATAATACTGCAGGGAACATTTTATTTCATCAAATAGGCGGACCGAAAGGATATGAAAAAGCGCTTAGACAGATGGGGGACCGGGTTACTATGTCTGATCGCTTTGAAACAGAGTTAAACGAGGCTATTCCAGGAGACATTCGTGACACTAGTACAGCGAAAGCAATTGCTACGAATCTTAAAGCTTTTACAGCCGGAAATGTGCTTCCAGTCCATAAGCGTAACATTCTTATAGAGTGGATGAAAGGAAATGCTACAGGAGACAAACTTATTCGTGCAGGCGTGCCAACTGACTGGGTAGTTGCAGATAAATCAGGAGCTGGCAGTTACGGGACACGAAATGATATTGCTATCGTTTGGCCACCAAATAGAGCACCCATTATCATCGCAATTTTATCGAGTAAAGATGAAAAAGGGGCTACCTATGATAATCAACTAATTAAAGAGGCGGCTGAAGTTGTAATTGATGCTATTAAATAATAATTTCTTAGTTATTTCAGTTCTTTACCATATGTTATTGGATGTATAAAATTAGAAAACGATTCTTTTTCGTATGAAAAGAATCGTTTTTGTATTTTTATTATTAAGAGGATAAAGGTAAAATAAATATATATGACGTATTCGATATGAAATTTCATGTACTGTACTATATTCAATAAAAACCAAAATGTATCATATAATTCTGTTAATATAAAATAAGTGTTTTATAAAAATAAAAGGAGAGAATATGAAGAGAAATATTAATAGAATCATATTGTTTATTGGCATATTAGTAGCTTTTATTACTTTTTTATATTTACAGAACAATTTAATAGGTATAACTGAGGTTAAAATAACCTCTAGTAAAATATCCTCCTCTTTTAAAGGGTATAAAATTCTACAAATTTCAGACTTACACAATAAACAATTTGGCAATAAGCAAGGTGTGTTAATTCAAAAAATTGAAAGCATAGACCCAGATATTATTGCGATTACGGGTGATTTAATTGACAGTAAATCATACGATGCAGAAGTTAGTATGCAATTAATACGAGAAATTGTAAAGGAGTATCCTGTATATTTTGTGACAGGAAACCATGAACAATGGTCTGGAAAGTATAACCGTTTAGAAAAAGAGTTGAAGAAATATGATGTCAATGTTTTAAGGAATGAACATGTAGGCATTCGAAAGGGTGAGCAAGAAATAAATTTGCTAGGTATTGATGATCCGGAGTTTGTAACTGGAAACCGTGATGAAGGAAATATTGTAAAAGATGCAATTTTAAAAGCGAAATTTGAAATGCCTCCAAATACATTTGATGTATTACTATCCCATAGGCCTGAATTTTTGACAGAATACGCTGATGAGCAACTAGATTTAGTATTATCGGGTCATGCTCATGGAGGGCAAGTTAGATTGCCATTTATTGGCGGGTTAGTTGCTCCAAATCAAGGGGTATTCCCTACATATACAGCTGGTTTATATGAAGAACAAAATACGTCTATGGTAGTAAGTAGAGGATTAGGTAATAGTATCATTCCGCAAAGAATTTTTAATAGGCCAGAACTTGTAGTCGTGCAGCTAAATTAAGCTGTACGATTTTTTTTATACAAAAATGAGTAAAGGGGCTTTCTGTATTTTGCAGGAGTAAACATTACAATTTTGTTAAAAATTTTCTACGTTACATAAAGTAACAAAATTTGACCCGAAGAGTTTGTTATAGTGTAAATAATCAAAAAACTTAAAAATTAGTCGAGTGAAAAATGTGATAAGTAACTCATGTGAAAAAACTTAAAGGGGTGTACACATGCATAAAGAATATGAAATTGAAGAATATACGGCGATTGAGGAACAAATACATTATTATTGTAAATGTTTATTAGTAAGTCATCCTGATCAAATAATTAAGTATTTAGAAAAAAGGTTAGAAAAATACGCAGAAACATTACAATATGCCCATTTATATCCTGATACAGTTATATTACCGTTACAGCAGTTAGTTATCGAGTATTCTTTAGATGTTGCTAGAATTAGAAAATATATGAATTTAAAAACGTAAAATAAAATATATAATTTAAATGAAACAGAGTCGGCTTTAGGAAATGAAATTCTAATGTTGACTCTGTTTCATTGTTTAATATTGTGGATTGAAAATATATACTAATCAATGAAGTTTGACATATAATTACGCAAGAGTAAAATAAAAGTGAGTACTCACTCATTTTTGAAAAGGGGGAAGAAAACGTGCAGCAACCTGCAATTATTTTACGAACCGTGTCAAAAAGTTTTGGAAAAAAAGAAGTTTTACACAATCTTTCATTACAAGTTGAAAAAGCAGAGATATTTGGTTTAGTTGGGCCTTCTGGTTCAGGGAAAACGACACTTATTAAATTGATTGCTGGTATTAATGAGCCGACTAAAGGTGAGGTGCTTGTTTACAACACGAACATGCCTAATTTAAATGAGATGAAAAGAATTGGTTATATGGCTCAGGCTGATGCATTATACGAAGAATTATCAGCATATGAAAATGCAGATTTTATGGCAACAATGTATGGATTAAAGGGAAAGCATAAAAAAGAAAGAATTGAAGAGGTTTTTGATCTTGTTCAATTATCACAACATATGAAAAAGCAAGTACAGCATTTTTCGGGAGGTATGAAGAAGCGTTTATCATTAGCGATAGCACTCATTCATGAGCCTGAAATATTAATTTTAGATGAGCCAACAGTGGGGATAGATCCACTTCTTAGAAAAACGATTTGGGAAAAATTTTATGATTTGAAAAAGAAAGGAACTACCATTATTGTAACAACACACATTATGGATGAAGCTGAGTTTTGTGAGCGTCTAGGGTTGATTAGAGAAGGAAAGCTAGTTGCGACTGGAGAGCCTGAAGAATTGAAAAAGCTGGTATCATCAGGACGGATTGAAGATGTCTTTTTGTTGGAAGAGGTGGCCCTATCATGAGAGTTACTGGTGTAATTATTCGTATTATTCGCCAATTTTTTCGAGATAAGCGTTCGTTAGCCATGATGTTTGGAGCACCTATGTTATTACTTTGGTTATTATCGCTAGTGTTTACACAAAAAGACTATGTACCGCATATCGCAGTTGTTGATATGCCGGTTCAGGTAGTAAAAGTGATGAAAAATCAGGAAGCGTCAATTTATGAATATAGTAAAGAAAAGGCAATGTCTGAGCTAGAAAATCAAAAGGTAGATGCAGTAATTCGTTTAGAAAATGGAAAAATGAATATTGTATTAGAAGGTAGTGATTCGTCAAAAAATCGTGCTGTACTTCAAATATTACAAAAAAGTACAGAGAAGAACGATGTATCGATAATGAAACCTGAAGTGAATTATTTACATGGCTCTAAAGACTTTACAATGTTTGATGGGCTTGGCCCTGTATTGATCGGTTTCTTTACATTTTTCTTTGTATTTATTTTATCAGGGGTGTCTTTCGTAAGAGAACGTTTAAGCGGTACGTTAGAAAGGTTATTATCGACTCCAATTAAAAGATGGGAAATAGTTGTAGGATATATTATTGGTTTTGGAATCTTTGCATTTATACAATCCATTATAATCGTAAGTTTTTCAGTTTATATTTTAGATTTGTATGTAGCTGGCTCTATATGGCTAACCCTACTTATTACATGTATGCTTTCTTTAACGGCACTAACTTTAGGGACGTTTTTATCAGCATACGCAAATAATGAATTTCAAATGATTCAGTTTATACCGCTTGTCATTGTGCCGCAAATATTCTTTTCTGGTTTGTTTCCAATTGAATCGATGAATAAGTGGCTCCAAATGTTAGGGAAATTATTTCCGCTCACATACGGCGCTGACGCAATGAGACAAGTGATGATTCGAAATCAAGGATTTACAGAGATTGCATTAGATTTAACTGTTTTACTATTTTTCTCAGTATTATTTGCAGTAGGGAATGTGTTTGCATTAAAGAAACATCGAAAAATATAATGATGATACAAAGGGGCATTATAGATGACGAAGGACTGGCTGGAAGAATTAATTGCCGCAACAAATACAGACAAACGAAATGAACGTCAAATGCGTATATTAGAGGCGGCTGTTGATATGTTTGGAGAAAAAGGCTATGCTTCAACTTCAACAAGTGAAATTGCAAAACGGGCTGGTGTAGCGGAAGGAACAATCTTCCGCTACTATAAAACGAAAAAAGATTTATTGCTAGCAGTTGTCATGCCGACATTAACGAAGTTTGCTGCACCATTTTTCGTGCAAGCATTCGCAAAGGAAATATTTGAATCGGAGTATGAATCATATGAAGGGCTTCTAAGAGTTGTTATTCATAATAGGTTTGAATTTGCAAAAAAGCATTTTCCAATGATAAAAATATTAATTCAAGAAGTGCCATTTCAGCCGGAACTGAAAAATGAAATACAGCAGTTAGTTGAAACAGAATTACTTTCACATTTTAAAAAGTTGATTGAAAAGTTTCAAGAAAAAGGGGAAATTATTAAAATGCCCCCAGTTACTGTTTTACGACTTACTTTATCAGCTGTATTAGGTTTATTATTAACACGATTTTTATTATTGCCAGAAGAAAAATGGAATGATGAAGCGGAAATTGAAAATACGATTCAATTCATATTGTACGGATTAACGCCACGAATTTAATCGCAGGCAAAAATGTGTGGCAGTGTGAAGTACATATTTTCCATTAAAAAAATAATAAATCGCCTTTAAAAAGGCGATTTATATCCATTATATATTTTTGATAAATAAGTACTGGTTTACTAAAAATGTTCTAAATTAACGTGTTTCTTTGTCTCTTCTTCTAAGGCCTAATAATCCTGCTAGTCCTAATAAACCGAGCCAAGCCCAATTATTATTTCTATCACGATTATCATTTAAATCATTTGTTGTATTTACATTTCGAGTTCTTACATCATTATTAACTCTGTCTAAGTTATTGTCATTAACTCGAGTTGAAATATCAGTGTTATTAACTCTATTCATATTAGTTCCATCGTATTCAGCTTGTGCAGATGTACCTAAAAACATAATAGATAGTGCTAAAACACTTAAAATAGATGATAAATTTTTCTTCATAACGCTCCCTCCTTTCTTACATATTAATTTCTCCAGAGCATGTGTGTATTATTCGTTTCACAGTTTCTAAACCGTCATTATAAAGGACACATTTATAGAAAATAGAGTTGAATGATTGCTAATATATTATTGGCTATATATGTATCATAAAATTAAATGAATCAAACTTTGCTTAAAATGTTAATCTTAGTACAATTTATATTATACGGACTAGCATTAAGGAGGTAATGAAATGCGACAATTTGCAAAACCTACAATCGTTGTAAGTAAATGTTTAGAGTTTGATGCTTGTCGTTATAATGGAGAGATGATTCCGGATGTAACAATACGAAATTTGCAGCCATTTGTTACATTTATACCTGTTTGTCCAGAAGTCGAGATTGGATTGGGGACTCCTCGTGAAACGATACGCATTGTAGAAGAAAAAGGGGTTAATAAACTTATGCAACCGTCTACAAGAGAAGACCTCACTGGAAAAATGGAGCAATTTTCAAATAAATTTTTACAAACGATATCAGATGTGGATGGTTTTATTTTAAAAAATCGTTCACCAAGTTGTGGTACGCGTGATGTGAAAATTTATTCTGGTTTTGAAAAAGCACCAGCAAAAGGAAAGGGACCTGGTTTATTTGGCGGAGCAGTAATAAAAAATTTTTCGCATCTTCCAATTGAAGAAGAAGGTAGATTGTCGAATTTTATTATTAGAGAACATTTCCTTACAAGGTTATTTACAATCGCATATTACAAGATGATGAAACGGAATAAAAATATGAAAGACCTCGTATCGTTTCAGTCGGATAATAAATATTTATTTATGGCATATAATCAGGTAAAACAAAAGGAATTAGGGCGTATTATTGCAAATCACAAAAATGAAAAGATTGAAGTTGTATTTGAAAATTATGAGAAGACTTTATATGAATTATTTATGCGCACACCCCGCTATACATCGAATGTAAATGTATGTGAGCATATTTTTGGATACTTTAAAACAAAGCTGAAAAAACAAGAAAAAGATCATTTTTTAGATTTGATACAAAAATATAAAGAAAAGAAAATTCCGCTTAGTAGCTTACTTGCAATTTTAAAATCATGGGCTCTTCGATTTGATGAAAAGTATTTATTAAGACAAACATATTTCGAACCATATCCTGAAGCTTTAGTAGAGATTTCAGATTCAGGTAAAGGTAGAGATTATTAAACAAAAAATTACATAATTCGACAATAAAACTCCTATGTTGTTGTAGAACAATGTAGGAATTTTTTTGTGCATTAGTACAGAATCTGTTTTAAAATTAAATTATGACAGAATTATAACAATTATCTAACTAATGTTCTTGTCTTTTCATTCGTAATGTTTGTAGTAGAAACTCGCACGCTGTCGAAACTCAATATTCGATAAGGGGTGTGTAGCGGAATGGAATTTACTCTAACTCGCGAAAAACAAATGATTAAAGAAATGGTACGTGACTTTGCTGAAAAGGAAATCGCACCGAAAGCTGTATATTATGACAAAACTGCAGAATTTCCATATGAAACATTTCAAAAAATGGGCGAACTAGGATTATTAGGTATCCCATTCCCAGAAGAGTATGGAGGTTCAGGTGGCGATACTGTATCGTACGCGTTAGCAGTTGAAGAAATTGGTCGTGCTTGTGGTGGAACAGGATTAAGTTACGCTGCAACAATTTCATTAGGTGCTTCTCCAATTTATTATTTCGGTACAGAAGAACAAAAACAGAAATATTTAGTTCCAATGGCATCAGGCAAAACGTTAGGTGCTTTCGGACTAACTGAGCCGAATGCTGGATCTGATGCAGGCGGTACACAAACGAAAGCTATATTAGATGGAGACGAGTATGTTATTAGTGGTGAGAAGTGTTGGATTACAAATGCAGAGTATGCAAACACAATTATTGTAACCGCTGTCAACGGTGTTGAAGAGAATGGTAGAAAACGTATTTCTGCATTTATCGTACCGACTACTAGTGAAGGGTTAACGATTTCAAGCCCTTACGATAAGATGGGCGTACGTGCTTCTAATACATGTGAAATCGTACTTGATGGTGTACGTGTACCGAAAGAAAATATACTTGGTGATGTAAATAAAGGGTTTAAACAATTCTTATATACACTTGATGGAGGACGTATTTCAATCGCAGCATTAGCTGTTGGTATTGCGCAATCTGCATTTGAACGTGCACTGCAATATGCGAAAGAACGTCAACAATTTGGAAAGTCAATTTCTAATTTCCAAGCGATTCAATTTAAATTAGCTGATATGGCGACTGAAGTAGAGCTAGCGCGTAATTTAGTACATAAAGCAGCTTGGTTAAAAGATAACGATAAACCTTTCGGTAAAGAAGCGGCTATGGCAAAGCTTTTCGCATCTGAGGCTGCTAGTCGTATTGCCAATCAAGCGGTACAAATTCACGGTGGATACGGCTATATGCGTGAATATGAAGTAGAACGACATATTCGTGATGCAAAACTATTAGAAATTGGTGAAGGAACTTCTGAAATTCAACGTCTTGTAATTGCTAGACATTTAGGATGTAGATAAAAAGGAGGAATCACTATGTTTCAAAAAATATTAATTGCTAATCGCGGGGAAATCGCAGTTCGTATTATGAAAACTTGTCAAAAACTTGGCATTCGCACTGTTGCTATTTATTCTGAGGCAGATGAAAATGCCTTGCATGTAAAAATGGCAAATGAAGCTTACTTAGTAGGTGGGCCGCGTGTCCAAGAAAGCTATTTAAACCTTGAAAAAATTATTGAAATAGCTAAGAAGACAAATGCTGAAGCAATCCATCCGGGGTATGGATTATTATCTGAGAATCCATCTTTTCCGGTTCGTTGTAAAGAAGAAGGAATCGTATTTATCGGTCCATCAGAAGAAATCATTACGAAGATGGGAAGTAAAATCGAATCACGTATTGCGATGCAAGCTGCAGATGTCCCAGTAGTTCCAGGTATTACTACAAATATTGAAACTGCTGAAGAAGCAATTGAAATTGCTAAACAAATTGGTTACCCATTAATGTTGAAGGCATCCGCAGGCGGCGGAGGCATTGGAATGCAGTTGATGGAAACTGAGCAAACGCTCACCAAAGCATTTGAAAGCAACAAAACAAGAGCACAAAACTTCTTCGGTAACGGAGAAATGTATTTAGAGCGCTATATTGCAGATGCACATCATATTGAAATTCAGCTTTTAGCAGATACACATGGTAACACAGTGTATTTATGGGAGCGTGAATGTTCAGTACAGCGCCGAAATCAGAAAGTAATTGAAGAAGCACCTTCACCATTTTTAGATGAAGGTACACGAAAAGCGATGGGTGAAGTTGCTGTACAAGCTGCTAAAGCACTTGGTTATACAAATGCAGGTACAGTTGAGTTTCTTGTAGATGATCAAAAAAACTTCTATTTCTTAGAGATGAATACGAGATTACAAGTAGAGCATCCAGTTACAGAAGAAATTACTGGTTTAGATCTTGTAGAACAACAACTTCTAATTGCATATGGTGAAAAATTATCGTTTACACAAGATGATGTAAAACGTAGTGGTCATGCCATCGAGGCACGTATTTATGCAGAAGATCCGAAAACTTTCTTCCCATCACCTGGGAAAATTACAGATTTAACGCTTCCAACAAATGTACGTATTGATCACTTTTTGGAGAATCAAGTAACGATTACACCTTTCTATGATCCAATGATTGCGAAAGTCATTGCTCATGGTGAAACGCGTGAAGAAGCAATTTCCAAATTACACGATGCATTAGAAGAATTAAAAGTAGAAGGTATTAAAACGAACACGCCAATGCTACTTCAAGTATTAGAGGACGAAGTGTTTAAAGAGGGCATTTATACAACAAGTTTTGTAACGAAACAACTTGTTAAAAAATAAGATTTAACAATACTAAGGGGGAAAAAATGATGACGAAAGTATATGCATCGATGGCAGGAAACGTTTGGAAGATTGTTGTAGGAGTAGGGGATACAGTAGAGGAAGAACAGGATGTCGTCATTTTGGAATCTATGAAAATGGAAATTCCAATCGTTTCAGAGGAAGCTGGCACAGTTATGAAAATTAATGTGCAAGAAGGCGATTTTGTAAATGAAGGAGATGTATTACTAGAAATTGAATAGGGAGATATAGGGGGAAGCGAATTGAAACTACCTAATTTTGCTGTCATTAAAGAAGTCGGGCCACGTGATGGCTTACAAAATGAAAAAAAGATTGTTGGCACAAAAGATAAAGTAAAATGGATTCAACTACTTACAGAGGCTGGATTATCGTACGTTGAAGTTTCCTCATTCGTTCACCCTAAATGGGTCCCTGCATTAGCAGATGCAAATGATGTGTTTTCTGAGTTGAAAAGGGATCCAAATGTTACATATGCAGCGCTTGTTCCAAATCAAAATGGTTTGGAGCGAGCTTTTTTGCAAAATGTAGATGAGGTGAATGTTTTTTTATCAGCAAGTGAATCTCATAATAAAAGCAATATTAATAAATCAATTCAAGAAGCATTAGTTGTAATTGAAGATATAACAAAACAGGCATTATTCGAAGGGAAAAAAGTAAGAGGCTATGTTTCTACTGTATTTGGATGTCCTTATGAAGGCGATATAAGCGTCATAGCAGTTGACGAATTATGTGATCAACTATTTTCATACGGCATTTATGAAGTGTCTCTTGGTGACACAATAGGAGTAGCGAATCCGTTACAAGTAGAGCGAGTATTAGAGCATTTATTAAAGAAATATGATGCTTCGCAGTTTGCAATGCACTTCCATAATACGTACGGAATGGCTCTTGCGAATGTAGTAAAGTCTTTAGAATATGGTATTACAACATTTGATAGTTCTTGTGGTGGTCTTGGCGGCTGTCCATATGCACCCGGAGCATCGGGTAATGTTGCAACTGATGACTTAGTTCATATGCTCCATAAGTTAGGGGTCCAAACGAATATTGATGAAGAGAAGTTATTGAGAGCGAGTCAATTTATTCAAAGTAAATTAAATATCCAATTACCGAGTCATGTGTATAGAGCGCTTCAACATAAAACGATAAGTAGGTGAGAAGATGCTACAATTACAAAATATTTCAGTTGATTATGTAACACCGCACGTTGTAAAGATTTCATTAAATCGTGAAAGACAAGCAAACTCATTATCTTTAGCGTTATTAGAAGAGTTACAAAACATATTAACTCAAATAAATGAAGAGGCAAATACTCGTGTAGTTATTCTAACAGGTGCTGGTGAAAAAGCGTTTTGTGCTGGTGCTGATTTAAAAGAACGCGCTGGTATGAATGAAGAACAAGTTCGCCATGCTGTTAGTATGATTCGTACTACTATGGAAATGGTTGAACAATTACCACAGCCAGTTATTGCTGCTATAAATGGCATCGCACTTGGTGGTGGTACGGAATTAAGTTTAGCTTGTGATTTTAGAATTGCGGCTGAATCTGCAAGTCTTGGTCTTACTGAAACTACACTTGCAATTATACCAGGAGCGGGTGGTACGCAGCGATTGCCAAGATTAATTGGTGTTGGTAGAGCGAAAGAATTAATTTATACAGGAAGACGTATTTCAGCAAAAGAAGCGAAAGAATATGGTCTAGTAGAATTTGTTGTACCAGCTCATTTACTTGAAGAAAAAGCAATTGAAATAGCAGAGAAAATTGCTAGTAATGGCCCTATTGCTGTTCGATTAGCGAAAGAAGCAATTTCAAACGGTATTCAAGTTGATTTACATACCGGATTACAAATGGAAAAACAAGCGTATGAAGGTGTAATCCATACGAAAGATAGATTAGAAGGATTACAGGCATTCAAGGAAAAACGCACACCAATGTATAAGGGGGAGTAAATATGTTAGATCAAAAACAACAATCGAATACATTTGAAGAACGAGTTGAAACGATTAAACAAGGCGGCGCACCAAAATATCATGAACAAAACAAAGCGAAAGGTAAACTATTCGTTCGAGATCGCTTAGCTCTTTTATTTGATAATGGTGAATATGTAGAAGATGCATTATTTGCAAATTGTGAACAAACAGGATTACCTGCTGATGGTGTTATAACGGCAACGGGTAAAATACATGGTCGTACAGCATGCGTAATGGCGAATGATTCAACAGTAAAGGCTGGATCATGGGGTGCACGTACAGTCGAAAAGATTTTACGTATTCAAGAAACGGCAGAAAAATTACGTGTTCCGTTATTTTATTTAGTTGACTCTGCTGGAGCACGTATTACTGATCAAGTTGAAATGTTCCCAGGGCGCCGCGGTGCAGGAAGAATCTTCTATAATCAAGTGAAATTATCAGGTAAAGTTCCTCAAGTATGCTTGTTATTTGGACCTTCTGCAGCTGGTGGTGCTTATATTCCAGCCTTTTGTGACGTTGTAATGATGGTTGAGGGAAATGCATCTATGTATTTAGGATCTCCTCGTATGGCTGAGATGGTTATCGGTGAGAAGGTAACGTTAGAAGAGATGGGCGGAGCTCGTATGCATTGCTCTGTATCAGGATGCGGAGATGTTTTATGTAAGACAGAAGAAGATGCAATTACACAAGCAAGACAATACATTTCATATTTTCCAAACAACTACTTAGAAAAGACTCCATTAGTTACACCTCAAGAACCGAAACAATTCGATAAAACGTTAGAAGAAATCATTCCAGAAAATCAAAATGCTCCTTTCAATATGAAAGATCTTATTAATAGAGTTATTGATGAAGGTTCTTTCTATGAAGTGAAAAAATTATTTGCTCAAGAACTCATTACAGGTTTAGCACGTATTGATGGTAAGCCAGTTGGTATTATTGCAAATCAACCGCGTATGAAAGGCGGCGTATTATTCCACGATTCAGCTGATAAAGCAGCGAAATTTATTAATTTATGCGATGCATATCATATTCCGTTACTATTCCTTGCAGATGTACCTGGATTTATGATTGGTACAAAAGTAGAACGTGCTGGTATTATTCGTCACGGTGCAAAAATGATTTCCGCAATGAGTGAAGCAACTGTACCGAAAATTTCTATCGTTGTTCGTAAAGCATATGGTGCTGGTTTATATGCGATGGCAGGTCCAGCTTTTGAACCAGATTGCTGCCTAGCATTACCAACAGCTTCTATTGCGGTAATGGGTCCAGAAGCCGCGGTCAATGCTGTATATGCAAATAAGATTGCAGCTTTACCTGAAGAAGAGCGTGATAGCTTCATTGCTGAAAAACGCGAAGAGTATAAGAAAGATATTGATATTTACCATTTAGCATCAGAGATGGTCATTGATGGTATTGTTCATCCGAACAATTTAAGAGAAGAGTTAAAAGGACGATTCGAAATGTATATGAGTAAATATCAAGTGTTTACGGATCGTAAACATCCTGTTTATCCAGTTTAAAAGCCCTATTTAGGGCTTTCTTGCTCAAAAAGTCAAGGAGGGGAAAACATTGAAACAAGCAGTTTGGTTTCCAACAGAAGAGTATAAAGAAAAAACGCGTTTATATGGTTGGATGAAATCATTGGGCTATGAAGATTATGAAACGTTTTATAATAAGTCAATCGAAGAAACAGCTTGGTTTTGGGGAGAAGCTGAGAAAGCAGTTGGCTATCAATGGATGAAACCTTATACAGAAGTGCTAGATTTAGAAAATGGTACGCCATTTGCACAGTGGTATAATGGCGGAACATGTAATGTTGTAGAATCGGTTTTATCACGCTGGCTTGCAGATGATGAAACGAGGACACAACCAGCACTTCAGTATGAAGGGGAAAATGGAACTTCAAAATCATTTACATATGAGGAGCTTGATAGCTGGGTAAGTCGCGTTGCAAACGGTTTGAAACATGCGGGTATTGAAAAAGGTGATCGTGTCACAATTTATATGCCGATGATTCCAGAAACCGTTGTTGCGATGCTAGCGGTTATGAAGATCGGAGCAATTATTTCACCAATATTCTCAGGATTTGCATCTGATGCAGTCATGACACGTGTACAAGCGGCAGGGTCTAAAATGATTATTACTGCAGATGGTTTTTCACGCCGAGGTAAAATTGTTTCATTAAAAGATGAAGTAGATAAAGCTTGTGAGCATTGTCCAACTGTTGAAAAAGTTGTTATCGTGCGTCATGCAGGAAATGATTTTACACCGCATAATTATGATTTCTCATGGAGTACGTTAGAAAAAGAAAAACCATTTGTACATGCTGAAGAAATGCATAGTGATGATCCATTAATGCTCATTTATACATCAGGTACTACTGGAAAACCGAAAGGGACAGTACACACTCATGCTGGATTTCCTTTAAAAGCAGCTTTTGATGCGGGATTTGGAATGAATATCAAACAAGGTGACCGCGTATTATGGGTAACTGATATGGGATGGATGATGGGACCATTTTTATTATTTGGCTCTCTCATTAATGGAGCAACGATGGTTATGTATGAAGGTGTTCCGGACTTCCCAGAAGCAGATCGTTTATGGGAGACAGTTGATAAATATGAAATTACACATCTCGGTATATCACCAACATTAATTCGTGCGTTAATGGCAAAAGGTGATAAGTATGTAAATAAACATTCACTCAAGAGTTTAGAAGTATTTGCTTCAACAGGTGAGCCTTGGAATCCAGATCCTTGGATGTGGCTATTTGAAACAGTTGGAAAAAGTAATGTACCAATTTGTAACTATTCAGGCGGGACTGAAATTTCTGGTGGGATTTTCGGGAACGTCCTTATTAAACCAATTGCACCGATTAGCTTTAACGCTTCTTTACCAGGAATGGCAGCGGTTGTGCTCGATGATCAAGGCAATCCGATTCGTGATGAAGTTGGAGAATTATGTTTAGAGAAACCTTGGGTTGGTATGACGAAAAGTTTCTGGGAAGACGATGAGCGTTATGTGAACACATATTGGTCACGTTTTGAAAATAAATGGGTTCATGGTGACTGGGTTGTTTACGATGGTGAGCAATATATTATTACAGGACGCTCGGATGATACGTTAAACATTGCTGGGAAACGTATTGGACCTGCTGAATATGAATCAATTCTTGTAAAGCATAATGATGTCATAGAAGCTGCCGCGATTGGTGTACCAGATGATGTAAAAGGTGAAGTTTGTCATTGTTTTGTAGTATTAAGAGATAATGTAACATTTACTGAAGAATTAAAGAAAGAATTAATGAGTTTAGTAAACTCTCATATTGGAAAAGCATTATGTCCAAAAGATATTCACGTTGTAGAAGATTTACCGAAAACACGTAATTCTAAAGTAATGCGACGCGTCATTAAAGCCGCTTATTTAGGAAAAGAATTAGGCGATTTATCATCACTTGTAAATCCTGAGGTAGTTCCGTTTATTCAGGGATTGCAGTCTAGTAAATTATAAAATTAAAGCATGTATAAGGTGAACTGACCTCTAATTGTTAGAGGTCAGTTTTTATATATACAGGATAATTTAGTACATGTGTTTGTTTTTTCCTTTCTATGTTTTTGCCTCGTACACTTTAAAGTTAGTGGACATACTATATTAATAGAAATGATTAGGGGGTGAGATTTTGGGTTCTCGATTTAATAATTGTAAAAAGAAGTGTACATGTAAACAGGATGATTGTTGGGATGTTTTCGAAGAGTGTAAAAAAGAACAAAATGAAAAATGTGATGACTCTTGTGTACAAGGAATTAGAGACGAGCTTAAGAAATTAATTAATCGTACAGTACAAATTAACACAGAGGGACGTACTTATGTAGGTACTGTTTCATCTGTAAGTTGTGACGTCGTTAAGCTTGCTGCTATTCCTGGTTCAGTTGGGGTAATTATCTCAATTTGCAAAATTGAAGCAATTTTCCCGCCTGTTACAACAGTTACTGCTGAGTTTGATTTTAACGGTGTGGATATAGCAAATAAAGCATAATTAAATAGTCTACTAAAAAAGCCATTCTTGTGAATGGCTTTTTTAGTAGACTACAGAATATCTTGTCCTTTTTCAATGAAAACTAAATTTTTATTGAAAACACTTCTTTAAGTTTTTGTCGACCTAACGGGGTAATATGTATTGCTCTTGAGTGTTTTACTTTTATAATCCAATTCATTTCAAGCATTCGTTCTAAAAGTATATTTCCTAATGCTCCTGCGATATGGTGTTTTCTTTCAGTCCAATCTAAACAACATTTAGAAAAGGCTCGTCTTTTAGTTTGTAATTTTTCTAAGTCTATATCAAGACCATAAAAGAATTTCTCACCAATCTTAGTTACTTGAAAATCAGTTTCATTTTTTACTAATACTTCTTTTCTTAATAATGCATTTGCGATTTCTACGCCTAATTTTCCAGCTAAATGATCATAGCATGTTCTAGCGAATTCAATTTCATTCATTTCTTTTGCTTGTTTAAACGATTGAATTGGTTCGGGTTGCGTAATGAAGAAGATTGTTTCTAAAGAATCGGTTAGTTCATGATTTGCTAGTTTATAATAACGATGCCTTCCATGCTTTTCAACGGAGATAATTTGTGCTTCTAACAATTTATTAAGGTGAAAAGTTGCTGTTTGTGGTTTGATTTTTGCTGCATTAGCCAGTTCAGTTGCAGGGTGAGGTCGTCCGTCCATAAGATGAACTAAGATAGCGGATCGAGATGCATCACTAAGTAACGATGCCATTCGTGCAATATTTGTACTCATCTTATTCCCTCCTTTTTACATCCATATTTCGATGATAATGGAAGTTTTTATTAGTTACAATAGATTTATAGAAAATATTAGGAGTGATAATATGGATTTAAAAATAAATAAGTTTGTATGTAAAGAGATACAACCGAAGATTTTATATTATGGTATGCCAATTTTTTTATTATCTACTTTGAATGAGGACGGTACAACAAATGTTAGTCCTATGTCATCTTCATGGGCTTTAGGGAATTATATTATTTTAGGGATAGGTCTTGGAGGAAAAGCGATTCAAAATCTTGAAATTAATAAAGAATGTGTAGTAAATTTACCTTCTTCATTACAATGGGAACAAGTTGAGAAAATTGCACCATTTACTGGTGTGGAAAATGTTCCTAATTTTAAGCAAGACATGGGATATACATATAAAAAAGACAAGGTATCAGTATGTGATTTCACTTTAATCGATTCAACCAAAATACAGCCACAGCGAATAGTGGAGTGCCCAATACAAATTGAAGCAAAAGTGAAGGAAATACATATTCCAGAATATGCACCTTTCTTTGCAATTGTTGAAACTGAAGTTGTTCATGTTCATGCACATAACGAGATCATTAAAAGTGAAAATCATATTGATCCATTAAAATGGAAACCATTGTTTTATAATTTCAGACATTATTTTTCAATTGGAAAAGAGCTAGGTGAAAATTATCGGGCATGATAAGGAGTATGGAAATGATTAAACTAGAACCCTTTAAAAGAAACGATTTTAAACAATTAATGAACTGGATCCATTCCGAAGAATTTTTAATACAATGGTCAGGAAATGCATTTGCATATCTCTTAAATGAAAAACAATTAGAAAAATATATAGAAAGCGCAAATACGCTTGCATTTAAAGTAATAGATGAAGAGAGCGGAAAAGTAATTGGTCATATTTCACTTGGGCGAATAGACAACATAAATAAGTCTGCAAGGATTGGAAAAGTGCTAGTTGGTGATACGGAAATGAGAGGACGTTCTATAGGGAAACATATGATGAAAGCAGTTCTTCATATTGCATTTGAAGAATTAAAACTACATAGAGTAACTCTTGGTGTTTTTGATTTTAATACGTCAGCTATATCATGCTATGAAAAAATAGGATTTGTTAAAGAAGGTTTATTAAGAGAATCAAAAAAAGTAGGGGAAACGTATTGGAATTTATGGGAAATGAGTATGTTAGAATATGAATGGAGCGTTAAAAAATAATTATTTTCTATAATTTTATTATGTTAACTAAAAGGGTATGGAGAGGAAATATGAGTAAAAAAATGAAAATCATTACAATTTCAAGAAGAATTATTACGATTATCGAGCAATAATAAGTTTGTAATTGCAGAACAAAGTGGTCACTATATTCAAAAAGACGAGCCACATTATATTATAGATGCTGTTAAATGGATAATTGAGGTAGGGGAGGGATAAATATGTACACTTTACTTCAATACAATTGGCAAGTAAGAGATGATTGGTTTAAGTGGTGTGAGCAACTTTCAGCGGAAGAATTACTCCGCAAACGTGTTGGTGGTGTTGGAAGTATTTTAGCAACATTATTTCATATTGTTGATGTTGAGTATAGCTGGATTAGTGCAATTCAAGGGAAAGAAGATAGTGAACCGCAGTTTAAGGATTATCAATCAATTAAAAAAGTGAAAGTGTTATCTGATTTATATAAAAAAGAATTAGAAGATTTTTTACAAGTATGGTCAGCTAACTTAGAATGTAAGCTATTAAAAGCTTCGTGGACAGATAAAACATATACATATGGTGAGGTCTTAAGGCACGTAATTGTACATGAAATTCATCATATCGGTCAGTTATCTATATGGGCGAGGGAGTTAAATCTCCAGCCTGTTTCAGCGAATTTAATTGGGAGAGAGGACTATAGATTTAGAAAACGGCTTGCATTGTAAATACAAGCCGTTTTTATATATATAAGAAGATTTCCTAGTTGAAATCCTCGGATTTTTTCTGACGTATATGTAAGAACATTAAAATTGTTATAATGAAGAAAATCAACAATGTTTGTATAATCAAATTTTTAAACTGAAGCAAAACTGCCCAAGATGTAACAGCATCTTTGAACGCTTGGAGTGCAGAGTAAGAAGAAGGATCAAAGCCGTACTGAAGTAACTTTTTTGTTTCAATAAAAGTACTGTTTTCATTTTCGGCGTCTAATATTACTGAAATAAGTCTAGTATCTCCTCGTTTTGCGGTACTGACAAAACTATAATTACCATTAGTTGAAAAATTAGTTTGTAAGCCATCAACACCTTGGAGTTTAATGTTTTTATTAAGGGAATATATCATTTTATTGGTGTTGAAAACTTTCGTATCTTTGAAGGAGAACTGGTAAGAGGTTAGTTTTGTAATGTTCAGTATATCTGGAAAGTCTGTTACTAATTCTGTTGCTAGTTTAGCAACTTCAATTGCTGTTGTAGTTGCAAGTTTATTTGTATCGTTATTCATTCCAGTAGCGTTTAGAAACGGAGATGGTTGTGAAAACTTTAGGCGTTTTGCTTTTTCATTCATTAACTGTGTAAAATTATCTTCGTTTCCAGCGATATGTTCTGCAAGGGCAAGTGCGGAACGATTATTCCCTGTCAATAACAATGCATGTAGTAAATCACGAACCGTCGTTTTATCTTTCGAAGTTACTTGTATAGGACTCGTTTCTGCTTGGAAAACTTCGTTACTTATTTTTACGACTTCATCTAACTGTATATTTCCTTCATTCAGTTGTTCTAGTGCGATATATTCTGTCATTAATTTAGATAAAGTAGCCGATTGTATAGGAGTTTTTTCATTTTTTGTATAAACAACTTCACCTGAATGAGCATCTATTAAAATAGCTGATTTAGCTTGAATAATTGGTCCATTTACATAAAGATAAAAATATAAAACGATAAATGCAGTAATAACAAAAGATAATAATAAAATTGCGAATTTTTTTAAGAATTGCATAAGCGATCCTCCTATTATGACATCGATAATAATATTGTAAAAAGGAATGCTTAATTAGGAAGAAAGAAAAGGTAAAGAATTTCTAAAGAATTATAAAGGATTATTAAATTTTGGATGTTAATGGAAAATAAAAGGTCCAATTTCTTATATCGTAAGAAATTGGACCTGAAATTAAGCTGTATTAACATTTATATGGTTGTAGTTTTACAGTGAATGTTGTTTTTTTGTCATCACTATACACTTCAATTGTTCCTTTATGCAATTCGACAATACTTTTTGCAATTGCCAATCCGAGTCCAGATCCACCAGTGTTTGTAGAGCGCGATTTCTCAACGCGATAAAAACGTTCAAAAATATGAGGTAAATCGGTACTTGGAATAGGTTGACCGTAATTGGTTATATCGATTGCAATCATATTATTACTTTCATAAGCAGTAATATCAATATAATCACCATCGTTACCGTAAGCGATAGCATTAATAATTAGATTTTCAAATACGCGCACTAATTTGTCTCCATCAGCTAATACCATTAGCTTCTTTGATGGAAAAAAGGGGCGACAATCAATATTAGCCTCTTGAAGCTGTATTCGAAATTGAACTGTTAATTGTCCAAGAAGCTCCACAATATCAATAGGGACAGAATATAAACTTAATTCTTTATTTTGAACACGTGTATATTCAAACAAATCATTCATTAATGCATTAAGACGGGTTACTTTATCGTAAATGACTTGTATATAATGACGTAATTCCACTTCATCTCTATAATTATCATGGTGGATTAAATTCACGTATCCAACTATAGAGGTAAGAGGAGTGCGTAAATCATGTGATACATTTGTAATCAATTCACTTTTTGCTTGTTCTGCCTGTCTTTCTTCATCAATTGAGACTTTCAATTGTTCAACAATTTGATTAACCCCGCTTGCTAACTCTTCCAAATAATTATGGTTTACGATAGAAACTTTATGATTGAAGTTTCCATTTGCAATATAACGAATCTCTTCTATCATTTTTTTAATGCAAGTTTCATAGTAAAGCTTTCTTTCATGACGGTAAAAAATGTATAGGTAAGATGAGAAAATCGAAAATAAAAATAAATAAGAGACGATCATCATCCAAAGAGATTCTTTTATTCCTTTATATTTTTCATAACCAAAAATTCTAATGAACTCTTTGCCGAGTTCGCTTAATGTAAGTGAACTTTCAATTACACTTGTAACAAGACGATATATAATTAATTCAGTAATAGGGGTAAGTGTGATAGCTAACATGAACCAAAAAATTAACTTCCACTTTGGGATATCTTTTAATATATCAAATGCTTCATTTCTCAATTTTATAGCCTACTCCCCAAACGGTATGAATAAACTTCTCTCCATTCATTCCTGTTTCAAGTTTATCTCGTAAATTACTAATGTGAACCATTACAGTTTTATTTGAACCATAACCATCTTCATTCCAAACACGTTCAAAAATTTCTTCGGAACTAAATACTCTCCCCGTATTACTCGCAAGTAAATATAAAATATCAAATTCAATAGATGTAAGCTTAATATATTCTCCATTGACTTTAACTGTATGATTATGTTTGTGTATTTCAGCAGAACGAATGCGAATCATACCATCTTCATTTTTGGAAGAAGTGGCATTTTGGAAAGATGATCTTCGTAGTAAAGCTTTCACTCTAGCTACTAATTCTAATGGATTGAATGGTTTAATCATATAATCGTCTGCACCAGTCATAAGACCTAATATTTTATCCATATCCTCTGCTTTTGCACTCAACATAAGAATAGGTACAGTATTATTCTCACGAACCTCTTGGCAAACTTCTAATCCGTTTCGTTTTGGCATCATAATATCCAAAATCATAAGGTCAACTTCATATGTAGAAATCATTTGCAATGCTTCATCGCCATCGTATGCTTTATAAATGTTATAGCCTTCATTTCGCAAATAAACAGCAAGTAATTCAACAATTTCTTTATCGTCATCAATAATTAATATGTTTTTATTCATTATGTAGTTCCTTTCCTTACAAATCATTAACATTACTATAATATCAAACATTTATGTGTTTTGTAGCAATGATTCTCTATAAAATTTCATGTAACGTATAAAAAAGGGATTAAAACATTAATAACGAATACAAATAAAAAGGATATTTAAATACAGCGTTATATTGAAAGTTAGGAAGAAGGGGATATACGATGCTATATAAGGATATATACTCATTTACTCCAACTGGAAAAATTGAAAATGATATAAAAGCTTTTCTATTAAAATACAATAAAGAAGTTACATATAAACATTCAATTCGAGTGGCAAATGAGTCTCGTAAAATTGCAGTTATGTATCATGTAAATGAAGAAAAGGCAGCAATTGCAGGATATTTACATGATATTAGTGCAATCTTTCCGAATGGAGATCGGATTGTAGTTGCTGAGCAATTTGGAATAGAGATATTACAAGAAGAACGAGAATTTCCAATGATTATTCATCAAAAGTTATCGAAAGTAATTGCAAAAGAGATATTTAAAGTGGATGATGAAGAAATTTTGAATGCAATTTGCTGCCATACTACACTACGTAAACATGCAACGAAAATGGATTTAGTGTTATTTGTTGCTGATAAAATAGAATGGGATCAAAATGGAGCGCCACCATATTTAGCAGAAGTAAAAAAAGGATTAGAAAAATCTTTAGAACATGCTGCTTTTGCATATATTTCATATTTGTGGGATAGAAAAGATAAGTTGAAAGTTTTGCATCCTTGGTTAGAAGAATCATATTGGCAGTTAAAAGAAATTGTAGAGTAGAAAGGGTATGAAAATGTAGCTAAGAAAATAAATGAATAAAAGATTTTCTGGGGTTACATTAGTGCCGTACATTTAATAAACACTTATTTGAAGATATATTTTCAAAAGAAGATAAAGTGTTTTTAATAACAAATGGTTATCGATTGAAAAAGGAAAATGTGAAAAATCTACAGAAAATAAATATATAGACGATTTATTTAGAAAAGAGACTTAAAGCATCATATAAGGCAAGAAACAATGCCATTTTTATTTAAAGATGAAGAAGTTGCTTTGTATTGTACATATCAATTTTCATTAAAATGGTTCACTGGTGATATAAAGCATAAGCGACCTATTTAAACACCGAATTATAAAGGTTTTCCAAATCGTTTTCCTCGTTTTGGACGAAAAAAGAAACTTCTTATCCAGATGTATTTCTCATAAATATAACAAAAGATATTATTATGTTTATGTATGATGATAGAGGAAGTGAAGTAATTACGAAGAATAAAGAAACAATACGAAGTTTATCCCGCTTTAATGGGCAGTAAGACCCCCACCTCAAAATTCAGCGAAAACAAAGAAGTTAGGTGGAGATCGGGCTGCCCATAAAAGTCCGATTGGTGAGGGCTGATTAAAGTTTCACTTTATATGAGAAATATAAAGAGTGGATTCCAGATTATGAACGAGAGAGGATAGATAAAGTATTTACATGATAACAATAGGGGAAGTGAAGCGTGTAATGAAACGTATTGCAATTGTAGCAGCTTGGGAACCTGAACTTACGTATTTGCATCAATATTATCCAAGTAAACGTATTGAAAAAAGAGCAGCTTGGGAATTTCATTTTCATACTATAAATGATCTGGAAATTATTTCAGTTATAACTGGAGTTGGGAAAGTAAGCTGTGCAAGTTGTGTACAATTATTAATTAGTGAGTTTCAGCCAGATGAGTTGTTTATGACAGGAATATGTGGAAGTCTATCAAATAAGGTGAAAAATGGACATATTGTAGTAGCTCTTAATGCAATACAACACGATGTTACTGCTGCCGGTTCGGGGGAAGATGTTTTTAATTTATATAATGGTAGGACAGCACCTATTGAAACAACAAAGTGGCTTGTAAGAAGAATAAAAAAGATACGATCATATGATCCGATTCATTATGGTACATTTTTATCTGGAGATCAACGTATTCGTAGTTCAGAAATGAGATATTTACTCCATACTGTATATGGAGCATTAGCGGTTGATCAAGAAGTGGCAGCTTTTGCTTATGTGTGCCAAATCAATAACAAACCTTTTCTATGTTTAAAAGCTGCTTCAGATCAAGCGAATGATAAAACGAAAGAGGAACAAAAAATCTTTAAAATGTTAGCATGTGAACGAGCGTGTGAGCATTTAATTGCTTTTTTACGTGTATATGAGATTAATGTAGTAAATCATAGATAGTAAGAGGGGTTAATATTGGAAAGTACAAATAAAATAGCTATTTTGGGTGCAAACGGAAAAGCGGGGAAATTCCTTGTAAAAGAAGCGCTAGATAAGGGGTATCAAGTAAAAATATTAACAAGAAATTCTAATAATATCAAAATAACAAATGAAAATATAGAGATCATTAATGGAGATGCACGTGATTTTGCTTCAATACGCAAATTACTTAAAGGGTGTGGAGCTGTAATTAATGCAGTAGGTCAACCCAAAAATGAATCTTATATTTTTAGCACAGTAACGAAGCATATTTTAGAAGCAATGAAGGAGTTTGAAATAAAAAGATATATTGTAATTTCCGGAGGCTCTTTAAATGTTACAGGAGATCAAAAGGGAATTGTAAATAAAATAGGAGCTACCTTATTTAAAATTTTTTTATCAAAAATGATGTAAGATAAATATAAAGAATTACAAATTATCCAAAGTAGTGAAGTAGATTGGACAATTGTTAGATTACCATTTGTTATAGAGGGAAATGGTATTGGACGTATAAACGAGAGTTTAGTAGATATGCCAGGAATCAAAATTCAAAATAGTGATATTGCACCATTTGTTATAAAACAAATTAATAGTGACAGATATGTAGGGAAGTGTCCGTTCATTTCAAATTAAGCAGTAGAATTCAAAATTAAAGTATGATGTGACTAGTAGATCTTATATATTTGAACATTAGTTTAACACGAGTAAGTGGGGGATAATTTTATATGATTCAATATAAAAGATGCAGTGAGATAAATATAGATTTAGTGTATGAAGCTTTTAGGGATGGGTTTTTAGATTATATTATTAAGATGGAAGTTTCAAAAGAAGATTTTATAAAAAGGTTTTTTGGAGCTGAAGGGAATTCGTTAGAACACTCGTTTCTTTCTTTAGACGGTGACAAACCAGTTGGTGTAATACTTGGTGGTATTAAGATTTATGAAAGTATAAAAACAATGCGTTGTGGAACATTAGCTATTCACCCTAAGTATCGCGGTATTGGTGTGAGCCAAAAGTTATTTGAATTACATAAAGAAGAGGCGATTCAAAATGAGTGTAAGCAACTTTTCCTTGAAGTCATTGTAGGTAATGACCGGGCGATTCGTTTTTATAATAAATTAGGCTATGAAAAAGTATATGATCTATCTTATTATAATTTAAAAGATATGACTAAAATAATAACTAAAGACTGTAACGGAATTGAAGTAAAACAATTAGAATTTGCAGCTTTCAAAGTTGAAGTTCAAAAATGGTTATACTTCCATATAAATTGGCAAAATGATATGGATTATATTGAAAAAACAAATCATACATTTTATGGCGCATATGTCGATAATGATTTAAAAGGTTCAATATGTATGAATGAACAAGGTAAAATTAGTTTTTTTTTCGTAGACAAAGACTATAGAAATCGTGGTATTGGATCAAGATTATTACAAGTGGCAAGAGAAAACTTAAATGTGTCAAGTTTATCAATTGGGTTTCCAAACAACAATTTACTAGAAGGATTTTTAAAGAAAACTGGATTTGAAAAGAATTCGTTAGCACAATATGAAATGTATGTATTACTGTAAAAAGCGAAAGAAGTTATTCTTTCGCTTTTTATTTTTGTACTATACTGATATTTTACTTTGTATAATATTCTTTTTTTATGTAGAATAGATAGGATGGGAGGGGATAAAATGAATAACGGATTAAAGCTTAAGATTGTTGAGTTGCATTGTTTCGTTCAAAAGACTTATTCTGATATGAAAATAGCATGTGATATTGCTATTTATCAAGAAAACACTTCTAAATATTTAGTTTCATTAGGATTTTTAAATAAATCATATATGACTTATATAGAAGCAAGAAGATTTTATCGTGAAAATGAAGAACTTGTAAGTGTAGAATTTGATAATTTTTTTGATACATATGATATATTAGAACAGGAATTAAAACTAGTTATTTCAACTGAAGATAAAAATCCTTCATTGTTACATAGCAGGTTTGATCAGTTTCAGCAGAAAGTTGAAAATATAAATGACCTAATAAAAGTTTTACAAAATGCTCGTTAAAGAATGTTTCTTCTTTTTATATAGAAATTATGCATTAAAAATATATTAGGGATATTACATATTGAAGAGATGGCTTTTGTTGATTACAGAAGTCATCTTTTTATGCTAGGAATAAATTGTATGAATTTTAGCAGTTTCATATTTTAAAAAATTATACGAGGAAAATAACATGAATAATAAAAAAGAAATAGCTATAGTTGCTTTAATAACAGGATTGGCCTTAACAACTGTGACACCATATGGAGTAGGTTATGCAGAGGAAACGGTTCAAATGCAAGTTGATGTTCAAGAGGATTCGTTTCGTACCGGTGAACTTACACAACCATCACAAAAGACGCCAGAGAATGTAGTGAAAGATGCACTTAAGGAAAAGACGGAGCATGCTTTGTCTCCAAAACAAGTTAGTGGAGACAAAGGGGTAGATTACAAGGTTCTTCAAAAACGTAGTTCATATGATGGGACGACACTTTTGCGTATGCAACAAATATATGAAGGAAAAGAAGTATATGGACACCAATTGACTGCTCATGTAGATAAAAAGGGTATTATTAAAAGTGTTTCAGGGGAAAGTGCACAAAACTTAGAAAAAGAAGATTTAAAGAATCCTATTAATTTATCAAAAGAAGAAGCAAAGGAATTTATTTATACGAAGTACGGAAATGATATTCAATTTATTTCTGAGGCAGAAGTTAAGGAAGTTATTTTTGTTGATGAAAATCGTGGGCAGGCTACAAATGCATATCAAGTTACATTTGCAGCTGCCACACCAAACTATGTATCTGGAACTTATTTAGTGGATGCTCATAGTGGTGATATGTTGAAAAATATGGTGCAAGAGTCAGATTTAAAAGTAAGTGAAGAGCGTGTTGAAGCTATTCAGGAGAGTAAAAAAAGTAATTTTAAATCATTAACCGGGACTGGAAAAGATGATTTAGGAATAACTCGTACATTTGGTATTTCTGAACAAAGTAACGGGAAGTATGCGCTTGCCGATTACACAAGAGGGCAAGGAATTGAGACGTACGATGTTAATTATAGAGATATTACTTTTGAAGATAAATATTATCCTGGTATATTAGCAACTAGCACATCAACAACATTTAATGACCCAAAAGCGGTAAGTGCTCATTTCTTAGCGACAAACGTATATGATTTTTATAAAGACAAATATAAGCGTAATAGTTTTGATAATAACGGGAAAAAAGTAGTTTCAGTTGTACATGCATGGGATTCAGGAGAAACAAATGATCCTAAAAATTGGGGGAATGCATTTAGCGCTAATATTAACAATGTTAGTATGCTTATATATGGTGATCCAATGGTTAGAGCGTTTGACATAGCGGGCCATGAATTTACACATGCGGTTACATCTAGTGAATCTAATCTTGAATTTTTTGGAGAATCCGGGGCAATTAACGAGGCATTATCTGATATTATGGGAACGGCTATTGAGAAATATGTAAATAATGGAGAATTTAATTGGACAATAGGAGAACAAAGTGGATCCGTTCTCCGTAATATGAAAGATCCATCTTCAGTCAAATTTTTTGATGGAGTACCGTATCCGGATGATTATAGTAAATTCAGTGATTTAAACGGAGAGGATAATGAGGGCGTTCATTTTAATTCAAGTATTATTAATAAAGTCGCATATTTAATTGCACAAGGTGGTACTCATAACGGTGTAACTGTAAATGGTATTGGTGAAGATAAAATGTTTGATATTTTCTATTATGCAAATACTGATGAATTGAACATGACTTCTAATTTCTCTGAATTAAGATTAGCGTGTCTTAAAGTTGCAACAAATAAATATGGGGCAAATTCCATTGAGGTTGAAACGGTCCAAAAAGCTTTTGATGCAGCAAAAATTAAAGGAACAGTGAAAGAAAACGAAAAAACTGAGGCAAACCAAGTCCCAGAGCTAACAGTACCGCCAACAATTACACTACGTGTCGGTGATACGTTTGACCCGATGAGCAATATAAAAGCTATTGATAAAGAAGATGGTGATTTAACAAATCGAGTAGAACATAAAGGTGATGTAGACACTTCTAAACCAGGCAAATACATTGTGGAGTACTCTGTTGTTAATTCTCAAGGTGGGAAAGTAACGGTAACACAGACTGTAATTGTAGAGGGAAATGGAAAAACATCAAATCTAAAACCTACATTAACAGTTCCTATTGCAGCGATAATTACTGTAGGAGAATCATTCGATCCGATGGCAAAAGTAAAAGCTATTGATAAAGAAGACGGCGATCTTACTTCTAAAGTAAAAGTTGAGGGGGAAGTAGATACCTCTAAAGTCGGTACTTACATAGTAACGTATACAGTTACAAATTCTAAAGGCCATGAAGAAATTGCGAAACAAACTGTAACAGTCACAGGTAGAGAAGAAGTTAAGAATGACATACCAATACTAAAAGTACCTTCTACAACTACAATTACTAAGGGAGATGAATTCAATCCAATGGTAGGTGTATCAGCTACTGATAAAGAGGATGGTGATCTTACTTCTAAAGTCACGTATGAAGGAACTGTAGATACCTCTAGAACTGATACTTTTGAAATAAAATATAGTGTCAGAGATTCTGTAGGTAATGAAGTAAATACAATACAAAAAGTATTTGTAAAAGATAATGACACTGGAAAAGCTAATGGTCTTGCTAATAACAGTAATATCCCGAACAACAGTAATTCTGATAAAAATGAATCTACATATAAAGAGCTTCCCCACACGGGGGCTAGTACAACTAACAGTACAACAATGGGTTTATGGATGGTTATTGTAGGTACAGTACTCACTTTGGCTCGTAAATTTAGAAAGATACAAAAATAATAGTAGGGATTATTTCTCACACAATAATTATTAGATGGATTTTTTACTTAATAATATTTTAATAGTTAAGTGGTGTATTTGGTTTCTATAAAACTTTGCGCTGGGATGCTATTGTGTCTAAAGAACTACATTACATATAAAACACGTTACTATTCTCATTAAAATAAAAGAATAGTAACGTGTTTTTTTGATTTATAAATAGCCTAAACCCAAAAGGTCATGAATGCGGGACTTATTCTAAACTTCTATTGATAAGTTACTGAAAACACTTTGTTTTAATTGAAATTTCACTCTATATGACAACATGAGATTGTCGGTATTTACCAGGTGTTTCGTTGGTGAATTTTTTAAAAATTTTAGTGAAATAGCTTTGATCACTAAAATTAAGCGAAGCACATATGTCTGATAAGGGATAGGTTGTGAAAGTTAATAATTTCTTCGCTTCTTCAATTCGTTCACGTTGAATGTACTCAATTAATGATATACCGACTTCTTTTTTGAATAATATAGATAAATAATCTGAATTCACATTTGCAAATTTAGCAATTTGTTTAATAGATATTTGATTGTAAATATTTTTGAAAATGTAGTTTTTACAAATAGAAATAGTCTTTGAATGTTGCTGTACTTTTTGTACTTTTACACGGTCTGCAAAAGCACAGAAAACATTTCTTAATAAATCCCAAACGGATTCTATTTCTTTTAAATCTTCTGTCTTTTGAATGTATAAATCGTAAATCTTGTAAGCAATCCCGGAAGGAAGTCCTCCTTTTATAGCATATCTAGTAGCAAGTGTGATGGATGAAATACAAATGTTTTTATGACGTCTTAATTGATGAAATGAAGATAAAGATGAAAGAGTCTCTTGTTGGAACTCGTAATAATATTTGAGTACGGTTTCTTTATCCCCGTTTTCTATAGCTCCAAGTAGTTGTTGTTCTATATACAAGTTATGACAAATAGATTCGTCTTTTTGCATTGAAAAATATATATCTTCATTTAAGATTCTGCTATGACTTATATGAAATGAGTCACTGTTATTTGAAAAGGTACTTACATCTGAAATTTTTTTATAGAGAATGTTATAGAATAATATTGCTATATTTACAAAGAAATTTTGATCTTTGATTGACAATGAAAAATAATGGTTAATTGTTTTTTTATAATTAGCAATAAAATTAAGGTTACTATCCGTTTTACTTGTAGAAAAATTTACCTGTGTTAAGGGCCCAATAATAACAGTACCGTTCACCATGTAATCACTTTTTATGTGAATTAAAATAAAGTGCCCTAAATGATAGTGAGTTCTGAAGATTGGGAAATTATACGAATCATTTTTCTGTAAAAGCACATGTAACTGCTCTATGTTTGGTGCATACCACGAATGTGAATCATTTTTTGATGTAAACTCTATAAGAATATTTTTGTTACAATCTAAAAAACAAACTGGAATTTCAAAAGATTGGAAAAACATATTACAAATGTACTCTATCTCGACTAGACTGAGCTTTTTAGTCATATTCTTCCTCCTTACAGTTGTGCGTAATAGTTGAATGATTACATATTCCTTTTTTCAAAAGTAGAAACGGAAAAACTTTATCTATAAAAATTATAAACTTCTAAGAATAATACCATAATTTAACATGAATAGCACATATTATTTGAATATACAGGTAATAGTTTTAAAGAGTAACGTAAAATATGAATCGTCACACTTATTTGCTTGTTATTGCTTATATGTATCAAAAAATGATTAAAATTGAATTTTAAATAGGGATAGGAAAGGAGAGATTAATGGATTGACGCAAAGTATTTAATGAAATTTAGCGATGAAAGTTAATATGTAACGATTTTTGAAGTAGGGATATAAGTGTAATTTATGGGAGAGAACTACATTTATCATACGGAGAGACAACGTAATAATAGAAAAGAAGAAGAGTGAATAAGTGATTGTAAACAATGGATTGTTGGTCGGCTATGTTTTATGTTATTTGTTTAGATCTGATACTTGGCACACTATTGCTTTCAAGAAGGTAATAGTAATTAAGAGATTTTTAAAATGATAGAAGTAGTAAAGGGGGATAAGAGAAATGAAAAAAATATTTAGTGTGCTTTTAATGTTTTTCTTAACATTTTCTACATGGTCTAGTGTATTAGTAAAGGCAGCGTCACCATCCAAAGGTACTTTAACGATTCATAAATATGAACAAGAAAAAGATGGAGCACCAGGACTAGAAGGTGACGGCTTTGCAAATCAAGAGGTGCCAACAAATGCGAAACCGTTAAAAGGTGTAACGTTTGAAGTGAAAAGGGTTGCATCGTTTGAAAAAATTTCAAACGATGGGAAAATCGTAAAAGAAGATGTGAAACCTGTAATGGGAGCAACTCCAACTCAAGTAGTAACAGATGATAATGGACAAGCTGTATTAAAAGAACTTCCGCTAGGACGTTATGAAGTGAAGGAAGTGGCAGGACCTCCACATGTTAACCTAAATCCAAATACGTATACAGTGGATATTCCATTAACGAATAAAGAGGGTAAGGTGCTAAACTATGATGTTCATATGTATCCGAAAAATGAGATTAAACGTGGTGCAGTTGATTTAATAAAAACTGGTGCAAATGAAAAAGCTTTAGCAGGTGCAGTATTCTCTTTATTTAAAAAAGATGGTACGGAAGTAAAAAAAGAGTTAGTAACAGATGGTAATGGGTATATTCGCGTGCAAGGATTAGAGTATGGGGAATACTATTTCCAAGAGACAAAAGCGCCGAAAGGGTATGTAATAGATCCGACTAAACGCGAGTTTTTTATAAAGAATTCCGGAACTATTAACGAAGATGGAACAATTACTTCTGGTACAGTAGTTAAAGTAGAAGTGAAAAACTATGAAGAACCCACTATTGATAAAAAGATTAACGGAAATTTGGAAGCGCTACCAATTAATCCGTTAACTAATTACAATTATGATATTAAAACAATAATTCCCGAAGACATTAAAGAATACAGAAAATATGTAGTAACAGATACTTTGGACAATCGATTAGTGATTCAAGGAAAACCAATCGTTAAAATTGATGGAGCGGAAGTAAATGCAAGCATTGTTGAGGTAGCTGTAGAAGGTCAAAAAATAACAGCTATAGTAAAAGATTTCACAAAATTAGATGGTAAAAAAGAATTTCATTTACAAATTAAATCACAAGTAAAAGAAGGAGTAGCTTCTGGTTCCGAAATTTTAAATACAGCAAAAATTGATTTTATAAATAAAAATGATGTATTTGGAGAAAAGGAATCTAAACCTGTAGTTGTTGTTCCGACAACTGGAATAATTGAGTTAACAAAAATTGATGGTGCTAATAAAAAGAAATTAAAAGGTGCAGAGTTTGTACTTAAAGATAAAAATGGGAAAATAGTTGTTGTAGCAGGAAAAGAAGTCACTGGTGTATCAGATGAAAATGGTGTTATTAAATGGACTAACATTCCGTATGGAGACTATCAAATTTTTGAAACGAAAGCACCAACATATACAAAAGAGGATGGTACAACAGCTTCTTATCAATTATTAAAAGACCCCATTGATGTAAAAATTAGTGAAAATAATCAATCGGTTAAATTAACGATAGAAAATAATAAAAGTGGATGGATGCTTCCAGTTACGGGTGGTATAGGAACGACTCTTTTTACTGTAATAGGTCTTGTGTTAATGGTTACAGCGGCATTTGTTTTCTTTAGAAAAAAGTTTGCTAATAATTAAGGTTTTAGGAACATGTAACCATTTGATGTGAAAAGGGGAGAAGCAAAATGCTTCCCTCTTTTCGATATTTTAGTATATACAGAGGTGGAAATATGAAACGAAATCTTGTTTTAGGAGGTATTTTTTTATTTGGATTAGGTATTTTTTTATATCCTACTATTAGTAATTTGTTGGCGACTCGTGCACATTATTCTGAGGTTAGCTCTTACGATAAGAAGATTAAAGCACTACAAAAGAAAGAAATAGAACGAAGAGAAAAAGAAGCAGCCGAATATAATAAACAAATTCAAACTTCCATGAAAACATTTGCAGATCCATTTTCTGAAGAAAAAAGTAATCATCAAGCGTATGCCGATGCCTTAAATTTAGGTGATGTAATGGGGTATATTGAAATATCGAAAATTAATATAAAACTACCAATATATCAAGGGACCTCTGAGGAAGTGTTGAGTCGCGGGGTAGGTCATTTAGATTATTCTTCGCTCCCAGTAGGTGGAGAAAATACGCACACTATTTTAACAGGGCATCGTGGTTTACCGTCAGCAAAATTATTTACAGATTTAGATAAGTTGAGTGAAGGAGACCGTTTTTATATTCACTCTTTAGACAAAGTTCTTGCTTATAAAGTAGATCAAATTAAAGTAGTTTTACCACACGAAACGGACGATCTACAAATTGTAGAAAATAAAGATTATACAACATTAATTACGTGTACGCCTTATGGAGTAAACACCAATAGATTGTTAGTTCGGGGTGAACGTGTAGAGTTCAATCAGGAAGAAAAACAAGGAATGGGTGCAGGGGTATCTATGTTTAATAAGTGGACGGTAATAGTTCCAATCCTATTGTTATGTACGCTTCTGATCGTAATTTATAAGAGAAAAATAACTAGATAGAATGTATCTATCCCGCGCTAATCGGTAGTGTATCCAAAAATTTTGGGAAAAGCAAAAAAGGTATGTAGGGAAGGATCACTAATAAAAGTGCACTTTATTCGACTGTAGAAAAAATACGGTAAAGGTGGGAACAAAGGAATTGAGGCTACGATTAAAACTGGTAAGTATTCCATTTATGGTTTTGTTAATGTTATGTGTAAGTTTTGTCGTATATGTACCAAAAGAAGTATATGGATCCACGATAAACTTAGAAGGTCTAGGAGATATATCGCGTTATAACGCTGTTGTCTTTGGTAACCATAAAGCAGTAGGTGGCGATATTGAAGGGGCAATCGCAGTTCAAGGTGATATGGATGCATCAGGTTATACGATTGTAGGTGCTGCAGCAGGAACATCTAATATAGTAGGTGAAAAATGGAGTGATGAGGGATATCCATCCTTATTATTGTCTGGAAAATTCAAAAAATCAAGAGAGGAATCTTTTATCATTCAAAACGGAATAGTCGTAATGACAAAAGAGAGTGATCCAGATTGTATTATACAATCTTTTTATGATCGTATCGTTTATAAAGAAAAACTAGAAATTGACGCGAAATTTAATGAATTTCGCACCATAGTCAACCAAGTCAGTAAAAATGCAGGTCAATATAAAACGAATACCCCAATTCCAAATATGAGTTATGGTATTGGAAAAGATATAAACAATCCTAATATTTATGTTTCATCAAAATTGACCGGGAAAATCAATTTTGATATAAGAGATGTATTTTTACCCAATGCTAAGGATAAAGATTTTATTGTTATGTATTCGGATGCAATAGAGGTTACATTTAAAAATGGGTCCATTCTATATGATACGAACAATATTGGAAGGGCTACAGATATAATTCCTACCTCTCAACCCTATTCTTCTAATTCACCGTTTACTGAGCTATACGGGAAAGTGATTTGGGTTTTTCCTAACGCGAAAAAGATTACAACAGAGGGATATGGTGTTGTTGGGAGTGTGTTTGCTCCAAATGCTGTATTAGAAACAAAAGGCGGCTCAATTAATGGACAAGCATTTGTCGGTGCGGTACAACAAACTGGTGGATTTGAATTTCACAATTTCAAATTTAACTGGCAACACTGGAACAAGCCTAGTACAGGAAAAGTAAAAATAAAAAAAGTTGATAGTAATAATGATAATGAAAAATTGCTCGGAGCAAAGTTTCATATTACAGATTTAAATGAAAAAGTAGTTGGGGAGTTAGTAACAGATGAAAAAGGAGAAGCGATATCAAAAGATTTGCCAATAGGTAACTATACC
>NZ_JAQFPJ010000021.1:0-81836 GCF_027712065.1 Bacillus cereus group sp. BcHK124
AGCCGTATGATGGGAAACTGTCACGTACGGTTCTGAGGGGAGTTGGGGGCAGCGATGCCCCCCGCTTACCCGACTAATTAAGCTGTCCATGTGGACAGCTTAATGTTTTTTTGCCTAACGTAAAAAATTCGTTTTTTTGTTGGGGTATTATAATATAAGTTGTGGTCAATGTATTCATCTAGAAACGTAAAAAAGACACTATAGAAAGTGTCTTTTTTACGTTGACATACTATGAAAGAAAATGTAGTGATTAATCATAATTTGTTGGATGCTTCTTGGTTAAATCTAGTATAACATTAAAATAAACATTTAAACATGCAAATTTACATATATTATGATTTTATCAAATTAGCAGAGTCATCTCAAATACTATTAGGAAAATTAAATTTTTCTATATCTAAAACTAAGTTAGTCTCATTAGGGTCTGATATGAATATCAAACCCTTTTCATTATATGTAATTATTTCACTGCATCTTTTAATTCTTTTCCAGCCTTAAAAGCAGGTGCTTTTGAAGCAGCGATTTGCATTTCTTCACCTGTTTGTGGGTTACGTCCTGTACGTGCAGATCTTTCGCGTACTTCAAATGTACCGAATCCAAGAATCTGAACTTTCTCCTCACTTGCTAGTGCAGTTGTAATTGTATCTAATACAGCTTGTGTTGCTGCAGATGCATCTTTTTGTGTAAGTTCTGCTTTTTCTGCTACTATTTTTGTTAATTCTGTTTTATTCATTTCCTGCACCTCTTTATATGTGATTAGGTGACCATTATAACGTGCTTATAATCTTGATGCAATTAATAATACGTATAAATTTAGAACAGATTTAGATAAGTTGACTTCGGACAAGGGATGGCAGGAATCCATATTAATTGTTCGATAGGTAGTAAAGTGTTAATTGACAATTTGTCATGATCATTTCACTATATGACGAATGTACGTTTGGTATATAATAGATATATATCAAAATGGAGGTGAAACAAATGATGATTAATAAAGCCTATAAGTTTCGTATCTATCCAAATCAAGCACAAACAATTCTAATCAACAAAACGATTGGTTGTTCTCGCTTTGTATTTAATCATTTCCTATCCTTATGGGATCACGCATACAAAGAGACAGGAAAAGGCTTGACCTATGGTACATGCTCTGCCAAACTACCTGCCATGAAGAAAGAGCTTGTTTGGTTAAAAGAAGTGGATAGTATTGCGATTCAGTCGTCTGTTCGCAACCTTGCGGATGCTTATACACGCTTTTTCAAAAAACAAAACAGCGCCCCCCGCTTTAAATCTAAGAAGAACAACGTACAATCTTACACCACAAAACAAACAAATGAAAACATTGCTGTTGTAGGAAACAGGATAAAGTTGCCGAAACTAGGTCTTATTCGATTTGCCAAAAGTCGTGAAGTAAAGGGACGTATTTTAAAAGCTACAGTTAGACGGAATCCTTCTGGCAGGTATTTTGTGTCACTATTAGTTGAAATAGAAGTACAAGAACTTCCGAAAACACATTCTTACATTGGAATAGATGTAGGACTAAAAGATTTCGCCATTTTGTCAGATGGAACACTCTATAAAAATCCGAAGTTTTTCCTATCATTAGAAGATAAATTGGTGAAAGCACAGCGTACTCTTTCTAGAAGAATGAAAGGATCTTCTCGCTGGAATAAACAACGAGTAAAGGTAGCTAGAATTCATGAATACATATCAAATGCTAGAAAAGATTACTTGGACAAAATCTCAACTGAAATCATCAAAAACCACGATGTTATCGGTATAGAGGATTTGCAAGTATCGAATATGTTAAAGAATCATAAGTTAGCAAAAGCAATTAGTGAGGTATCCTGGTCACAGTTTCGAACCATGTTGGAATATAAAGCAAAATGGTACGGCAAACAAGTCATTGTTGTATCGAAAACATTTGCTTCTAGCCAATTATGTTCTTGTTGTGGATACCAAAACAAAGACGTTAAAAATCTGAATCTACGTAAATGGGACTGCCCTTCTTGTTGTACACATCATGATAGGGATATTAACGCAAGTATTAATTTAAAGAATGAAGCGATAAGGCTTCTAACCGCAAGGACTGCGGAGATAGCCTAATAAATTAGAGTTCGATAGAACTCTTTACTTAGGAATCCCCCACTTCTAAACGAAGTGAATGTGGAGGTAGTTCAAAATGTTTCTTTTTAGTCATATTGAACACCCTTTATCTTATTTATAGTTATATAATAACCTTAATAAATTTCTATAAATTTATATATAAGGTTTTTAATATTGATGTATTAGAACTGTTACTATAAAATGAAGATGCTGTGACTATCAGAATTTTATTTCTTATCATTTCTATCTTCATCTTTTCTACAACTGTCATAGTGATGAGTATTATCTTATGGTTAAAAACTAACCAGCTTTATACTCCTGACATCAAAAGATTAACCGGCGCAATTATATGTTTAATTAGTTCTGTAATTTTACTTATTTTTAAGAATAAATTCAAAGTCACTTATAACAAATTCACTGAAATATTTAGTCAGTATACAGGGGTCTCGTTGCATGTAATAGTTTTAAGTTTATTATAATGATTTCTGGTGTTTGCTATTGTTAAAGTGATTAGGCCATAAATAAATTTAATACGTTGTTAGGCGAAATTGTGGCGTACTAGCATAGTAAGGTAACGTATGAAAAACGAGCATTTAGCAAATGGACCTTTGTAAACTATTTAAAAGGAGATTATACATGTTAGAGACTCTTGAAATAAGAAAAAAGCAACACGAAATAAAAATACGAAAGTATAAAAATATACAGAAATACTACAATCCATTTTTGTGGATAATCTCAATTATTTATTTTCTCTATTTCATGTTCACTGATAATTCTCTTTCGGTACATCTATTACTTTCTTTCGTTATCGGCTTGATTCTTTGGAGTATAGGTCTAGCTATTAATTTAAAACTCTTGCATGAGTTAAAAGGAAAAGGGAAAATATTTAATATAGAAACAATAAATGAAATGAAAAAAAATAAATATATGAGTCCCGGAAGAAAAGAACGTTATATCACAGATTATAATGCGACGAAAGATGAACTAGAAAAGATAATGATTTACACTAAATTTATGTTAGAAGCTGAAGAAAGAGAAAACGAAATAAAAGATGACAATAGAAATTCAGATATATAAGTGTAGTGAGAGGAGAACAAAAATATGTCTATAGAGCAGTATATTAATCTTCGTAAAATAGGAAAAGAAATTGAGGAGATTCAAAAACAATATCTATTAAGTGAAGCTACAATTCTAACATTAGAACTAGGCTATAAATGTTATGAAAAAAATATTTCATTAGATAAAGCAATTAATCTTATCGATAAAATTGTAGTATTAAATGCAAATGATACAAAAAACACATCGTTTAGTCCGTGTCCGTCTGTCCATATGTGATTGATAGATCGAAGGGGAGAGGGCAGATACCTAAAGAAGAAATGAAAATGAGTATAGATGAAATAAAAAATGCCGTATTGAATCCAGATTTAATCAAATATTTGCACGGTGTTAACATATCTAATCAATGGGGAGGAATAAATGGTAGGCAATTATTATTAGATGTATATAGATTATGTGAGAAACATGAAGATTTATTAAAAGAATTGAACGATTAAAAAACAAATAAAAGGGTGGTATAGCATGAAATCAACAGGTGTTACACGTAAAATAGATGAATTAGGACGTATTGTTCTACCGAAAGAGTTAAGAAGAACATTAGGAATCGTAGAAAAAGATCCTATAGAGATATTTGTAGAAGGCGAAAAGATAATTTTACAAAAATACAAGTCACATGATGCTTGTACAATAACTGGTGATATTTCAGAAAAAAACATGTCATTAGCTAATGGACAAATTGTTCTTAGTCCTGAAGGGGCAGAACTCTTAATAAAGGAAATTCAGCAGTACTTAGTGAAGTAAGGTTATCAGTAAGTATTTTAATTCAGCTAACGTAGTGCGTTAGCTATATAAGATTTTAAAATGTTGTTGTAGTAAAAGAGGTCATTTGTAGTACAAAAGATGGGTAGTAAAGCAGATATCATTTCTGTTTCACTACCCATCTTTTGTATTATAATGCGTGACATTCAATAAAACCATCAGATGTCTTTTCTTTGACTTGAACCACCAATACTTTACTAACACTACTTTTACAATAAATACATATATCAGCAATCTTTCATATCCTTTTCATTTTATCACATTAATTCTTATTTTTTATTCATAAATTTAAATATAAAGATAAAAAACTACAATTCAATCTGAAAAACGAACGTATTTTCATAAAAATAATCCAAGCATGAGTATAGTAATTCATTCTATTTTACATCTATTACATTAACGAATTGCAATTTCATCTTGTTATAAAAAGCATCTGTACATACAACAGCGCTATTTGACGGGTCAATATCAACAACGGTCATATAACTAGAGAGCAAATAACCGTCCTCATAATATGTAATCATTATTTCCTCTTCTGATACTAATGAACATAAGAGCATATTTTCAATTCGTTCTTTTTCTTCAGGTGTTAAAATCGGACGAGTAACTTTGTTTTGTTCCTTAATCATTTCACGTATCCCATCAAATTGAGATGTTAATGCGGCAAACGGTTAAATATACTACAATAAAAAGAGAATATTATGTTCAATATGTGAGCTTAGTATTCTTTTTTTGTTACATTATATAATCGTTAACTGTACGCTAATAATCTAGTATATTATGTTTATAATGTGATGGAATTTTATTCTTTATAGTGGGAGGACAATTTCTATAGGAGTGGTGGTGGAAAAACAATCGTTAGTTTTAGTATGAATCTAGGGGAGGAATTCTATGCGAGTACAAGAGGTTATCCTAGAGGAAAGTATAAAATACATGTTAGTAGATGAAAGAGGGATTCCGATTGTTCCCGTTGTAAAATATCTCAAATATTTGGATAGCACAGGTAAAAGTAGGAATACTCAAAAGACATACTGTTATGCGCTGAAACAATACTTTGTATATTTGAGAGAAACTGAAAAAGATTACAAAGAAATAAAATTAGAACATCTAGCAGATTTTGTTGGATGGTTGCGTCATCCGTATACTAGTTTAAATGTAATGTCTTTTTCACCTGTAAAATCTAAAAAGGCTGAAAAAACAGTTAATTTAACAATCACTGCTGTCACAAATTTTTATGATTATTTATACCGTAACGAAGAATTGTCTAAGGACATGAATGAAAAACTAATGCGCCAGATTTATACAGGTGGAAAAACACGCTATAAGAGTTTTTTACATCATATTAATAAGAATAAGCCTTCTATCCGAAATGTTTTGAAAGTAAAAGAGCCTCGTAAAAAGATTCAAGTTCTCACAAAAGAGCAAGTGCAACAAACTCTCACAGCTACTACAAATATACGAGATGCTTTCCTTATTCAACTTCTGTTTGAAACAGGATTGCGTATTGGAGAAGCCCTCTCTCTATTCCTGGAAGACTTTATATTTGACCACAGAAAAGGACATCGGATTCGCTTGATGGATCGAGGAGAATTGGAGAATGGTGCAAAGCTCAAAACAGGAGAACGAGAGATATTTGTATCGCAACACCTAATGAATTTGTATGATGATTATCTGTATGAAATTATGGATGAACTGGATATTAAAACAAACTTTGTCTTTGTTAAGCTACGTGGGAGAAATGTGGGTAGACCTATGAATTATAGTGATGTAGAATCTCTCTTCAAACGCTTGCGAAAGAAAACAAAAATTAACATCCACCCCCATCTGCTCCGACATACCCATGCGACTATATACTATCAGGAAACAAAAGACATCAAACAAGTACAAGAGAGATTGGGACATGCCCAAATTCAAACAACAATGAATTTGTATCTCCACCCTTCGGATGAAGACATCCGTAAGGATTGGGAAAAAGCGCAAGATGCATTCAAAATTGATGAAAAAAGCTGAAGGTGGTAAACATGAAGCGAAAACAGCAAACAAATATAGGAGAAGTCAATTTTCATGAACGATTAAAATATGAACTCTCTAGTTATATGGAAAAAACAATTCAACCTGATGGATTTGTTACCACTAAACATGTGAAAGAAGCTTATTTTTTAATTAATGACAGTTGGAACATTGAATTCTTAGAAAGAATCCCTCAATTTCGGAGAATGGCGGATAACTACAAAGGAAAACGACGAAATGTGTATTTTCGAATAAATAGTCCAACTGTTAACCTTGAAATAAAATATGTGTGGTATCAAAAATTATTTAAAGAACATTGGGCACTAAGCAGTAGTTTTGATGGGAATGCCGCATTATTAAACAAATTATCTCTTTTTCTTAACACAAAATACCCCCATCTTTTCTCTTTATTTGATTTAGATATGGATAAGGTTGAACGAGAATGGTGGTTTTGGTTAAAACAGCAAGGAATTCCAATAACAAAGACATCAAAGACCACAGTATTCGATGGATATACACATAAATCCCCCGCAGCAACTTATTTTCGTATCATCTATTCCAACTTCTTGGTGTTAGCAGATTCTCGTGATGAATGGGAGAAAGACCGTTGGGATGTACGGATATTACACACAAAGTATGGGATATACTACAGCAAAAGTTTAACTGCGCATTACCTCGATTTTACTAAAATAGAACCGTTGAAAATTAGAGAGAGTACAAAAAAGTATATTAAACAACGTTTAATGGGACGAAGCGATCTTTCGTTTGCGACATCAAGATTTTACCTAAGGACTTTGAATAAATTTTTTGCTTTCATATTTTCATTGGAACCAACTTGGAATGATTTGAAAAATCTCAAAAGACCTCATATGGAACAATACATTCAATGGTTGCATGAATACACCAAAAATAAAGGTATTGACCCTTCAGAAAGATATATATCAGAAGAGTTGAAATGTATAAATAAGTTTTTGGGAGATGTTCAAAAATACGAATATGGCATTGCGCCAAATAAAGATGTACGATTATTGATTTTCCCAGGGGACAAACCTAAAGTGAAAAAAAAGCCCTTTGGGCAAATTGATTACATTCCTGATTTTGTACTGGAACAATTATTTGCTCACCTTAAAGACCTACCTGAAGACATTATACCAGTGGTATGGGTAGCTTTTAAAACAGGACTTCGTATTTCAGATGTGTTAGAACTCACAACAGATTGTCTTGTACAATTGAATGGTAAATATTCCATTGTAACTGATATTGAAAAAACACAAGTGCAAGGACATAGAATTCCAATTGATGAGGATCTCGCGAAAATTCTTTCGGTTTTAATTTCATATTCCAAAGAAAATAGTACGCAAGATAATAATCCAGGAGGATATATTTTTGTGAGGTATCAGGGGACACGAAAAGGTAAGCCATATACTCAAGGTTGGATTCGAAGTCATTTGAATGAACTAGCAAAAAAGAAACATATTGTAGATGAAGATGGTAATATATTTCGTTTTAAAACTCATCAATTTCGTCATACATATGCTGTGAAATTATTGAATGGCGGTGCAGATATTCTAACAGTACAAGAATTATTAGCCCATGCTTCTCCTGAGATGACTTTACGGTATGCCAAACTATTGGATGAAACTAAGCGAAAAGCATTCGAATCTGTTATTAATCAAGGGGTTTTCAGCTTTGATTTGAACGGTGAGGTACAAAAGATTAATGTAGGTGAAGATATTCCTGATGATATATTACAAGCACTCTGGCAAGAGCATAAATTAAATGCAATGGATAATCCTTACGGAACATGTCATGCACGACTGAAAGGAGATTGCCCACATATGGAAGCTCCACCTTGTTTGACATGTAATAGTGGTAGTCCTTGCAAAGATTTAGCGATTGGATTTTCAGAGCTGGATATCGAAAAATATGAGTTGCACATAAAAACAACAACGAGGGCTGTAGAAGTAGCTAAACAGCATAATCGTGAGGATATGGTTGAGAAACATGTACAGAATTTAAACAGATATCAAGGCATTTTAAATAATATTAGAGAAGGTAATATTATTTTTGGTCGGCAAAATCGTATAAAAAGAAAGTATGGTGTGAAACATGGCTAGTTATGATCGTATAGAACAGCTAAAAGCAATTCATGCATCCAGAAAGGCAGTCACCTCTAAAAAAGTTGATGAAGCAATCCAAAGGCTCGTACGAGCCAATCAGAACATCAATTTTAATAGTGTAGCAAGCGAAGCCAGGATCGCTAAAGCCACACTGTACAACAATCAGAAGTTGCGTAAACGTATTGAAACCCTGCGTCAACAGCAAGCACACTCCTCTACCTCAAAACAGATAAAACATGAGATGAGTGACAGCAATAAAGATGTAATTATTGAATCGTTGAAACGAAGAATCAAGAAAATTGAGGAAGAAAACAAGCAATTACGGAATCAACTAAAAGTGGCATATGCAAACGTATATAAACAGATATAAATGGATATAAGCAAATAAGAAGATGGAATTTATCGTACACACTTAAAATTTGTGGGAATAAACACCATCAATATACCCGCGCTAATGCTCAAAATATTAACGGTATTTTATTGATATTTTGAGCATTCCTTTCATTCAAATACCTACTTAGATGCAATCAAGACTGAATCCTTCATGGCGTAGCACCAACAAATTGCAGATTTCTTACGCTAAGCGAATTTGAACATAAAAAGTCTAATTTCCGTAAAGGATTAGCCCTTTTTATGTTCAAATTCAATTAACTATTTCCTATCTTCATTTCATAAGAATAAGCTACTTCAAAATGATTGAAAAAAATTATCGATAATTTTCTTTTCCGCTATACTTAATGTTGAAAGGGGTTCTCGGCAAATTCCAACCTGTATATTACGCTTTTCTAATAGGTATTTAATTGTGCGAAGTGTTCCCATTTCTATAATCGAATGCATATAGGGCAAGAGTTTTGAAAATTGGTTTAGCCCTTTTTCCTCGTCACCAGCTTGTAAGTTTTTAATAATATTATGTATCTCTTCAGGAAAAATATTCCCCAAAATACTAGTAATACCGTTATATCCAAGTTCAGCATCCTCAAATATATTTGTATCAGATCCTGATAATACAATGAATTCCGGTCCTAATTTCTTTTTCACAATTGGTACACTGCTCACATCACCAGCTTCTTTAAATGCTACGATTTGAGGGAATTTTCCAACTAATTTTATTAATGTTTCAACATGTAAATCAAACCCGGTTCGTGGAGGGTTATTATAAATCATGATTGGTAAATGGGTTACTGAACAAATCTTTGAGACATAGTTAAATGCTTCTTGCTGATTAATTCGTAAATATGGCGGAAACCCTAACATAATACCATCTAGTCCTACTTTTTCTGCGGTAATTGCTAATGCTATCGCATCGTTGGTTTGAACAGCTGCAACTCCTCCATATATAATCAAATCATTTTTTGCTTCTTTTTTTACTTTGTGAAATAAAGCCATACGTTCCTCAACGGTCATAGAGTGTTGTTCACCAGTGGTACCACTAATCAATAATGCAGGAACTTTGTGCTTTTTATAGTAATCAACTAATGATGGTATTCCTTCTAAATACAGATCACCATTAGTAGAAAATGGTGTGACCATTGCTACACTAAAAGAGATAAAAGGGTTTTTCATTTTTCTAATTCCTTCCCAATTATATTTCGATTTTAGAGAACTATCTTTATAAATCACTCTACAATTGCATCATATAAATGAATGATGTATACGTGAGCAGAAGTTGAGTATAGTACTCTTTTGAGACTTTAAACTTTCTTTTTCATTACTTTTGCCATTCTTTGAGAATCAAAATCCTTTTCTTCTTGTAATTTATTAATGATGTTAAGATAATCTTTTTCATTGCGATTCTGACTTAATTTATATGCAGCTTGAATTTCTTGCACTTTAATTTTAAATCCAACAATGCCTTTTAATTCTTGCTCTAATAACTGAGGCGAAAGATTGTCCCATAAAACTGGATTCTTACGGTGTTTTTCGTATTTCTGTAGTAACATTGTAAGATCTTGTTTTAACTCTTCTTCCTTCAAAATAGTGGCTTTACCATATACATGTACAGCTTGATAGTTCCATGTTGGTACATTTTCTTGTTCATACCAGGAAGAAGAGATATAAGCATGTGGTCCTTGGTATATAACTAATACATCTTCACTAATTTCGAATGTTCTCCATTGAGTGTTCCCATAAGCCATGTGTCCCGTTATATAGTAATTATCATCTTCTTTATTTAACTGTAATGGTAAATGAGTAGCAATTGGTTTACCTTGTTTTATTGTTACAATTGTTCCAAATGGATTCATTTGAATAAATTCTCGAATTTCATCGATATCTTTGACTTTAAAGTATTTAGGAATATACATAATCAGCCTCCTCCTCAATTAACTTGATTTGTAATACATAGTATTATATAAATAGACATGTCAAAAGGTACAATTTTAAACAAATAAACATGTCAGGGGTTGCAAATGAAAAATATCATTTTTTCTCTAAATAATGACTCTCCTAAATACAAACAAATCTATGAAGAGTTTAAACATTTGATTGAACGAAGAGATATACTTCCTAATGAACAGTTACCCTCCATTCGTCAACTCGCAGATTCTCTTCAAGTAAGTCGTAATACGACATTAACAGCTTATGAACAACTTGTAGCTGAAGGATATATTTGTGGGGAAGGAAGGAAAGGCTATTTCGTAAATGAGTTAGAGCCCCCCTTATTCGAAGAAAAGTTAAACCCTTTTACTAAAAAACAAAAAGAATCAGTAACACCTCTTCTTATTGATTTCCGAGCAGGTGCCGTAGATCAAACACATTTTCCTTTGAAAATTTGGAGGAGGATTGCCAATCAAGTATTAACATTACAAGATAGTTTTAAATATGGGTCACCTTTTGGTGAAGTATGTTTACGTAAACAAATTTCCACATATCTACTTCAATCCCGTGGGGTGAAAGCAGATGAAGATGCGATTATTATCGGCAGTAGTACCCAACAAATGCTTATTAACCTAGGACATATTCTGAAGAATGATTTTTCAAGTGTTATAGTAGAGGATCCGGGTTATGATGGCGCTAGGAAAGCTTTTCAATTTCATCATTTTAGGATTAAAACTTTACCAGTTTATGAAACAGGTGCTGATTTTTCACAATTAGATCAAACGAACTCAAGAGTAATTTATGTAACACCTTCTCATCACAGCCCATATGGAGTAAGTATGTCTATCCAACAACGTCAAATGCTAATTCATTGGGCTAACAAGATGAAAGGGTATATTATTGAAGACGATTACGATAGTGAATTTCGCTATACGCAACAGCCATTTCCAGCCCTAACTTCAATTGATTCATCAAGAGTCATTTATTTAGGAAACTTCTCAAAATCGTTTCTTCCGGGAATTCGTTTGAGTTATATGGTGTTGCCCCAGACACTTATAAATGATTATAAGGATCAATTTCTTCATTTTGAGAGTACCACTTCAATTTTTAGTCAGCTCACAATGGCTAAATTTATGGAAGAAGGAGAATGGAATCGTCATATTAAACGTATGCGTCTAGTTTATAAACGAAAAATGCAACACCTAGTGTCCGTATTAAAGGAGCAATTCAATCAAAATATTTTCATCATTGGTGAAAAATCTGGTTTGTTTGTATTAGTAAAGGTATATCTAAACCGTTCAGAAAAATGGCTAATAAAACAAGCTTCATATTATGGTGTTCAAGTTTACCCTACTTCGCGTTATTTTGTTAAAAATACAACTGACAGCCCAATCATTAAACTTGGTTTTGGAAATCTTTCTTTCGAAGAAATTCAAATCGGTGTGGAGCTGTTAAAAAAAGCATGGATGGCGTAAAAGAGTATAAAAAGGGAAGTTTGAATTTAGGTTAAGTAAAATTGGAAATGTTGTGAAGGAATATACTTAAAATAATAGGAATAAAAAGCATTCTATATTGAATGCTTTTTATTCCTATTATCATTTGATGAAGGACTAGGTTTTATTATTAAGGGGTCTAATAATTTTTTAGTAAATGGCATAAAGTAATTAAGGATTAGTCCACCTAAACAAACGGTGATCACAGTACCAACACCAATTGGTCCATGTAAAAATATTGCCATTATCAAGAATACGAGATAAATGAGCGTTCTTGATAAAAATATATTCGTTCTAGTTAATTCTTGTACGATTAACGTTAAGCGATCAATAGGAATCGGTGCAAAATTTGTGTGTAAATATGTTGCAGTTCCTAATCCTGTAATAACTAAGCCGATTCCAAAACAAATCATTTTACTGTACCATATTTCAGGTGTAATTAAATGACGTAATAAAAATAACCACATATCAATACCAATACCTGTTATGAATGCTGTTAACAACCCCATAACTTCTGGTCGTTGTCTTTTTAAACATGAATTGCAGCATATCAATAATAAAGCTATTATTATTTCCCAACTCCCCACAGTAAGCCCCACATTTAAAGACAGTCCTACCAAGAGTGCATCAAAGGGTGAAGTTCCAAGGTCTGATTGTATAGTGAAAGAAATACCAAGGGTTAATATTAAAATTCCTAATACATAGAACACATATTTCATTTTAATCAACCTCTTTACCGTTATTTTTGTTGCAATTACAATAAAAAAGATGTATATTTAATGTAACCTTAAAATGTTGCATTTGCAATAAAAACATACGATAAGGAGTTAGCTATGAAGGAAATTCTCCGTGAAATTGGAATGATAGCAAGGGCATTAGATTCTATAAGTAATATAGAATTTAAAGAATATGAACTTACAAAAGGGCAGTATTTGTACCTTGTACGAATATGTGAAAACCCAGGAATTATTCAAGAAAAGTTATCTGAGATGATAAAAGTGGATAGAACAACAGCAGCTCGTGCTATCAAAAAACTCGAAATAAATGGATTTATTGAAAAAAAGGATGATGAATATAACAAAAAAATAAAAAAACTCTTTCCAACGGAGAAAGGAAAAAATATTTATCCTTTTATAAAGAGAGAAAATGATTATTCCAATACCGTTGCATTAGAAGGGTTTTCTGAAAAAGAAGTGGATACCATTTTCAATTTTCTTCAAAAAATAAGAAAAAATATAGAAAAAGATTGGGAATTTGTAAAAAAGGGAAACAAGAGAAATTATTGATTGTATAAAGGAGTGACATATTTAAATGACTATAAACATAAAAAAGGGTACCCTTGAGGATTTATATACACTTCAAGAAATTAGCTATGAAACATTTAATGAGACATTTAAGGATCAGAATTCACCTCAAAATATGAGTGCTTATTTGGAAAAAGCATTTAACTTAAAACAATTGGAAAAAGAATTATCGAATGTCGCTTCGCAATTCTTTTTTGTTTATTTTAATAATGAAGTTGCTGGATATTTAAAGGTAAATACTAATGATGCACAGTCTGAAGAAATGGGCGATGAATCACTTGAAATCGAAAGAATTTATATAAAAGGTGAGTTTCAAAAACATGGGCTTGGTAAATATCTTCTAAATAAATCTATAGAAATTGCAATGGAACATAATAAAAAGAAAATTTGGTTAGGTGTATGGGAAAAGAATGAAAATGCTATTGCCTTTTATAAGAAAATGGGTTTTGTCCAAACTGGAGTTCACTCTTTTTATATGGGTGATGAAGAACAATTTGACTTTATAATGATCAAAACGCTTATATAAATTTATGTACGTCATTATGAGATAGCTATTCTTTATGTTTTTTAATTAATTTAAGTTTTTGATTATTAAACAAAAATTAGTTAGTTGGTCTCTCTAATTTCTTGCAAATTATTAGATGTTATTTGCTTAAAAAAGCTTGCCATTTTCATTAATGGCAAGCTTTTTTTATCTCTATGGCTATTCTTTCCAAGGTGAATGTAATACGCAATCGCAGAAATTTTTGCGTTTAAAGCCTGGAAGAAGCAATGAGCAAACATCTGCTTTAATGTTCCCAAAAGTAGTTTCAGGTTTATGAGCGAAACCTTCAAGGAAAGCAGGAAGGATTTTTTGTTTGAAATTATCTCGAGGGAAAGCAGATACAACTTGTTCACGAATTTCCTCTGGAATTTCATTATATCCATCGCCCATAACATCGTATCCTACTCCAGAATAAATTAATGAAACTTGAGGTTCTTTATATTCAGCAATTCCAATTGTTGTGTGAAGTGCAATTGCATCCCAAACCAACCTAATTGACTCATTATCCATACCATGTTGTTGAAGAAAACTACGTGCAGCATTTGCACCATCTACCTCAAAACGCTTATCTGGACTACTGAATTTCTTTGTAAGGCCAAGATCGTGGAAGAGGGCGCTAACATATAATAACTCTTCGTCATACTTAAGCCCAGCTTTTTTACCTTGAAGAGCACCAAATAAGTAAACACGATTCGAATGATTCCATAGTAAGTCATTACCATATTCACGAAGTATTTCTTGCGCCTCTACTGCTATCTTACTATCCGGAATTACTATACCTGCAACTGTTTTTTGCATGAAAATGTCCTCCTATAAAGAAATGATATTTTTAAATCTTATTGCTAGCTCATGAGCTTAAATTAATTATATAAAGCCTCCATTATTTATCAATGCAATGATTTCTATATAATCAATAGAACTTATCTATGATTAATTGTTCCTTTTGTAGTTTTAGATAAATTTTTGAAATTATATATTTATAGGGACATAAAGGGAATAGTTTAAAAAAATATCGATAACGAAGTTGTTATTGTAGTACTGGCTATGAAAAGATATAAATAATGACAATGGTCTACTTAAAGTGTGTTTCACAAGTAACAGTCTCAGTAATAATTAGCTCTATATCTTTTTTATATATTGAAGAATACAGCATAAATGATAGTTATATCTATGCAATATGAAATTTTATTCAATAACATGAATTTACGTGCAGATTTTTAAGTTCTAATTTAACGATAGATAACACCTATGATAATTATAGAAACGATAGAATTGATAAAAGGAAATGTCAGAGTTAGAATGAAGGTGCTTTACAAGATAGCAAAAAAACAAAAGCAAGTAACCTTGCTAGAAAAAGTTTCCGTAGGAGGCGAAATAATAGTGTTTTGTAGAGCAGCCATTAGTATGAGTCCTATTGATAAGTAAATTGGAGAGATGTATATGGATGTTTTTCATTCTGGGGAACGTGCTGTACACAATAGGCTTGGTGTACAGCAAATAGCGAATACTGCTAGTACAATGATTCAGCCAATAATGACAAAAAAATTTATGGCGTTTCTAAATGGACAAAACTCATTCATGATATCTTCTATGGATGAACAAGGGAGAGTGTGGAGTTCATTTTTAGCAGGAAAAGAAGGAATTATTCAAGCAGTAGATTGCGATGCAATTAAAATAAATGTTGGTATAAATGAAGGTGATCCATTATTCACAAATATTCTTCACAATAAAGAAGTTGGAATCATCGTAATTGACTTTGCTTCCAGGATAAGAATTCGTATAAATGGTTCGGTTGTAAACAAATTTTCGGATGGAAGTTTTGAAGTTAAAACTGAACAAGTATTTGGGAATTGCCCTAAATACATTCAGGCGAGAAATTTCACTTATAACGAAACAGTTGTTGGTGAGACTAAGCGATTTAATAAGCAGTATGCTTTAAATGAAAAACAGCAAGAACTGATTAGTCAAGCTGATACTTTCATTATTGCGAGTTCCAGTTCAGATGGGAAAATGGATATTTCCCATCGAGGTGGGATGCCAGGGTTTATTCACATTATAAGCGAACAAAAAATAGTATTTCCTGATTACTCAGGTAATATGCTATTCAATACGCTCGGAAACATTATTGAAAATCCTAATGTAGGGCTATTGTTCTTTGATTTTTCTACTGGTGATACATTACAACTAACTGGGAAAGCAAGTATTATTTGGGATATTGACGAAAGTAGTATTTCTCAATTTCCCGGATCCCAGCGATTAATTCAATTTCAATTAGTTGAAGCCATTCAAACAATGAATTGTAACACAAATCAGTGGGAGTTCGTAACATATTCATCTTTTAATCCAAAATAGACAAGGTGGGAAATAATATGCAAATTCAAATTACTGTTACAGAAGCTGCTATGAAACAATTCGAAAATTTAGAGACTAAATATCCAAATCACCTTCGATTCCTTCAATATGAAATGGGAGGATGTGGACTTCCATTAGATGGAGTTCTGAGAGTTAAACTTATTAAATCAAGTATTGGCTATGAAGAAATGCAAACAAACTGGAAACCATTATATATAAACAAAGCATCTTTAGCTTTTGTTGACGACAGTATAACGATCGATTTCTTTGAAGGATTTCAGATTAAAAGTTCTAATCAAACTTATAGTCATAATATACCTTTAGAAGTTGAAGAATAAGTATTACGATTTACAAATAAAGTGAACTAAGTATAGAATGAGCGGTCTATTTTCTATAGTAGACTATATAATCTTTTCTTAAAGTATGTATACCATAACATAAATAAGGAACGTAATTTTTCCTAATACATTTTATTAGGAGAAATTACGTTTTTTATAAATGAACGAAATGATAAAGTATAGGGAGAATTAAAGGGTTTTGAGAAATTAATTAACTAAGTAAGGAGATTATTGTTATATGGAATTAAGACAATTAGAGTATTTTATAACACTTTGTAAGGAACTGCATTTTACACGAGCGGCTGATAAATTAGGTATTACACAACCTACATTAAGTCATCAAATTAAAGCTCTCGAGGATGAAATAGGTATGCCGTTATTTGATCGATTAGGAAAGAAAATTGCTATAACAGATGTGGGATACATTTTAGCAAAGGAATGTAAAACTATTTTCAATGCACTTGATAATGTAAAAGAAGAAATCAGTGAATTAAAGGAGATAAAAGGAGGTAAAATTGCAATTGCCACTTTACCTGGCGAACTAACAAACTTAGTCTCCACTTTAATTTTAGATTTTCATAAAAATTATCCAGAAGTAATAGTGAAAATTATAAGTTCAGATGAAATACTAGAATTAATAAATCAGAATCAAGTTAATTTTGCTGTTACCATTGATTCTTCTGATTACGTATTCGAAGAAGAAAAAATTATAAAAATACCATTGTACACTGATGAGCTATTTTTAGTGTTATCAAAAAACCATTCATTAGTTAATGAAAAAGAAATACAGTTCTCCGAATTAAATAAATTACCATTAATTTTGTTCCCAGATAATCATGAATGCAGAAAGTTATTGGACTATACATGCATAGCACGGAAAATAAATATGTATCCAATTATTGAGACCTCTAGTATCGAATCATTATTCGATTTTGTTAGAAGTGATTTTGGAGTAACAGTTGTATCTAAAACTCTATTGGATATTACGGAAGATAACGATTTATCAGCTATTCCAATAGTAAATCCGAGTGTTAGTAGGGAGGTTAACCTTATCTTGCGTAGAGATAAATTTATTGGGTTCGGCACTAGAAATTTTATCGAATTGCTTACAAATGAAATTATAAAATTGGGATTTCCTATTTCTGAACAAAGTAAAGAACAGATTAGAAAATTAATTAAAGAATAATAAAAATTGAAATAACCAGTAGAAAAATTATAGACCATATCTATGGTAGTGATAGAAAAATCGGCATTGCCCTATACTATTATAGATTTATAATTTAAATAAGCTTTAAATTATTTAGACTTATCAATACTAATTTTTTTTAGCTAAATTTATTAGAATTTCTATTTGAGATAAATATTAATTTATAAGCACTAAATGTATGCTACGCCTTAAATAAAGAATGTAATTTTCTTTCTTGAAGTTGATCATAATATTGAAATTTTAAGGAATAGATAAATAGAAAGTAGGTAAAAAAATGTGTGGTTATGTGGGTTGCCTGTATAATACTGCAAAAAGTTATTCGAAAACAGAGAAAATACAATTTGAAAATATGACAAATCTGCTATACCATCGCGGTCCGGATGATCAAGGATATTTCCGTGACGAACATGTCCAATTTGGGTTTAGACGCTTAAGCATTATTGATTTGGATGCTGGACATCAACCGCTAACATATGAAAATGAACGTTATATACTTATGTTCAATGGTGAAATTTATAATTATATAGAATTACGTGAAATGTTAATTAAACAGGGGGCAAATTTTTCAACTCAGTCAGATACGGAAGTTATTGTTGCATTATATGCTCATGTAAAAGAAGAATGTGTAAAACATCTTCGTGGAATGTATACTTTTGTTATTTGGGACCGTCAAGAGAAAAGATTATTTGGCGCGCGTGATCATTTTGGTATTAAACCGCTTTATATTGCAGAACAGGATGATACGACTTTCTTTGCATCTGAAAAGAAAAGTATCTTACATATAATGCAGGATAAAGAGGTAAATCCAACTTCCCTGCAACATTATTTTACGTACCAATATGGACCAGAACCGGAAACATTAACAAATGATATCAACAAAATTGAACCTGGTCATTATTTCATAAAAGAAATTGGAAAAGAGATAGAGATTCATTGCTACTGGAAACCATATTTCAATGCTGTAGATACCCCAAAAGAGCAACACATTCAAGCAATTCGCGATGTATTATATGATTCAGTAAAAGTACATATGCGCAGTGATGTTCCAGTAGGTGCATTCTTATCTGGCGGAATTGACTCGTCTATTATTGCTTCCATTGCAAAAGAAATAAATCCAAATCTCTTAACATTCTCTGTTGGTTTTGAGCACCGTGGATTTAGTGAAATAGATGTAGCGAAAGAAACTGCTGAGAAATTAGATTTAAAAAACTATAGTGTATTGGTAAAACCACAAGAATTTATGGATGAATTCCCAAAAATCATGTGGCATATGGATGACCCATTAGCAGATCCAGCAGCAGTGCCATTATACTTTGTTGCAAAAGAAGCGCGTAAACATGTAACAGTTGTTCTTTCTGGTGAAGGTTCAGATGAGCTATTTGGAGGATATAATATTTACCGTGAGCCAAACTCTTTAAAAATGTTCTCATACATCCCAACCCCAGGTAAAACGGTTTTAAAAGCTTTAAGTGGAGCGCTTAAAGAAGGTTTTAAGGGAAAGAGTTTTCTAGAGCGTGGATGTACACCAATTGAAGAACGTTACTATGGTAATGCAAAGATCTTCCGTGAAAAAGAGAAAATGAAGTTAATGCAATCTTACAGTGAAAGTGTTAACTATAAGGATGTAACCAAACCATTATATAATGAAATTAAGGATTATGATGATGTAAGTAAAATGCAATACATTGATATGTACACATGGTTACGTGGAGATATTTTATTAAAAGCGGATAAAATGTCTACAGCTCACTCATTAGAATTACGTGTTCCATTTCTAGATAAAGAAGTCTTTGATGTCGCTTCTAAAATCCCAACAGAATTCAAAATTGCCAATAGAACTACAAAGGCCATTTTACGTGAAGCTGTACGCGGTATTGTTCCCGATCATGTACTAGATCGTAAGAAACTTGGTTTTCCAGTACCAATCCGTCATTGGTTAAAAGATGAAATGCATGACTGGGCTCTAAACATTATTAAAGAAAGTAAAACCGAACATTTAATTGATAAAGAATATGTATTAAACTTACTGGAGGCACATTGTACAGATAAAGCTGACTATAGCCGTAAAATTTGGACAGTACTAGCATTTATGGTATGGCATCAAGTTTATATAGAACATAAATACGATACGAAATTATTTTGTGAAGAGTGTCGAGAGTATAATTTAGTTTAAAACTAAAGGCTCATCAATTTAAGAATTATATAACACCTTAAAACAAAAATTGTCCATTTCCACTTGGAAATGGACAATTTTTTCGTTTTTAAAGCTTCTAACATATTAGTCATATACAATATGTTAGAAGCTTGATATTTTAAATGTTTTTTGAATTTAGGTCTTGATAACGAATGGAGTCCATTTGACCATTTTTCTTCCTTTTGGCATATTAGCATTGTTCACGATTTGTGGCCCCCTATTAGTGTGTTTCTGTATCTAGCTGTGGCGCTATGCGTGTAGGAAATCCCCCGCAAAATACTGTTCTTCCCAAACCTTGTGCGTATTTCATCCATTACTTTTGTTAGTTTTACTTCTTTTTCTCGTTGCGTGACATTATCGAAAAGAGAAATTTGTTCCTCCCCTTCTTGCATTAGATTCGTTAAAGAGATGTTTATGCTGCGGATAGGTTCTCCAGTATATTGTTCATGTAAAAAGTATGTACAAATCTTATAAATATCCATTGTTAAGTTAGTCGGACGACTTAAAGTATGTGTTTTTCTAATACCACCGTTATAACTCTTGCTATAACCAACAGAAAAATGAACGGTTTGAGCAAGTTTGTTTTGTCTTCTAAGGCGATAACAAACTTCTTCAATGTGTTCCAGTAGTACAATCGGAAACTCTTCTATCGTATAGTCACGCATTAGAATTTGGCTTTTCCCAATAGAAGTTGTAGCAGGAATGTATTTTTCCGAAATACGGCTGAAGTCAATCCCGTTGCTATGTAGGTGCAATTCCTCTCCGATCTTGCCAAAACTATGTTTTAAATATTTAAGAGGATAGTTCGCTAAATCTCCGATAGAATGTATTCCTTTTCGATTCAGCTTTTCTTCTGTTTTGTACGAAATACCCCAAAACTTATTAAGTGGCCGTATACTCCATAATTTAGTTGGGACATCTTCATACTTCCAATGAGCAATTCCTTCTTTGTTCTTCTTTGCTTCAATATCTAAAGCAACCTTACTCATTAAAGGGTTCGGACCAATTCCGATCGTACATTCAATGCGTGTATGTTCATATATTTCACGTTTGAATTTCAAAGCGAATTCGTATGGGTCGTTAGCAAATAAATGAATGCTATCGGTAATATCCATGAAAAATTCATCTATTCAGTTGTCAATGTCTTTTTTATTTTAATACACTATTTATCTTCTAATAATATCTTTATAAAAGCTTTACAAGTTATTTATTGTTTTTACGATTGCTTATTAAATATTGGTAATTTGTTTCTGTATTCTTTTGTGAAAAGGATCTCCTGTGTGCAAGTTTGTTCATCTTTTTCTCAACTTCCTAGAATTGATGAGACTTAATAATCATCTAATAATTATTTTGTGTAATTCTTAAAAATTACTTATAATTGTTGAGCGAGTATTTTCAGAGTGATATGATTTAATCGCAATGGTAATTAAGTAATTTTAAAGAAATACTTTTTTGAAGAGGCCAGGATATGAAACTTGAAGATATCGTAACAGTTAGAATAGGAAGAAACCTTTCTAGAGGAAACGAGAAAAATAATCTGACTTTAGTTGCTTATTCGTACGAGGATTTAATGAATGATTTAGATGGATCATTTCTAGACTCACAAGCTAGTTCTTATAGTGGAAATTCAAATCATAAAGACAACTATTTAAGCAGTACTGGAGATGTTGTTTTCAGCTTTGTTAGTTCCAAAGCTGGGATAGTGAGTGACTTAAACCAAGGGAAGGTCATAAACCAAAACTTTGCGAAACTCATTATTGAACATGATCATTTGGATAGTAGCTATTTATGTTATGCGTTGAATGAATCACACTCAATGAAAAAGCAAATGGCAATTTCCATGCAAGGAAGTACTGTACCAAAATTAACTCCAGCAATTTTAAAAGAGTTGGAAATCAAGTTACCAAGTATTGAGAAACAACGAACGATTGGAAAAGCGTATTTCTTTTTGAGAAAGCGCCAAGCTTTGGCAAAGAAACAAGCAGAACTTGAAGAGAAACTGTATTTAAAAGTATTGAAGCAATTAGACCAATAATAGAAAAAGTGAGGAACGCAACATGGCTGAATTAAACGCAAAATTATTTAGTGCCGCAGACAACTTGCGAAGCAAAATGGATGCATCAGAATACAAAAACTACTTATTAGGATTGATCTTTTACAAATATTTATCTGATAAGTTATTAGAAAAGGTAGTTGAAATAGCAGATGAATCACTAGAAGAATACAATACACAAGAAAAACAAACTCAATTGTATAGAGAATCATTAGCAGATGAAGATATAAAAAATGACTTGATTGAAACGTTAGTGGATACATTAGGCTATGATATTGAACCAGATTATTTATTCAACGTATTAACTAATCAAGCTAAACAAAACACGTTTCAGTTGAATGACTTGAATAAAGCCTTTATCGATTTGTCTACGAAATATGATCAATTTAATGGATTGTTTGATGATGTGGATTTGAAATCAAAAAAACTGGGATCAGATGATCAACAACGAAACATTACCATTACAGAAGTATTGAAGAAATTAAATGATGTCGATGTGATAGGACATAATGGTGATGTCATTGGGGATGCCTATGAGTTCTTGATTGGTCAATTTGCCTCAGAAGCTGGTAAGAAAGCTGGAGAATTCTATACACCTCATGAGGTATCTGACATGATGGCTCGTATTGCTGCAATTGGTCAAGAAGACAAAAAATTGTTTAGCGTATTTGATCCAACCATGGGATCAGGTTCCTTGATGTTGAATATTCGCAACTATATTAACCATCCAGATGGTGTAAAGTATCATGGACAAGAACTAAATACAACGACCTATAATCTAGCGAAGATGAACTTGATTTTGCATGGTGTTGATAGAGAAGATATGCGTTTACGCAATGGGGATACGTTGAACAAAGATTGGCCAACAGATGAGCCATATACCTTTGATTCCGTCCTTATGAATCCACCATACTCTGCAAAATGGTCTTCAGATGATACATTCTTAGATGATTCTCGTTTCAACCGTTACGGGAAGTTAGCACCAAAATCAAAGGCAGACTTTGCTTTTCTTTTACATGGATTCTATCATTTGAAAGATTCGGGAACAATGGCAATCGTTTTACCGCATGGGGTACTGTTCCGCGGAGCTGCAGAAGGTGTGATTCGTAAGAAATTACTAGAAGATGGCAGTATTGATGCTGTTATTGGTATGCCAGCAAACTTATTCTTTGGGACATCAATTCCAACAACAGTCATAATCTTGAAGAAGAATCGTACCACTCGAGATGTGTTATTTATTGATGCAAGTAATGAGTTTACTAAAGAAAAAAACCAGAATAAACTTTCCAAAGAAAATATTGATAAAATTATCGAAACGTATAAGAAGCGTGAAGATGTGGATAAATATGCCCACGTTGCTACTTTTGATGAAATCAAAGAGAATGATTTCAATTTGAACATCCCTCGATACGTAGATACCTTTGAAGAAGAATCGCCAGTTGATATGGTTACAATCGGCTCAACAATTCAAGATATTCGAAAAGAAAAAGCAAAACTAGAATCTAGCCTATATGACATGATTTCTTCGCTACAATTTGGTGAAGAAAACGCAGAATGGATCAAGGGTGCGTTAGAGGTGTTTAATCGTGGAAAATAAATGTACACCAGACATTCGATTTGTAGGATTTACTGAAGATTGGGAACAGCGTAAGTTCTTTGATAACATAAAAAGTACTATAGATTTTAGAGGTAGAACTCCCAAAAAGCTTGGGCTTGAATGGAGTGATAGTGGTTATTTGGCTCTATCTGCTTTGAATGTAAAAAATGGGTATATAGATCCTTCTGCTGATGCTCATTACGGTGACGAAGAATTATATCAAAAATGGATGGGGGGACGGGAATTAAAACAAGGACAGGTACTATTTACGACAGAAGCACCCATGGGAAATGTAGCACAAGTACCTGATAATAAGGGATATATCCTTAGTCAAAGAACCATAGCATTTGATGTCTATGAGAACCAAATGACTAATGATTTTCTTAGGGTATTACTTAACTCTCCTAAAGTGTTTAATGAATTGTTTTCACTATCAAGTGGGGGAACTGCTAAAGGTGTCAGTCAAAAATCACTTTCGCAGTTAAAAGTAGAAGTTCCTAAATCATTAGAAGAACAAACCAAAATCGGTAACTTTTTTAAACAACTAGATGAAACTATCACTCTTCTTCAGCAAGAACTAACCAACCTGAAACAAACAAAACAGGGATTCTTGCAAAAAATGTTTCCTAAAGAAGGGGAGCCCGTGCCTGAGGTTCGGTTCCCAGGATTTACTGGAGATTGGAAACAGCATAAGTTAAAAGATATTGCTGTTTTTAATCCAAAATCAGTTCTTCCCGAACAATTTGAATATGTAGATTTAGAATCAGTTGTGGGAACTAATCTAATTTCGCACCGCACTGAACATAGAGAATCAGCTCCTTCAAGAGCTCAAAGATTAGCTAAACAGGGAGATGTATTTTATCAGACGGTCAGACCGTATCAAAAGAATAATTATCTTTTCGATTTACCATATGATAACTATGTGTTTTCAACAGGATATGCTCAGATGAGACCGAATGTAGACAGTTATTTCTTATTTAGTAAACTTCAAGAAGAAAAATTTGTTTCAAGTGTTCTCGATAGATGTACAGGAACCAGTTATCCTGCAATTAATTCAAATGATTTAGCGCAAATTGAAGTTGGAATTCCTACATTAGAAGAAGAACAAATCAAAATCGGCAACTTTTTCAAGCAACTAGACGACACGATCTCCCTTCATCACCGTGAATTAGAAGCCTTAAAAGAAACCAAAAAAGCTTTCTTACAAAAGATGTTTGTATAAGTAAGTAGATGGGGGAAGAAAAATGATAAAGATACCGCATAAAGATGAAGCTGAAGTAGAACGTCGACTGATTGAAGTGTTAGGAGAAGGGCATAATCAGTGGAATTATCGTCCAGATTTAAAATCGGAAGAAGATTTATGGAAGAACTTGCGTCAAAAGATTACACAAAATAATTTATCAGAAATTGGGGAACATCCAATTTCTGATAAAGAATTTGACAATATTAAAACAGAATTACTATCGAAAACACAGACACCCTTTGATGCTGCTAGATGGCTTAAAGGAGAGAATGGAATTGCTCGTATTACGATTGAACGTGAAGATGTTTCACTGGGGTCGATGTCGTTGGTGTTGTATTCCAACCAAGACATTGGTGGCGGAATCTCAACTTACGAAGTCGTTCATCAGATTGCGAAACAAAATGCAAACGTTGATGGTCGTGATCGCCGATTTGATGTGACACTCTTAATCAATGGGTTGCCAATTGTTCAAATTGAATTGAAACAAGTGAGTGCCAAAGACGGCGTATTCCAAGCCTATAATCAAATCAAGAAATACGCAGAAGAAGGAATGTTTAGAAATAATATCTTTTCTACTCTTCAGTTATTTGTCATTTCCAATGAACAAACGACTCGCTATTTTGCCAATGCGCTGCCAAAAGACATGCATAAAAAATTTATCTTTAGCTGGCGAACAACAGACAATCGAAAAGTAGAAAATCTTTATGAATTTGTAAAACAAGTCTTAAATATTCCAGATGCACATCGGTTAATTGCTAATTATACAATTGTGAGTGAGGATCAAGACAATAAAGCATTAATGGTCTTACACCCTTATCAAATTCATGCGATTGAGGCCTTGTTTACATCTACTACGAAACATGAATCAGGATATGTTTGGCATGCGACTGGTTCAGGAAAGACGTTGACAAGTTTTGTTTCTACGAAGCTATTGGCTCGTAAACCAGGTGTAGATCGTACGATTATGCTGATTGATCGAAAAGACTTGGATAATCAAACTACAACGGAATTCACTAAATTTGCTTCCGAGTTTAATACCGGTATTTCTTCTGGTAATGCCAAGTCTAATAGCTTGATTGTCGGAACCGGAAGTGCGAAAGAGCTAAGTGATACTCTACTTTCTGATTCTAATTCTAATACAGTGATTATTACCACTCGTCAAAAATTAGAAGCTGCTTTGCGCTATGCCCAAAGACAAGAGGAACAAAAAGGAACCCACCGTTTTAAGAAACTACTGGGGCAACATATTGTCTTTGTCGTGGATGAATGCCATCGAGCATTAAGTGCAGAAGGAATGAAAGAGATTAAAGAATTTTTCCCTAATTCTACATGGTTTGGGTTTACGGGTACACCGATATTTGATGTAAATAAAAAGCAAGCTAAAGGTCGATTAGCTCGCACTACTCGTGATCAATATGGTGAAGTCTTACATACTTATACCATTAAAAACGCGTTAGACGATGGGGCAGTTTTAGGATTTCAAGTTGAGCACGAGGATACGGTTGAGCCAACATCATTAAATAATTATATTTTTGCTAAGTTGCGTCAAAATGAAAAATACGCTCATTTTAGTGATGATAAAATTAATGACATTATTGATCAAATGGATAGTATGGAAAAGGAAGCATATCTTGAACCATCTTCTTTCGAAAAGGATATTCATATTCAAAAAGTCATTCGTAAGATTTTCCGACCAGATAATGCCTATACAAAATTTGATTTTCAAAATGGTCGTCCTCAAAAGTCTGCCATTTTAACAACAAATTCTATTGATATGGCGAAACGGTACTATCAGGCGATCAAGGAAATGACTAAAGATCCAGAATGGTTGACGAAAGAATTTGTTGGGCATCCAATTCGAACGGGGCGTACGATTGAAGATCCAGATTTTCCACGGATTGCTATCACCTATTCGATACAAGAAAACGAGGAAAATGCTAAACAAATTCAAGATGAAATGCAAGATATTATTAAGGACTATAACGACTATTATCGTACTGCTTGGTCAATAGAGGATATTGAACGATATAATGGCGATATCAACAATCGCTTAGCTCGTAAGAAAGCAGAATTCAAGGAATTTGGAAAACAAATTGACTTAGTCATTGTTGTAGACCGCTTATTGACTGGATTTGATGCACCAACGATTCAAACATTATTTGTGGATCGAAATTTAAGTTATGCCAATTTGATCCAAGCCTTTTCTCGAACCAATCGTACCTATCCAGGAAAGACAAAAGGATTGATTGTGACATTCCGGAAACCTTCGACAATGGAACAAAATGTTAAGGATGCCACGAAGTTATATTCTGAAGCACAAGAAGAATCTAATCTTGTTTATCCAACTTATGTTGAATCGAAGAAACGTTTTAAAAAGGCTCACAAAGTATTAACAACGTTAGTTCCCAATTCAGCTGATATTAACGAGCACTCACCTCTTGAAACCCGGATTGAATTTGTGAAAGCTTTCCAAGGGCTAAACAATGCCTATGAAGCTTTAGTTACATATGATGATTACAACGATGATATGGAGAAATCAACAGCACTTCAAGAACAGGTAAATACCTTAGAAGAATATATTGGTGTATACAACACGATTAAGGGTTCATTAGTAGATGAAGGGGGCCAAGATGGACCGGAGGCAGATTTCTCAGACATTGAATTCTATGGAGAAAATGCAATTAAAATCTATGATATTGACTCAACCTATATTGACCGACTATTAGGAACATACTCAGCCAATAATCAGAATATCCGTGACGATATCGAAAAAACACTGCAAAAATTGAAGAAATCAGAAATTGTTAAAGGCGTGTACCGTGCAATTTTAAATGCTATTGATTCCAAAGAAATAGATTCAGAGGAAGATATTCTTGGAGTGAAACGACGCTTTTTCACTGATACACGTAAGAAGGCGATTGAAGATTTTGCGAGTACTTGGTTTGTGGAAGAAGATGAGCTACATACATCTGCGATTCAATATGTGATAGGAACGGATCCTATTCCGAATATTGGAGGAATCATCAACAGCAAGCAATTTGATAAGTATAAAGCTGTACATCCAGATGCAAAACCATTGAAATACGGACCAGAAATGAAGCGTCAGTGGAGAAAGACATTAGATGAAGTCATTGTACCTTTGGATAACGAGTTGAGATAAAATCGTTTTGAAATAAATAAAAAAATCTATATAATTTTAGGCCAACCGTGAAGCTGTAGTTGGCCTATATGGTTCTGGTGCAAAAAGATTAAATGAATTTTGCAAGTAATCGCTAAATCTTGGACATACTGATTTCTGTCATTTCCCTTTTTATAATCAATGAAGAAGATCGATTTTGAAAAATTGTAACTCTTCCACATGAACAAGGTAAGGGATACGGAAGTGCATTGTTAGACTATCTAATACAGGAAGCAAAGAACCGTGGCGTGAAAAGAATTTGGTGTAATGCTAGAGAGAATAAAGTAAATTTCTATAAAAAATTGAAGCTAGAAGAATCCAATTGTAGGTTTACAAAAGACGGTAAATCTTACGTAATAATGGAGAAAGACTTGTAGTACAATATCGAACCTGCTTCGTCACAAGTAATAAGGAAAATAGAAGAGACTAGTTTATGCGCAAACTAGTCTCTTCTATTAGATTTACACTATCTCGTATATTCAAGTTAATTCTCTAATAATTCATCAACTTCTATCCCTCGAACATGAAGCGCCCTTAATAATTTCAAATATTTGTATAAGAGCTTTTCATTTTCTTTCTTTTGTTCCTCATACTCATTTATAAATACTCGACTTCTAGAGGTTTCTAGCTCTAATTTCTTTTGTAGATTAGTCATTTTTCTTTCTGCTTTTTCTAGCTGTTTATTGACACGTTCCACCTCTTTTTCTAATTCTACAACTTTTCTATTATGTTGCATTTTACTGATCATATTATCTAGGTCAATATTCGTTCCTATCCACTGCTGATCCCATAGTGTTCTCAAATGCGGTTTGTAAATAGCCGTTTTACTTAGTCCTGTCATTTCTATGATTTTTTCAGATCGAATAATAGCATCTTCTCCTTCTAAATCTTGTAAAGTCTGAATAGCCCACGTTACTTTTTCGATGGATTCTTGTCGTTTTTTCTCTTGGTATTGCATAAGCCCTGTATTCATCTTGCTTCCCTCTATCTTTCAATAAATTTTAGATTTCATTTATCTACATTATCTTTTTGATACTGCTCTATACCTTTTTCACATATCTCGATTATTCTTTCTAAATAACTAACATTGCGTATGGCATTTTCCAATTGAGAGGCTCTTCTTGTATCCGTACCAACCCTTTCAATTACAGCTTGCCAGTACTCATGTTCCTTTTTGTAATCATGATAATAATCAGCTTTTGGAATAAACCATTCACATGCATAGCATTCAAAAAGTATAGAAGTGCCTTTAGGATTGCACCCAGATATATCACCACATATTCCAACTCCCTTTTTTCCATTTGCTTCCCATGTTAAGTATTTGTTTAGATCCTTTGATAAGAAGTTTATCGTTTGATTATCAAGATTCATAATTCTTCCTTTAAATGATACTGCATTATTTTTTCCATTGTTTATTTCACTCATATTTAGATGAACTTCTTTTTGTCTCTCTTTTAATTGATGTAAGTAATGAGAGGGCATGTTTATATTTTTATGACCTGTTAACTTGACTATTTGTTCCATGGTGTAACCAACTTGATACATTCTATCTGTAACTGCATTATGCCTAAACTGGTGAGATGTTACAGTACATGAATTTCCATTTTCATCAACAATGCCAATAATTACAGCAAGACTTTTTAGGTATCTATTCATTGTAATATTGTTTAAATTTCTTACAAATTTATATCTCTTATCATATCTAATATCCACATTACCATTACTATCATTGTGTAGTGTCAGATATCTTCCAATGAACAAATAATCTTTTTTATCCCCCTGGTTTAAAGGATAATTTATCAAAAGTTTTTCAGTTTGTAATTTTAATTGTTTAATTAGTTCCACCACAAATTTTCCATGCCCAGAATAAATAATTGGGATCGCTTTCATTTCAGGTTCATGATAACCGCCATTTTGTTTAAAGGTAGGAATGCTAATTGTATATTCGCTATAAAAAGTTTTTAAACAATTTCTTTTCATACTTAATATCTCAGTTCCTCTATTTGGGAATGATCTTATTAACCAATAAAAAGTACGAAATTCTAGAGGAATATTCATGTCCATATTTTTCATTATTCTGTCCATCTTTTGAATGGCAGCAGGGGGGATAGTCCTATTTTGAGGGTTTTGAACCTGTTTAAAAGGATTTATAGATTTTGTTGGAACAGTATTAGGGAGCTCCGGAAACCCTTTAAGGCTTTTAAAAAAATCGCTAATTGCTCTATAGAGGGCACTTTTAATATTTGGCTTGTAATTATTATCAATACTAATTGTGTATTCATACGCATTAATAATATCCTGATTTATATTTTTTATCGTTATTCCTGGATAGTTTTCATTTAAAAAATGTATAAAGGCTGTAATATAATATATTTTTTGTTGGATGCCGAAAATAGAATGGTTTTTAATTAATGCATAATATTTTAATAAACTTTTGTAGGGTTCATTGACCTTATGAAATCTTACTACATAGTAGAATTTAGCTCTTGAATCCTTATGTTTGTGATTGTAATACCAAACATCATCAGTAAAATCAAAGTCTCCCAATTGTGGAATTTTATCTATAAGTCGTTGTCTTAGATTGCCATCATATAATGGAACTGTACTAATTATGGAGATAACGCTTTTGTTCATCTTCCGATAACCTCTCTTTTATAAACTTTTCTAGTTTTTGAATTGTGTCACCGTATATTTGTAATAAATTTATCTCTGCTTGATATTCCCTATAACCTTTCCAGTCATCAATTTTATTTTCAATCATAACTTTTATCCATTCGTCTAAATAAGTTTGTTGTTCGCTATATAGTGTTTTCCACATGGACAACTTCTGAGGCCCTGTTATCAACATTTTGCATCCTACACATTTCTTTTTGTGACATGGACCAAATGATACATGTTTTATACAGGTTCCGTGCCCCTCAGGCGTATTTCGAGATCCAAGCATAATTTCATCTTTTAAATTTTTAAATTCTGATGGACTATACCTATCCTTAATATCTGAATCTAAATTACTGAACATAATATCGAAGTATTCAGCATCTAATTCAGCAATTTTCATAAGTTCAATATCATGATAATGTTTCATAGTAGATTTCGAATCTAAATGTGTTAGCCAATCGCTGACTTCCTCTACAGTTGCTCCATTTGTAAATAAATTAACAGCTACAGTTTTTCTACATTGATGATGAGTATATTTCCACAATACTCCATCTCGATCACATATATTATATTTATGAATTAACCCATTAATTGCACGGGATATTTCTTGATTAGAATATAGTTTAATTCCCTTTGGTGTATTTTTTAGAAATATTTTATTTTCTTTGTTAATTTCTCTTAAATCTTTTGTATCTTTAATTTGTTGATTAATAACATTTATTAAATTTGTATCATTAATAGGAAGATAATGATAATCTTCAAGACCAAGTTTTCTTCGATACTGTAAAGTTTTATGCGGAATAAATTTAAGGTAATAAATACTATCTTTAGTGTCATAAATAACACAATCTTCTTTCAAATTAATAACTTCACTAATTCTAATTCCCGTGTTCATCATAATAGTCCATGCAGCCTGAACAAATCGAGGTAGCTCATTTAGCTTTTCTTTTAACATCTTTATAACTTCTTCAGGAATATAGGAAGTGCTCTCGGAAAATGCTTCTACATTATGTAGAATTATCGCTCTAAAAGGATTGTCTATAGAATTTTTTTCTTTCTTTTTAACTATCCAATCAAATACTAGCCTACATTCAGAGATGCAGCTTTGTATTGTTTTAATATTATAATTGGTACCGGTTCTACTGTGTATCTGTTGTAAAATATCAATAATTTGTTGTACTTGAATTACATCTATATGGGGTAGCATCAGGAAAATGCGGATTTACAACGATAAGGAATTTCCAATATAAAAAGCCTGATTTCCCAATCCCTAAACTGAGAAATTCGGCTCTTTTTTTCGTTACCCCATAAAGAGGTACAGCCGACAAAATGCTGATATTAAAGGCTAAGGCATTTTTTTATATCCTAAGTGGATGTAGGGATGGATTTCAAAATCTAGATATAAATAAATATTCTCCTAGAAAGTACGTTCCGATCCCATGGTGATATGTGCGGGAGAAAAACGTTACCTGAGCGTACAAGATTTCTTAACTCGGTAAGAAAAGACAACGCATAATTGGCGATTTATATTCCTATCATCATAAACGTGCTTTTGCCAGCGATTTGAGAGAAAGTTCAAAGGTGCGCCTTCTGGAATTCTTCGTTTATTATTTTTTGTTCATCTCTTTAATGGTCACAATAGCGTGAAGCAATGACTCTCCTGATTTTATATAGAAGTGATTTCTAAGGCATCTAACAATGTTGGGGTATGTTTACGTAAGTAGTTAAGAACGCGGTTGTTCTTACCTAGTAATTTGATTTTGGTTATACTTTGAATTTTTAAAGGTTACTATTATTTTCTGTGGCTGTTTCACAACGCTTTATTTAGTTGGTTTTCTGGATATAAATCAAATATTAGGTAATTATATAAAATATGGTAGCAAAAAGGAAAAACGAGATGGATAGTTAAAACAATAATGGGATAAGAGGGTTGAAAATGGATCAAAATAAAGCAAGTTTTTCTACTATATTTGTTCTCTCTATGATGAGTATAGGATTAATGAACCATGTAATGGTGATACCCATGTTACTAAGCACAGCAAAGAGGGATTCTTGGATATCTGTACTAATTTCAGGAGTTTTATTTTTGGGGTGGCTTGTTTTTCTACAAGTAATTATTAAAAAAACAAATTACTCCCATTTATTTACTTGGATAAAGGACCGAGTTGGTAAAGGTGTTGCTTGGGGTCTTTCTTCGGTTGCCTATGTTTTTATCCTTTTATTAATTGGAGTTACCTTAAAGGATATGATTGTTTGGACAGTTACTTCCTATTTCCCTCAAAGTCCAGTTTTCATCTTAGCCATAGTTTTTCTAATCATTTGTTTTTTTGCTGCGACATCTAGCTTTGCTACCCTATCTATTATTTCAGGTTTTTTACTTGTTTTTGTTGTTGCTTTAGGTTTTTTTGTCATGAGCCTAAATATTCCTCATAAGGATTACGCTCAAATATTCCCTATATTAGAACATGGTTTGAATCCTGTTTTGAAAGGCGTAATCTATAGTTCAGGTTCTCTAATGGAAGTTTCACTTATACTTTTCTTACAACACAAATTAAAACCCAACATTAAGGTTCGAAGTTTACTTTTTCTCGGAATTATCTTAATAGGGTTAACCCTAGGTCCCTTGTTAGGTTCAATTGCTATTTTTGGTCCAGAAGAGGCTGCTAATCAGAGGTATCCGGCATACGAGGAATGGCGATTATTAAAAATTGGTAAATATATTGAACATGTAGATTTTTTTTCTATTTATCAATGGCTGTCAGGTGGATTTATAAGAATAAGTTTAGGTTTGTTTATAATTGGACAGCTATTTCCATTTGAGAACGATAAGAATAGACATTTATTAATAGGGTTTAGCTCATTAATTACATCGTTGATGGTGCTTCTACCTATTAGTGATATGCAATTTGTTCGCTTTTTGCAAAATATATATTTTTATTTATCTTTTCTATTTTTAATTATCTTTTCTTTAAGCATTGGGTTATTAGCCTTTTTAAAAGGGAAAGGGGGAGATAATTCTTGAAATGTAATAAACATAAAAAACAAAAGGAACTGAACTCTTATCATGCTACCTTTCAGAATACTGATGAAGTAAATGAAGAAAAAATTCGTTCAACTTATCAAAAAAGTGAGGATGTTAAAGTTGTACTCCATAAATTTACTAATGAACAACAAGAAATAAATACCATATTTATCTATTGTGAGAATTTGGTTGATAAAAAACAAATAAATCAAATCATTATTCCACAACTAAAAAAAATGACTACAAAAAATTACTATAAAATATTCAAAGAGGGCGTGGAATGGAATCAAGATGATCTGGAATGGACACCTTTAAAGGTGGAAACAGGGTTAAATTCCATCTCTTTAGAGATCTTCGATGGTAATTTAGTCATTTATTTTCCGGAATTTAGTGCTTTTTTTTCTGTTAGTGCATCCAATAAACCAAACCGTTCAACTGAACAATCCAATTACGAGGTATCTGTTCGTGGCCCAAGAGATAATTTTACAGAGGATATCTCAACAAATATTGCATTAATTCGAAAAAGACTAAGATCGCCAACGCTATCTTATCAAACTTATACGATAGGAACAAGAACTCAAACTAAGGTGGGATTATTATATCTAGAAGATGTGGTTAATACGGAGATGCTAGATACTATTCGGGAACGATTATCTAATGTTGAGATTGATGGAATTATTAGTTCAACTCAATTGCAGGAGATGGTGTCCAAACAATCACTTTCTATTTTCCCACTTTCTGCTGATACATCCAGACCTGACTTTGCAGTTGAATGTTTATTACAAGGTAGAATAATCATAGTAGTAGATGGCTCACCATTAGTCATTATTGCTCCAGTAACCATTACTTTTTTGATAAAAGCAGCAGAGGATTCACATTTTAATTATTTACCCATGTCATTAGCTCGATTTTATAGATGGGTAGGATTCCTTTTAGCTGTCTACTTACCCGGGTTCTGGATGGCATTGCTTTCATACCATCAAGATCAGATTCCCTTTCCTCTTCTTGCGACTGTAACTGTTGCAAGATCGGGTTTGCCATTTCCTGCACCATTAGAACTTATGATTGTTTTATTCCTGTTTGAAATGTTCCGTGAAGCTGGTCAAAGATTACCTTCCCCTCTTGGACAAACTCTCTCCGTCGTTGGGGGACTCATTATTGGAGACGCTGCAATTCGGTCGGGTTTTATTTCTCCTTCAGTCATCGTTATTACGGCTCTTTCTGCCATCTCAGGGTATACACTAGTGAACCAAATATTAGCAAGTTCAATATCTATTCTCAGAGGATTTGTTCTTCTTTGTTCAAGTGTTATGGGTTTATACGGTTTTATGATTGGAGGATTTATGATTGTTATTTATATGGCAAGGTTACGTTCTTTTGGAATCCCTTATTTAGCTTTAGTATTTCCAAAGTCTAGTTCAGATCTTTTCAAGGCACTGTTTCGGTTACCATGGAAAAGTTATAGAGAACGGGTAAGTTATGTCCGTACTCGTGATAATACAAAGACGGATGAAGGGGAGTGACAATCCTGAAACTACGTAAGCTCTTTTTAATAAGCATACTAACTCTCTTTAGTTCGGTATTAACGGGATGTTGGAATATCAAAGAAATACAAGATATTTACTATGTTGCAGCACTTGGAATTGACTATAAAGATGAAAAATATATAGCATATGTTCAATTACTGGACTTTTCTAATGTGGCTAAACTAGAAGGCGCCAGACCTGATAAACAGCCACCGGTTTGGATTGGGAAAGGTGAAGGAATTACCATGACAGAAGCGTTAAATCAATTATACAAGGATGCACAACAAAGACTTTTTTGGGGACATGTGTCTACATTGATTTTGAGTAATACATTACTTGAGCAAGATATCAAATCCTCGATTGATTTTATAAATCGATATAGGGAAATTCGATATAATATCCTATTTTATGCTACAAATGAATCCATTGAAGATGTACTTAAAACAAAATCATTTTTCACTTTATCTGGACTCTCGACGATACTTCATGAACCAAGTGAAGGATATAAGCAAAGATCCTACATACAACCCATTCAATTTTTCCAATTTATTCGAGATAGCAATCCTGTTGGGCAAACAGCTTTCATTCCTTCAATAAAAATATCCACTGAAAATTGGAAAGAGGAAGATAAAAAAGCACCATTGTTAAGAAATGACGGTGCTGTCTTTATAAGAAATAACCATCTACAGGGATGGCTTTCTGAATCTGATTTAAACGGTCTAAGATGGATAGATGAAAAAACTGTTCGATCTCCTTTATGGATAGTTGAGGATGATCAACCGGTTGTTTCTATAGTATTAGAAAAACCAAAGGTGAGGATAACTCCAGTTATTACTAACGAACAAGTGAGATATAAGATTAACGTATCCTTACAAGCCGGAATAAACGAAAAGTTAAAAGAAATTAGTGAAAACAAGTTAGTTGCTAACACTGAAAAAATAATAAGAGCTGAGATTTTTAATACTTTTGAAAAAGGAGTGGAGATAAATTCAGACGTTTATAGGTTAGGTGAAATATTATATCGGGAGAACCCTCAGAGATGGAATCAAGAGATAAAAGAAAAGCCATTTTTTTTAAATAAGGATAGTATCGAGCATATCAACATACAAGTTAATTTAGTGAACTCAGGAAAATTGAAATACCAAGAAGGTCATTATTAGAGTGATTTAGCTAAATTTCACAAAAGTCAATTCTTTATGTATGGAATTGACTTTTTAATTATATTTCTGATAGCGTATAATATTTGCGTTTCGTCTGCAGAGTCCCATAAACACATTCTATTACTGAATATGAATTTACTTCGGGATAACAGGGACCCAGAGTTCGTGTCTTGGTTTATGCTTCGGACCGTAATAACATTCTATACAAGGTAAATTTGCAAGTTCATACTCGGAGTTAGGAACCCACTCGGTATATAAACGTTTCCATGCATCTACTATGTTCGGAAATACTGCCCATGTACTTGCGGGTATAATAAGCGTCTCCATATTTTCAGGGGATTCCCCATCGTATCTTACGCCCATGAAATAGGAAAATTCTTCATCTGTTATGGCGGCTTCTTTTCCGCAAACCCCCAGAAGGCTTTCAAGCGTGCATTTTGGATTTTTCCATGACATAGCTACTAGTTCTTGCATAAATCCATCTTTTTTCGCGGTGTTCCAAAGCGTAGGGATTGTTTTAAATGCTCTGCTTGTTTTTACTGGCTTACTTTTTCCTACAATTCTTAATTCAAAATCAAGGTTTTCAATTCTGTAATCCATCTCGGTATCTCCTTTAATAGTAATTTGAAAGGATATTCTGGGAAAGGCTTTTAACTGTACCCCTCTATTATGAGCATTGGAAGGGGTTACTCCATGCATTTTTTGAAAAGCACGTGAGAAAGTATCAGAAGAAACATAACCATATTTAACTGCCACATCGATGATCCGAATTTCACTTTTTTGAATTTCAAATGCTGCGAGTGTTAACCGTCTACGTCTAATATATTTTGAGAGCGATACATCTGAGATTGAAGAGAACATTCTTGAAAAGTGAAACTCGGAAAATTTAGCTACTTTTGCAGTTTCTTTGTAGTCTATTTCTTTATTTTCAATGAAGTTTAACGCATGGTTCATTCTTTTAGCCAATTGTGAACATCAAGTAGAATGACACAATTTCTGCTATAATAACTGAAACACATTACTGGAAGTTATCATTCACATTTTATAGTGAATTGCATCCTCTAATAACAAGACATCTGTTAATCATTTTCTGATTTTATAAGGCAAAGATAAGTAACAAAGAGACAATAATACATTTTAATAAGTAAAATAATGTATTTTTGAGCTTTCTATATGTAGTTATTGAATTAAAACAGTTTAGTTAAAGTACATTTATTTGCATACTTATTTTCAACAATGTAATTCAAGAAGAAGTAGAAAAAGAAATTACCTCTATGCAATAATAAGCAAGGAATGGGGGGGATAAGTTATCCTTATGTTAAATACTATCTACCGAGGTAATTAATTGAACGAAGTTTGAATTTATTCAAAATAGATACCCTGTATTACTCTAGTATAATAGATTTGGTTCTTACAACAATCTATACATAGTTTCTTATGTATCTTTAGGTGAAAACTCACAAAAAATAAAGAAAATACAGTAAGGGCATTTTTTTTACCTCTTAACTTTGTTACAACAATAGGGATGCCAAATTCGACACCCCCTTGTTTAGATAGTTCTAATCGGAAGATTAGTTAATATTGTTTTTAATATATGATGACTTAATGTTATGAGCAAGTTCATCTAATATAGCTTTCTTCTTATTATTTGAAGAATGACAAGTTAATATAAGCAAATCCACTAATTCTGGTTGCATATTAGATATCTCCTGCAAATAATCCTTATCAAATTCTTTCATAACTTCATATAATTTGCTCATTTTAATGAAATTCCACATCAATTTTCTTTTTATTATTTGGTGTAGTCTTTAACATTTTTACTTCTAATACACCATTTTTATAGGTTGCTGATACTCCCTCGGTAGATACAAGACTCGGAAGTGTTATAGCTCGGTGAAAACTACCTGTGTAACGTTCTTTTCTATACATATTTTTTTCTTTTGTTTCATTTGTTTTGTTTATAGAACCGCTAATCGATAATACATTATTTTCAATATCAATGTTTACGTCTTCTTTTTTCTCAAGTCCCGGTATATCACAAGTTGCAACAACTTCATTTTCACTTTCATGCACATCTACCTTAATACTTCCAAAGTGCTCTTTGTCCCCACTAAAATCAAACGGTAGGTCAGAAAAGATACGGTCAAAATCTCTTCTTATATTTACTAATTGTCTAAATGGGTCATAAGGTGTTAATGACATAGTTACATTCCTCCTTCATTTATCATTCATATTCTCTTCATTTCTCATGAAATTATTCGCTTATGTATTATTTTCCTGATTTTTTCACAATTGGGGTACGGAAACGATTCGGGAGATGAGGGGCCACTCTGGGATTTAATTACAAATATAAAAAAGAACTTTATTCAAGTTCTTTTAATCTACGATATAGAGCGGCCTGACTCACTCCTGTAATCTGACATATTTCCTTTACTGTTTTATTGGTATGTTTTCGTAATTCAATTGCATGGTTCATGCCAGGATGTTTATCTGTGTATTTCTTCACTCTTCCTCTATATACTCCTTTTTGTTTTGCTAGCTTTATTCCCGCATGTTGTTTTTCTTTAATCATTTCACGATCTAATTCACTAAAGGCAGCCATGACAGTTAAGAAGAACTTGCCCGTTGGAGTTCTTGTATCAATTCCTAAATTTAAAATCGCAAAGTGAACATCCTTTTCCCGAAGTTGTTCTACTAATTGTAATAGCTGAATGGTATTTCGACCTAAACGATCCATTCTAGTTACAACCAAAGTATCCCCAGTAATTAGTTTTGACAGTATAGTGTCTAACTCTGGCTTTTGTTTTGTTACTCCACTTACTTTTTCTTTAATAATTTCATCTACTCCATATTTCATGAGCTGTTCAATCTGTGTATCTAGATTTTGATCTTGTGCACTTACACGAGCGTATCCATAGACCATTTTCTCCTCATTTCAAATATATTTTTGATAAGTGTTATTGAGAGTCTCTGAGACTAATAATATCAAGGAAAGAATTTCTTCTCAATAGGGCACACTCTATTGATATATAATTGAACTAATTAACTGAATAATTATGGAAATGGGATGATACTGAATGAAAATTGCGAGAGGTAGAGAATTGCTTACACTGGAACAGAGGCAGGATTTTATGCAAATCCCTGAAGATGAATGGATATTGGGGACCTACTTCACTTTTTCCAAACGGGATTTAGAAATAGTTAATAAGCGAAGGAGAGAAGAAAACCGTTTAGGGTTTGCTGTTCAATTAGCTGTTCTTCGGTATCCCGGTTGGCCATACACTCATATCAAAAGCATCCCGGAATCAGTCATACATTATATATCGAAACAAATCGGTGCCACTCCATCTTCGATTAGTCTTTATCCTCAAAGAGAAAATACACTTTGGGATCATTTGAAAGAACTTCGAAGTGAATACGACTTTGTAACTTTTACTCTAAGAGAATATCGAATAGCATTTAAGCATCTTCATCAATTAGCTTTTGAAAATGGCGATGCCATACATCTACTACATGAATGTATAGATTTTCTAAGAAAAAACAAAATCATACTGCCTGCTATTACTACACTTGAAAGAATGGTGTGGGAGGCAAGGGCAATGGCTGAAAAGAAACTGTTTAATACTGTTAGTCAATCTCTTACAAATGAACAAAAAGGAAAGCTTGAAGAGATCATTACTTCGCAGCATCCATCCGAATCCAATAAAACGATATTGGGTTGGTTAAAGGAACCGCCGGGTCATCCTTCACCCGAAACATTTCTAAAAGTAATAGAACGACTCGAATACATACGAGGAATGGAATTAGAAACGGTACAAATTAGTCATTTGCATCGCAATCGCCTGTTTCAACTATCTCGCTTAGGCTCAAGATATGAGCCATATGCATTCCGTGACTTTCAAGAAAATAAGCGATATTCGATATTAACCGTCTATTTATTACATCTTACTCAAGAGTTAACGGATAAAGCTTTTGAAATTCATGATAGACAAATACTTAGTCTGTTATCAAAAGGCCGTAAGGCTCAAGAGGAAATTCAGAAACAAAACGGTAAAAAGCTGAATGAGAAAGTTATACACTTTACGAACATCGGACAAGCTTTAATCAAAGCAAAAAAGGAAAAATTAGACGTTTTTGAGGTTTTAGAATCCGTTATCGAATGGAATTCTTTTGTCTCTTCGGTCGAAGAAGCTCAGGAGCTTGCACGCCCTGACGACTATGATTATTTAGACTTACTGCAAAAACGATTTTATTCACTTAGAAAATATACGCCAACGCTATTAAGGGTATTGGAATTTCATTCTACAAAAGCAAATGAGCCACTTTTACAAGCTGTTGAGATTATCCGTGGAATGAACGAATCCGGAAAGCGAAAAGTGCCTGATAACTCACCTGTGGATTTTATTTCAAAACGTTGGAAAAAGCATTTATACGAGGATGATGGTACAACAATCAATCGTCATTACTATGAAATGGCTGTTTTAACAGAACTTCGGGAGCATGTTAGGGCAGGAGATGTTTCCATTGTTGGCAGCAGACAATATAGAGACTTTGAAGAATATTTGTTTTCAGAAGATACATGGAATCAAACGAAGGAGAATACAAGATTATCAGTTAGTTTATCATTCGAGGATTATATGACGGAGAGAACCAGCAGCCTTAACAAAAGGTTAAAGTGGTTAGCTACCAATTCCAACAAGTTAGACGGGGTTTCTCTTGAAAAAGGAAAGCTGTCAATTGAACGCTTAGAAAAAGATGTTCCAGAAGAAGCAAAAAAATTTAGTGCAAGCCTGTATCAGATGCTACCAAGAATAAAATTAACCGATTTACTGATGGATATTGCTTATATAACAGGATTTCATGAGCAATTTATTCATGCTTCCAATAATCGAAAACCGGATAAAGAAGAAACAATTATTATTATGGCTGCTCTTTTAGGAATGGGAATGAATATTGGTTTAAGCAAAATGGCTGAAGCAACACCCGGACTTACATATAAGCAATTGGCCAATGTATCACAATGGCGCATGTATGAAGATGCAATGAATAAAGCCCAAGCCGTATTAGTAAATTTTCATCACAAATTGCAATTGTCCTCCTATTGGGGAGACGGTACAACATCCTCGTCCGATGGTATGAGAATGCAGATAGGCGTTTCATCGCTACATGCAGATGCAAACCCACATTATGGAACTGGAAAAGGAGCCACCATCTATCGTTTTACAAGTGATCAATTTTCTTCTTATTACACAAAGATTATTCATACTAATTCAAGGGATGCGATTCATGTTTTGGATGGTTTGTTACACCATGAGACGGATCTAAATATAGTAGAGCATTATACAGACACGGCTGGTTACACAGACCAAATATTCGGACTGACCCATTTATTAGGATTTAAATTTGCTCCAAGAATACGAGATTTATCAGACTCGAAATTATTTACAATAGATAAGGCAAGTGAGTATCCAAAATTAGAAGTCATTTTACGTGGACAAATAAATACAAAGGTCATTAAAGAGAATTATGAGGATGTTTTGCGATTAGCTCATTCTATAAGGGAAGGAACAGTTTCAGCATCCCTTATTATGGGGAAATTAGGTTCTTATTCAAGACAAAACAGCTTGGCTACAGCCTTACGTGAGATGGGCCGAATAGAAAAAACGATCTTTATTTTGAATTATATTTCGGATGAATCATTAAGAAGAAAAATACAAAAAGGATTGAATAAAGGAGAAGCCATGAATGGACTGGCAAGAGCTATTTTCTTCGGAAAACAAGGAGAGCTTAGGGAACGAACCATACAGCATCAATTGCAAAGAGCCAGTGCCTTAAACATCATTATCAATGCCATCAGTATCTGGAATACTTTACATCTAACAAAGGCAGTTGAATATCAAAAACGGTCAGGTAGTTTTAATGAAGAATTATTGCACCATATGTCACCTCTAGGTTGGGAACATATTAATTTACTTGGAGAATACCATTTTAATTCGGAGAAAATGGTCTCGTTAGATTCTTTAAGACCCTTGAAACTTTCTTAACGTTGTTAAAACTGGGGGAATAGTCGGGGAAATGGGCTTAGCGTTGTAAATCCGCATTTTCCTGACTGTACCCCTTCAATGGCTTTTTGAATGTTCTCTTCTGTAATATGTCTTTCGTTTATCCAAGATATATGTTTGCGATCTATACTTCCTAGAGAACGCGCTGTTTGAGTAGGGCCTAAATTACATCCATAGCAAAAAGCTGTTGTTAAATAGCGCTCAGATGGCTTTTCTAACTTTGCATCATGACCAGAAATCGGACCGAAAAAACGTGTCCAATTTAACCAATATTCTGTGTCTCCTAATAAATCTAATACATTAATTGGAACCATTTTTTCATCAATACGTTTTCGTACAGCTTTTAATAAAGGAGATACTTTTTTCTTTTTAGGTTTTGTGATAACTGGCTCACCATTACGTAGTGTAACAGCTTTATTTTTGGGAAAAAAGACATCTACACTCCTAGCCATTTTTTCTAGTTTGTTGTAAACTTGCACTTTAAAATCTTGAGCAGTTGTAGGAAGTCCTGCTTGATCGCAAAAAGTAGCGACATTTTCTTGATATTCATCCCAAGAAATTAATTGTTTTCGATAATCTGCATATTTATCGCTTCCTTCTATATATAAGTCTCCAGACTTTAATTCCAACCAAACCTGAGAAAAAACACATGCTTCAAAATGGCGCCGATGAATCTTTTCAGGAGGAGCGTTCCTTCTCTGATGTGGACGAATCCACCGCCACCATTTTTCAGGTATCCAGGAAAGATCAATCGCAGGCGTTACATGTAAATTACCTTCATTATCTCTTTGATTAGTTAAGTCAATAATGGGAATCCATTCGGATTTCTTCATTTTATTTTTTATTAAAAATAAAATGGATTGTTCTAATCCGTTATTTTGGTTTGTTGATTTAAATTCTAACGTTTCTAATATTTTCATTAACTCTGCTCTACTGCTTTTTAAATGCTTCCATACAAACGAGAAGTAATTATTTCCGGCATAAGCTAAATGATTTTCACAATCATCTAATACACGTTGACCAGAGTTTCCACCAATTAAATTTTCTAATTCTTGTAACTTTTCCTCTGTCGATCCTTCGGATTGAAACGCAAGCACTGTATTATGTAGAATCGTAATTAAACTATCAGTTTGTTTTTCTTTCTTTTTTTTCAACTCCTGAAGGGAACCTTCAGACTTTTTGTGCGAACTAGCTATACGTTTTATATACATTTCTCCAATATCATCAATGGTACTTGCAAATTGAACAGATAGTAATGAGACAGTCAATGTGTATCTTTTATGTGCTTCCAATTCTTTCATTCGAGATGCATCTAATGTTTTAGCCTCAGCTGCTAATCTTTCAATTTTTGCAGGCGGAATATGGAGACGTTGAAAAAAATCAGATTCTACATACCGTTCGTTGAGCCAGTTTTTTCGATATATCCAGCGTCTTAATTGATATAAGGTGGGACGTCCAGGATCTTGTTTTACTACATTCCAATCAGAATAAGTAGAACCTTCCTTACTCTGAAACAATTGATCTATCTTTTGTTTTTCGTCAATCGTTAAAGCATCTGAAATGCGTTGATATAAAACACGATACGCTTCAGCATGTACGTGATCTACAGCTTTTGTAAGTGTACTAAAAGCAGGAAGCTCATAGCTGTGCTTGACTAGTTCATCAATCGCAATATTAATAATATCGCTTTTTTCGTCTTTTTCTAATACAGATAGCTTCATGATATTCAACATAATTTGACGAGCTTGGTCATTAAATATTTTAGCTTGACGATATTCACGAATCATAGCAATCTGACGAATTCCTGTACCAGAACGATGATAAGAACTCCATTCTTCTCGCTCTGGTAGATCAAGCTTTGCTTTTCTCCCAATATGTTCAATTATAATTGGTGGAGTATCTCTGATTGGAAGAAAATAATTTAGACATTGGAATGTTTTTAACATTGTTAATAAACCTAACTGCGAAAAAGAGTTACGTGCTTTCTGTTTTGCCCACGAAATTTCACTTGATGTGGGTGAGAAAAGTTTTTCTAATTCTGTAGAAGATGGACAACTTTTTAATCTGGGATAAGCTGTTTCTTGCATACTAACCATAACGTGTCTCCTTTTTGTTAACTAAATGAAATCTTACAGGCTTAGTAAGATGATTCCTGCTCTAGTCAGTTATGAAGTTTCCTATAAAAGTAAAAATGAAACAGTGGGAAAACTAGACCGTGAAGAATACGCAAGTAATTCTTTGCTCCGTTAATTTTTAGTTAACTTCATTATCTCTTTGCATCTTGCGATATAAGGTCATTCTAGAAATACCGGCTTTCTCGGCAGCATCCGTACGATTCATTCCTTGTTCTATAAGATATAAGGCATAATTTACTTTTTCTTCATCGGTTTTTGGTCTTCCAGGGTATTTCCCACGTTTTTTTGCTGCCAGAATTCCTTCTTTTGTTCGTTCTGAGGTTAAATCTCTTTCGAATTGAGCAATACCTGCAAAAACAGTAAAGAGCATTTTCCCGTGTGCTGTTGTTGTATCGAGCCAGGACTCTTTTAAGCTTTTCAAGTTCGCTCCTTTTTGAGAAATTAGTTCGGTAATCTCAATTAAATCCTTTGTAGAACGTGAAAGGCGAGTTAAGTCTGTTACTACAACCGTATCGTCGTTGCGTAGAAATTCTAACATACGATTTAACTCAGGTCGGTCTCGTTTGACTCCGGTTACTTTTTCAAAAAAGATTCGTTCACAACCAGCATCTTTTAGTTGCTGTTCTTGTCGATCTAAATTTTGATCAATTGTAGATACTCGCATATATCCAAATTTCATATAATTCCTCCTTTTTCAGTTTTATTGTATCAAAAACGTTATGAAATAGATATTGTTACAAAATAATTTTGTTACATATTTTTGTTACGTCAAGATTGCTAGTTTACGTGATGTCATGTCTTGATACTAATCCCTGTAACAAAAACGATCCTTTTTGATACTGTTAGCTAACTGCATTTTATTCACTTTAATACCAGCGTACTGTAATACCATCGCTAAGCTCGTAACTTCGCATCCGTATTTCAATTCAGGTTTTTGAGATATTAATGGCACGTCTAAAATGACCTTTTCTTGTACTGAAGGAGCTGGGGATTGAAGTGGTTCGTTTTGGGATGTAGGATTTTTTGTTAATTCAATATCTTCATGTCCAACGTTAGACTCATGCTTTTCAACTGGAGATTGTTTTGTAGAACAGCCCGCTAAAATTGAAAACAGGACATACAAAATTAGAAGTCTTTTCACGTCATTCACCTTCTTTATGTATTTCGATACATGTCATAATATCTCATTAAATATCATTTTTTATGAATTGTGTGCTTTAATTTCTCATAAAAATATTCAATACTAATGTAACTGATATTAGGGTATAACCGAAATACGTGTAAAAACGAGGCGTAGTATTACAATATGTACCTAATAATAATTTACCCATATGGGTTCAAATGTTTTTATTGAAAATTGTAAGTTCTAGAAGTATCATATACATATTCAAACATTTGAAGATGTATATGATACTTTTGGGTCTTTAATTAAAAATAAGTAGGTGTTTTAATGGGAAATGAAATGCAACAATTTAAAGCTGATTTTTTTAAAGCCTTATCACATCCTTTGCGAATAGGTATTCTAGAACTATTGTCAGAGGGTGAAAGAAGTGTAAATGAAATTCAAACCATCCTTAACAAGGAAGGTTCAGCTGTTTCTCAACAGTTAAGTGTACTACGTTCAAAAAACATTGTTGTTGGTACGAAAGATGGAAAACGAGTTTTATATTCTCTACGAGACCCTATGATTGTGGATTTACTGGTAGTTGCACGGAAAATTTTTAACAACCATTTAATCGATACGATTTCAATGTTAGAAGAACTAGATGAAACAGAACTTGAAACGATAGGTAAGGAGGATTAGGTTGAGCATTGAAGTTAAGAAAGAAGATATCATCCAACATGGGATTGAAATTTTCCACTCAATAGGAGCTCATCATGTTTGTAAAGTTTGTATTAAAAGTGGGAATTCTTGTTGTTTTTCATGCCAGCATTTACAAGATGGCGTTGGATGTCAAAAAAGAAATACAGCTTGTACAGCTTGGCTATGTGGGATTCAAGGTTTTTTATTCGATCAAATCGGATTATTAGATGAATGGAATCGTTTTTGGAGTGAAATCCCAGGACAGATGTTTCGTAGAGATATGACTCCAGATAAGGTAAGGATTACATCATTTATTGATACGAAGAAGCTAGATAGTCGAGCCGGAGAACTTCTAGCGGAAAGGTTGAAATCCTACGTACAACAAGGTGGAGATGTAGGTAAATTAGATCGTCATTTAAGAAAAACGTATAGTAAATATTAGGATAATGTTTTCTCTTGTGAAAATGAAAATCTCCTCTATAAAGGAACGAGAAATACATTTGTAATCCAGATTTATTATAAATAGAAAAGAAGGGTTTGTAATGAGAGGGTTATTTACGGGAAGGTTTGAAGGATATTCATTGGGACATTTTCAAAAGGATCTTCTGTCAGGAATGATTGTCGGAGTTGTTGCGATACCGCTTGCTATGTCTTTTGCAATAGCCTCTGGTGTTAAGCCAGAGTATGGAATTTATACAACATGTATTGCCGGAATACTCATTTCGCTATTTGGTGGTTCAAAGTATCAAATTGGAGGACCTACAGGTGCCTTTGTTCCAATTCTTTTAGGAATTGTCATTACCTATGGATATGAAGATTTACTACTTGCTGGTTTATTAGCTGGAATTATTTTATGTCTTATGGGAGTTTTTAAACTAGGATCTTTAATTAAGTTTATTCCACGTCCTGTAACAATTGGTTTTACGTCAGGTATTGCTGTCATTATCTTTACGGGACAAATTGCTAGTTTTTTAGGGCTAACAGGTATAAAAAAGCATGAGGAATTTATAGCAAACCTGCAGGAAATCTTTACTCATATTAGTACCACCAATTTTTATAGTGTTATAACTGCTTTGATTTGCTTTTTCGTTATACTCATCACACCAAAAATTTTACCCAAAGTACCTGGTTCATTAGTAGGGGTTGTAATTTCAACTGTCATTGCAACTGTATTTTTCTCAGCTTATGTTCCTACTATTGGCACAGCATATGGCACGATTCCAAATACACTTCCTCAGTTTGATATACCAGAGATCACATTAGAGCGTATCAAACAATTGATTGGCCCTGCATTTGTTATTGCAATGTTGGGTGGTATTGAATCTCTTTTATCCGCTGTCGTGGCAGATGGTATGACAAATAGTAAGCACAACAGTAACAAAGAGCTGATTGGTCAGGGCATTGCCAATATTGTTACCCCATTATTTGGAGGGATTCCGGCAACTGGAGCGATCGCTCGAACAGCAACCAATATTAAGAGTGGAGCTACATCTTCGATGTCAGGAGTTATTCACGGGGGATTTGTGTTATTCACACTTCTACTATTAGCTCCATATGCATCACATATTCCACTTGCTAGTATGGCTCCCATTTTAATGGTGGTAGCGTGGAATATGAGTGAACGAAAACATTTTGTTCATATACTTAAAATGAAGACAGGAGATTCCCTTGTATTATTGGTAACATTTTTGCTTACTGTATTTACTAGTTTGACAACAGCTGTGGAAATCGGTCTTATTTTAGCTATTATTTTGTTTACAAAACGTATGAGTAATATGCTTATCATATCGAAAGTACTTCCTGATCATACAAAAAAGAATGAAAAATTGTTACCACATGTGGTAAATAAATCTCATGATTGCCCACAAATTAGTATTTACACAATAGAAGGTCCGTTATTCTTTGGGGCTGCCCAAACATTTGAACAAAATATTTTAGCGACCATTCATTATAAACCCAGAGTTTTAATTTTACGTATGGGAAAAGTTCCTTTTATTGATACAACAGGAGAGTCTTACTTTAGGAATATTGTTCAGCATTTTAAAAAGCAAGGTGGCATACTTCTCATTTCAGGAATTCAATCCGAGTTAAAGACAACTCTAGATAAGAATGGATTGTACGCTGAGATTGGGGAAGAAAACTTTTTTGATCATACCGGGGAAGCTATTAACTATGCTTTAGGACATTTGAATACAAAAAAATGTATAGGGTGTAAGCATTTCGCTTTTCATGAATGTATCGAGCTTTCTCAGGAAGCAAATACAATAAAGAATAAAGTAAATGCATTAGATTTATAAAAAATTCACTTCACATACAAAGTTTGTTTGATTTGATCTACTCTTTTCATTATTTTATTAAAAAATAGAGAAGGAGAAAGTTTACTTTGGAGAATGCGGAGAAGATTTTTACAAGGTGTGAACAAGAAGGTTTTTCATACATCCAACAAATGATCATCAAACAGCAAGAAGAGAATATCTGTTTTACATTTCAATGTAAAACAGATTGTACGAGTAGTGTTCTTTCCAAAGATGATAAAGAGAATTATGAAGAAAGCGTGTCATTTTTTTCTTGTGTTTCTGGTGGTGTAATTGTATGGGGAATAGATTCAAGTAAAAACAAAGATGGTGTGAACAGGGCTGAGAAAATACAACCTATCTCTAATGGAAAGACGTTTTTAACGAAATTAAATGGTTTGTTTTCGAAAGACATTCCAGCTATACAGCCAGATGTTAAAAATATTTACATTCCATTCCCTAAAGAAAAGAACAAAGGGTTTGTAATCACATATGTTCCAGGGAACGATTATTTGTTAAACCTGAATAACTATTACACAAAAACTAGGGGTAGCTTTGTAATGATGATGGGACAGATTCTTTTAAATGATGTGTTAAAAAATAGAAAACTATGAAAAAATTAATGATAAATCATGGATATAGAGGAGCATAAATAATGTCTGAATTTAAAGATCAAGTATTAACTGTTTTAGAAGAAGTATGTGAAAATGATATCGTAAAAGATAACCCAGACGTGCAATTATTTGAAGAAGGGATTCTAGATTCTTTTGCTACAGTATCTTTATTAGTAGAATTTCAAGAGCGTTTAAATATTGAAGTGTCTATTTCTGACTTTGACCGTGATGAATGGGCAACACCGAACATGATCATTAAGAAACTGAAAGATATGCGATAAAAATAGGTTCTTGAAACATAGATAAGGGTAGCTTCTTAAATTTCAACTTCAGAATTGCTATTCTTATGAAATTATAAAAGGAAAGTTTTAAAAAGCTATATATAGAATGAATGATAACAAGTGGAGGAAATAAAAATATGTCTAATTTACCTAATTGCCCAAAATGTAATTCAGAGTACACTTACGAAGATGGAAATCTTTTTGTTTGCCCAGAATGTGCCCATGAGTGGACTTTAGAATCAGAAACTGAAAATAGTGAAGATACAAAGGTAATTAAAGATGCAAACGGAAACATCTTAAACGATGGTGATTCTGTAACTGTAATTAAAGACCTTAAAGTAAAAGGAACTTCATCAGTCGTAAAAATAGGTACAAAAGTAAAAAGTATCCGTTTAGTAGATGGAGACCATGATATTGATTGTAAAATTGATGGTTTTGGAGCGATGAAATTAAAATCTGAATTTGTGAAAAAGGTTTAAATTGTGGGTTTAATACAACAGAGTTAATTTGAAAGCCAATGAATGTACAGTATTTTAATAGAAAGACCCCATTCATTCATGATAAGATTTTTTGAATGAATGGGGTCTTTCTATTTTTTTGAACTTATCTCAGCCATATCTGTATTTCAGTTGGATTAGTGAATTAACAAAAAGATAAGACAATAAGACAATAAATATAGTTTTGCCTCTTGTGTTATTTTTATGAGTGGCTCCAAAAAGAAGGAATCGTTGCCGTACCCCTGTTACAAGCAATGGATACAATTATTCCCACGGTATATAAAGGTCAAAATTATAAAGGTTGGAAAGTAGAAACCATAGCCCATCTCCCAAAATCACCACATCCAAAAATTTATTACGGAATGGCAAAACATTATTGCGGGAAAGAAATAGCTAATAAATCTTGGTTTGTGGAAGTTCTATTTCCACAATATTTACCAGCATATGATGCAGCACATAGACAAATTTTTGCAACTAAAAACAAAAAAGGTCAATGGTTTGCATGGTTTAGATTTCATTAATAAAACACGAAAGCCTTCAGGATTCTGAAGGCTTTCGTGTTTTAGATAGATCCCCTAACTTCTGATAACGGCAATTTACAAATACATATGGAGATATTAATGAACTCTCTTCAACCAGGACAAACATGTGAAATATCCAACGCTTACGTAGGAATGGCTGATTGTTAGCTTTTTATATGCAGAAAAATTAACAGTTTAGAGCGATTTTTAATCAAACTTTATTCTAAACCTACAGAAGAAACGCAAAAGTAAAAAGCTTTGCGTTTTTTTGATACATTTATTGAAAACTACTTTGCACTTCACGGCACAGTTGCTCTTCTACCCCATATATTAAAGAGCCGATTTTACTCTTAACGGGGTAAAATGTGGCTCTTTTCTTATATGAATTTGCTTAGCGTGGTTTTTTTCCGAAATGCTGGCTGTACCCCATGCCCATCAAGCTAATATTTTTTAATTACCCCCAAAACGAAAATTTTATGCATCGTTGACTACTGATAATGATAGCTTAAGTTAACTAGACATTAGTTGGACAGGTTAGTTGAACAAGCATTATAAAAGTCAGTCTGAATTGATTCTTAATTTCGTCTGGACCTGAGAAAAAATGAAATGTGTTACAGTATGGGCATATGGATTTACAGCTTCAATGAATTCTTCTGCTTTAGCAAAAGTGTCGAATTGCATTTTAAGCATATAACAAGCGTTTCCAGCAATTCGATAACAAAACTCTACATTTGGCAGACCCTCAATATATTTCTTAAAGGAATTATAGTCTCCGTTTTTAACTGTTGCTTCTATTATACATTGGATAGGAAGTCCTAATTTTTCATAATCGACTTCTAAGGTGTACTTCTTTATTATTCCGAATGACTCCATTTGTCTTACCCGTTCTGTTATAGATGGAGAAGACAAATTGATTCTTCTTCCAAGTTCACTCATTGATAATCGACTATTTTTGCTTAATTCTTCTAATATTTTTTTATCAATATCATCTATTTTCATTTTTAAGGAAAATCCTCCTATTTTCATTAATTTGTTAAAAAATTAATGGGAAACTAGTTTTAAATTTAATGTGATGGAATAAATTTATTTGATATTATAAATATTACCAGGAGGTATTAACTATGACAAGAATTAATGAATCTAAATTCGGAGAGACCCCTTTTCAAAAACTTTTAGGACATAACAAAGATGTATTGAACGGATGGACTCAATTGGGGGAAGTTTTGGAGAAAGATGGGAATTTATCCTCTCAGTTAAAAGAACAAGTAAGGAGAACTTTAGCACAAAGTAATGGTTGTGAGTATTGTAAAGCAAAAGGAAAACCTGAACCCCATTTATTCAATAATAAAATATCTATTGCAGTTGGCTTTGCAGAGGTGTTTTTAAAGCAACAAGGGGATATATCAGACGTTACGTTTAATGTTTTAAAAGAGTATCTTTCTGACGTAGAAATTAGCGAGCTTTGTGCGTTTATTACGTTTACTACTGCTTCACAGTATTTTGGCGCAATGTTAGCTTTAAAACCGCCCCAGGAAGAGGTTTAGAAATGGAGAAATACTCTACATGGAAAGAATATTTTTATGATATAGTTAGAGCTATTATACTATATAAGTAAGATTAAACTATTTATTGGGGTAGCACCACATCGCTATCAAGCTAAGGTTTTGCACTATCCATAAAACAAAAAAGACGTTATCCTTTCTGTAGAATTATAGGAAAGGATGGCGTTTTTTATGGATCTTTCGATTCTTGACGAACTTCAACCGCTTGCTGAAGAATTACAACGACATATGTCTCCTCATGTTCTAGAACACTTAGCTAAAGAAAAAGGATTCGTTCAGCGAAAGAGTAAATATCAAGCAAAGGAGTTAGTTGCTTTATGTGTATGGCTTAGTCAACAGGTCGCAAGTACATCACTCACACAATTATGTAGCTGTCTTGAAGTATCTACAGGTGTTCTTATTAGTCCTGAAGGACTTAACCAACGATTTAATGCTTCCGCAGTACAATTTCTTGAACAAGTTCTAGCTAACCTTCTAACTCAAAGAATTCATTTAACAAAAGAAATAATTCATCAATATACTACGATCTTTAAGAGCATTCGGATTCTAGATTCTACAACATTTCAGCTTCCAGATAAGTTTTCTTCACATTATCAAGGTTCAGGTGGAAGTAGCCATACCGCAGGAGTTAAAATTCAATTGGAGTATGACCTATTGAGTGGAAAGTTCCTGCACGTTTATGTAGGGAAAGGAAGAGAAAATGATAAAACCTTTGGTTCAACAAGTCTACAAACCATTCGACCAAAAGACTTGTACATAAGAGATTTAGGCTATTTCGACTTACATGACTTACAGAAAATCCATGATAAAGGAGCTTACTATATCTCACGTTTGAAATTAAATTCTCGAATCTATCGTAAGAATGATAAGCCAGGGTATTTTCGAAATGGAACCGTGAAGAAAGGATCACTCTATATTCAGTTAGATATGGAAGAACTCATGAATCAATTGTCCCCTGGTCAAACAATGGAGATTTCAGAGGCATACATTGGACAGTATCAAAAATTACCAGCTCGTGTTATTATTCATCGATTAACAAAGGAACAAACAGAGAAAAGGTTGAAGGAACAAGCCAAAAAAGAAAAGAAGAAAGGTATTACCTACAAAGAACGAAGTAAGCGGTTGAGTGGGATCAATGTGTATATTACGAATCTTCCTGCAGAAAATGTTCCAACGGAACATATCCATGACTTGTATTCATTACGCTGGCAAATTGAAATTTTGTTCAAAACATGGAAATCTTTCTTTCAAATTGACAAGTGCAAAGAAATCAAAAAAGAACGCTTAGAATGCCATTTATATGGGCAACTCATTAGTATTTTACTCTGTTCATCGACGATGTTCAAAATGCGTCAGTTACTCTTGGATAAGAAAAAGAAAGAGTTAAGTGAATATAAATCCATCTATATGATAAAGAATTATTATCTAATGTTTTATGAGGGACTACAGAAAGGCAGCCATGAATTATTAAAAGTTTTACTGCGTTTGTTTTACCTTTTAGAAAAAAACGGAAGAAAATCGCACCGGTACGAAAAGAAAACCGTCTTTGATATCTTAGGTGTTGTGTATGATTATATGTTGTCAAAAAGTTTCAAGGCTGCATAATATTTTTTAAAATGCCTAGTTAATAGGTTTATTTGTTATGCCTATCTTTAATACAGTCGTAGTAATTTAAAGGAATAATCCTCACATATAACCTCTTAGTACCCTTAAGTTGATGGCGATGGGGTAGCACCAACAAAACGCGAATTTCGTACGCTAAGCAAATTCTCATAAAGAAAAAGTCGATTTCCTATACGTTAAGGAATCGACTTTTTAATGAGTGATTTGATGTCTTTATTAGATTCAAGCTTGGTTAAATTAAGTCTAAAATATCTTTTGGTGTATTTAATACATAATCAGCTTTTTCAAACCCTTCCTGTGTTTTTGAACCCCACAAAGCTAATGCGAATTTTACACCCGCACTTTTTGCACATTGCATATCGTATATAGAGTCTCCAATGTATATTGCCTCATGATTAGGAACATCTAATTGTTGTAAACAAGCAAATAATGGTTCAGGGTGTGGTTTATGTTTATCTGTATCACACGCACAAACTGTATGTTCAAAATGACCACTTAAACCAAATGGCTCGAACTCATCTATTAATTCTTGCTTAGTTTTTGATGTAACAATACCAAGCTTTAATTTACTAAGAGATAACTCTTTAATAACGTCTTCTAATTCTTCAAACACAGAAACTTCATGGGAAAAATCTAGTACAGATTCGGACCATTTCGGATGAACAACATCTATATTTTGTACATTTAATTTTTTCAATGTTTCTTTCCCTGGAATTCCTAATGCAAATCTTAAATCCTGTAACTCATAATCTTTCTTTAGCTCTTCTTTTAAAACTTTTTGTAAGGATTTTAGTATTGCCTTTTCTGTGTCTAAAATTGTGCCGTCTACGTCAAAAACAAGAGATGAAATCATAATAAAACCTCCTAATTTTTTAATCCTCACTTGTAATTACTACTTCAACACCATTTTCTTTCAGAGTGTTATATAAATTACTAGGCATAGCTTTATTTGTAATGAATGTATCAATAGATTCAAACGTTAAAGCCTTATAATTTTGTCGTTGATTGCATTTAGTGTGATCTGCCACCAAAATAACTTGATCAGCATGTTTTATTAATTCACGCTTGAAATAAATATCTTCTTCAAAACCATAGTATATCCCGTCTTCTGTAATACCTGCTGTTCCAATAAACACCTTATTAAAGTGATAATCTTTGAGTTTTTCAGTGGTAGAAATCCCTGTAGTATGCCGAGAAACCTTATTTAAAGTTCCTCCCAAAAGATGAATAGTCGTATCTTCAGATTGAGCTAACATATAAGCACTATCAATCGAATTCGTCACAACAGTTACGTTCTGTGATTGTAAATGTTGTGCTACAAAGTTGACTGTTGTTGAAACGTCTAAATAAATCATGTCATTGTTTGTGATCATATTTGCAGCTTTCATTCCAATCGATTTTTTCGTTTCTAATTCAGTTTGTGAACGCTCTTGGTAAGTATCAATTTTCTTATGAAAAGTAGCTAAAGCCACCCCGCCATAGGTTCTAACTATTGCTTTATTTTTTGAAAGTTTTACTATATCTCTTCTTGCAGTATCTCGTGAGATATGAAACATTTCACACATTTGCTTTATATTCATGGTTTTATGTGTTTCTAAATAATTAAGGACTCGTATCAATCGTTCTTCTTGATTCATAAGTAACCTCCTTACGCTCATTTTAAGTTAATATAAGTTTATTTTCAAGTTACTTTAAGCGTTATTATGTAAAAATACCTAGATTTTTAAGTTAATTTAAGTTACTTAAGCGAGAGGCTTTATTTGGTGCCTTTATAAATATTGTTTAATTCAATATAACAAGTCCCATAAACGACCGTTTTTGGTTGTAGAAAAGAGATTATCTAAAAATATTCAAAAACTACTTAAAACACATAACCAAAAATATAACCAAAATCAAATTACTAATATATCTATTTAAATACCCTTTTTGGTATAGTAAATGTATTAAGTAAGGGGGGATTTGTGTTGAAATTTGGATATGCACGGGTAAGTACGCAAGATCAGTCATTGTCATTACAACTGGATGCTTTGAACCATTATGAAGTGGAACAGATTTTTGAAGAAAAAGAATCAGGTAAGAGGAAAAACCGTCCTCAATTGGACGAGCTACTTAAAGTTCTGCGTAAGGGCGACACAGTAGTTGTCTACAAATTAGATCGTATCAGTCGAAGTACCAAACATTTAATTGAACTCATGGAGCAGTTTGAAGCTAAGGGAATTCATTTCGTGTCTATTCAAGATAAAATTGACACAACAACAGCTATGGGGCGATTCTTTTTCAGAATGTTAGCCAGCATAGCCGAATTAGAACGGGACATCATTAGTGAACGAACTAAAGATGGACTGGTAGCTGCTAGAGCTAGGGGAAGAAATGGAGGTAGACCGAAGGTTGAACCTAAAAAAATCATGCTTGCCATGAAGATGTATGAAAGTAAAGACTACTCCTTATCTCAAATTAAAGAAGCCACAGGAATAGGAGCAACAACGTTATATCGTTACTTAGGAACGAAAGAAAAATCTGGCAAGGAGGTATAACATGAGAGGGAAAGAACTGTTAACCTCCGATCAGCGAAATATGTTTGTGTCTATTCCCGATGATATGAATGAGCATGACATAGAAATGCACTATACTTTTACCTCAGAAGATCTTGGATTTATTAATAAGCACCGAAGAGACCATAATCGCTTAGGGGTTGCTTTACAGCTCGCTGTCCTTCGGTATCCGGGTTGGACTTTATTTCAGATTAAAGACATTCCCAGCCCAATACTCGATTATATTGCAAAACAAATTGATGTCTCCCCTCAAGAATATACCCAGTATGCAAAACGGGTAGCAACTCGAAATGAACATCTAGAGGAACTTCGGCAACATTATGGCTACCAAAACTTATCCTTTGGGGCATATCGAATAATTGCACAATTTACTCTTAAACTCGCTCTTGAGAACGGAAATACAGACTACTTGATTCGCTCAACAATTGAAGAATTGCGAAGACAAAAAGTAATTTTGCCAGCACTGACAACAATAGAAAGGATTGTATGGGAAGCTCGTCAACGGGCAGAAGAACGAATTTTTAAATCTATCATCTCTACATTAAGTGAATCTCAAAAACAAAAGTTAGATCACTTACTTGATGTAAGTTCCACCAATTCAAAGACACCCCTTGCTTGGTTGCGAGAAGTTCCCGGTCAATCTTCTCCAGATGCCTTCTTAAAGGTTATAAAACGTCTTCAAGTCATACGAACTTTGCAACTTAATGTGGATATTAAAGAAATTCATCCAAATAGGGTCTTACAGCTAGCACGATTGGGTTCCAAATATGAACCCCGTTCATTCCGTAGATTTAAAGAGAATAAGAAATTTGCGCTTTTAGTTTTACACCTCCTACAACTTAGCCAAAACCTTACTGATCATGCCTTTGAGATACATGATCGGCAAATTAGCCTATTGTTATCAAAAGGACGTAAAGCTCAAGAAGAGATTCAGAGGTTAAATGGTAAATCAGTTAATGAAAAGGTTATTCACTTTGCAGATTTGGGAACAGCATTGATTCAAGCAAAAGAACAAGGGAAGGACCCATTTGAAGCCTTAGAAGCTATTATGCCTTGGGAGGACTTCGTAAACTCAATAGAAGAGGCGAAGCAATTATCACGCCCAATGGATTACGATTACTTAGACTTACTAAAATTTCGCTTTAACTACTTACGTAAATATACTCCAACATTGTTAGAAGCCCTAGAATTCACTTCTACAAAATCAGGAGAGCCATTGCTTCAAGCTATTGAGACCATTAAAGAGATGAACAAAAATAATAAACGAAAAATTCCAGAAGGAGCTCCTTTGGACTTTATCTCGAATCGCTGGCAAAAGCACGTTTATGATGATGATGGTAATATAAATCGCCAATATTATGAGATGTCTGTTCTTACCGAGTTAAGAAATCTTGTACGCTCAGGTAACGTTTCTATTAAAGGAAGTCGTCAGCATCAAGATTTTGATAATTATTTAGTGACAAAAGAAGCATGGGAGCAAAACAAGCACCTTAATGGACTTACCGCACCACCTTCTGTTGATGAATACTTAAAATTGAAAATAGATGCATTACATAATCGGCTTGAATGGATTAAAGCGAATATCACAGAATTAGATGGGGTTAATTTTGAAGACGGACGGCTGCATCTCCATCGTTTGGAGAAAAACGTTCCAGAAACAGCACGAGAATATAGTTTATCTCTATATCAACTGATACCTCATGTGAAGTTGACAGATTTGCTTATGGAAGTAGCAAGTTGGACGGGATTCGAAAAGCAGTTCCTCCATGCTTCTACGCTGAATCCACCGAAAGAAGAAGAAAAGCCTGCGATCATGGCAGCGATTATGGCTATGGGAACAAACATCGGTCTTACTAAGATGGCAGAAGCGACACAAGGGGTTTCTTACCGGCAAATGTCCACAGCCTCACAATGGCGTTTATATGAAGATGCTATGAATAAAGCACAAGCCGTTATGGTGAATTTTCAACACCAGTTAAACTTGTCGTCGTACTGGGGCGATGGTACAACTTCTTCTTCAGATGGAATGCGTGTTCAAGTAGGAGTTTCATCCTTACACGCTGATGCAAATCCACATTACGGCACAGGGAAAGGAACAACCATTTATCGGTTTGTTAGTGACCAATTTTCTAGCTTCTATACGAAAGTGATTAATACAAACGCAAGAGACGCTGTTCATGTTATAGATGGTTTATTGCATCATGAAACCGACTTGCATATTGAAGAACATTATACAGATACGGCTGGTTATACGGATCAAGTATTCGGATTAACTAATTTGTTAGGATTTCGATTTGCCCCAAGACTACGAGACCTTGCAGATTCAAAACTTTATTCATTTGAAAAACCAGACCAATATCCAGAAATGGAGAAGTTGCTTCGTGGAAGAATTAACACCAAGATCATTCAGGAAAATTATGATGATGTATTAAGGTTGGCACATTCCATTCGTAAAGGAACGGTCTCTGCTTCTCTCATTATGGGGAAATTAGGTTCTTATTCTCGTCAAAATAGCCTTGCGACAACTTTAAGAGAGATGGGTCGCATAGATAAAACCTTGTTTATATTAGATTATATTTCTAGCGAAACATTGCGTCGGCGAATTCAACGTGGATTAAATAAAGGAGAAGCTATGAATGCATTGGCACGAGCTATTTTCTTTGGGAAACATGGGGAACTTAGAGAAAGAGCATTACAAGATCAATTACAGCGTGCCAGCGCCTTAAACTTAATTATTAATGCTATTAGTATTTGGAATACCGTGTATCTATCACAAGCAATTGAACATTTTAAAAATACAGGAAAGTATCAAGAGGAATTGCTCCCACACATATCACCATTAGGATGGGAACATATAAACTTTCTAGGAGAATATTCATTTATACCTGAGATTTTGAACTCAATACATTCCCTACGTCCACTTAGGGTTTTCATATCCAAAAAATGTCTTAGCGTATAATATCCGCGTTTTGTCGGCAGTACCCCTATTAGTAGATAGAGAGAGAAAGTCCTCACTCGCAATGAATAGAGAATGGGCTTATGTATATGAAATGGTTTTACTTAGAAGTAACGGGACGATTAAAAAACAGGAATTGTTATCTAGGCTTGAAGATCATAAGAGGAGTAAGATAATCAAGACAATTGAGATGAAGGTCTTATGTGGTATATTAACTTACTACACTATGTATGATTTAGAAAAATACAATTCTCTGTTCGAGTATGCTGAGATGTTACTTCCGGATATAAAAGCAATTACCGATAGTTTTATTCAGTCATCTTATTTAGGTAGGATTAAAGAAGGATTAGCGTATGCCTATTTAGTGCAAGATAACCTTGAAATGTCTAGGAAATTGTGTCAGGAGATTTTAGCGATAGATGATCCTAAAGATTGTTTCCGCCTTTTAAGAGCATCAGCTCTTGCTTATATAGCAGAGTCATATACCTTTGATTGTTATGATAGTGCATCTTGGTATATGAAGAAGGCACTAAAACAGTTAGGACCATGTAACTTTGAAAGGGAAAAACAAAGAAAGCAATCGATTCTTAACACATATGCTTTTATTAAGTTAGTTAATAAGCAAGAATTGGAGAATATTGATATATATCATTCTGCAGAAAAATCTTTTTTAGAGATTATTAAGGGAAACCACAAAAATGCAGTTGATATTTTAAGTGAATTAGAAAAGAAAAATGGTACGCTAACACCAATGCAATATTGTTATTTAGGAATAGCAAAGAATGATATTTCATTAATTGAAAAGTCAATTGTGCTACTAGAGTGTGCTGGTAATAGGTTCTATTGTAGATTCCCTAAAAAAATAGTGGTAGAATTTAATGGGAATGGTATAATGTACGAAGGTGGTGCTATATGAAGAAAATATTATTTTTATTAACAAGTATCGTTTTAGCGGCAGGAATTGTTTACACCGCTGCTGGTAGTAAAGAGCAACCAAACAAATTAGTAAAAAAAGATTCAGAACAATTATTAGCTAGAATGGCTGACCCTGGAAGTGGGATGGGTTAAGCTTTAAATAATTCGAATGCGATTGTCTCAGTAGAGGCAATCGCATTTGTTGTTTTTAGGGATATTTCCTAAATATCGATTTCGAAATTCGTGAAATGTATGTGAAAAATTCACAAATAGAAAATGAGAACTGAAAAGGAATTTTAACTCCTAAAATCGACACATCAAATCGAGTTTCTTCCTATTATATATACTTACTAAAATAATGACTTTCCGATATCTATTGTGGCCAAGTTTTGACGTCTTGTACGTTCTCTTAAATAACGTTCTGTCGTCATAATAGACTCATGCCCTAAATAGTCCCTTATTTTTTTTAGTTCTATACCCTTTTCCATTAAGTAATTAGCCATGAAATGCCTACAAGTGTGAGGAGTAATTCTATCCTGTCGATAACGCAGAAAATCTAAATTTGTTTCTTCAATTTTTTTTGCCACAAGAGAAGATAGATAGTCCGCTCGATAATTAGTTCCATCAGCTTTAGGAAGGAAAGCGGAGGTATTCGATGCATCTAGTTCTATTGTTTGTTTACGTAAACTTCGAACATGGTATAAATCATCCAACGTGTCTTCAAAGATACGAACTTCCCTACTTTTATTCCCTTTACCAACTACACGAAGTAGATAGGCATTTAAAGATGAATGAAAGACCAAATCTGCCCATTTAGCAGTTGCGATTTCTTCAATTCGTAGTCCTGTTGTAGTTAATAAGAAAAATATAGTGTAAACAAAATAGTTGGATTTTTTTAGTTCATCTAATATCTGGGTAACTTCTTCTGGATAAAGGTCACGATTGACTAGCTCTTCTTTTTTTATGGATACTTTTTTAAGGCGACTACTAAAGTTGTCTGAGAGTCCATTATTATCATACACGTATTTTAAAAATTGCTGAACCACTGTTTTCTTTCGACGTAATGTAGTGGCAGCATATTTCTTACTTAATTCATAGAAGTAGATTTCCATATCATTATGGGATAGCTCCTGGATGGTTCCAATGGTTTCTTTTATGTAACGAAGAAAATGAGAAAGATCGTGCAGATACTGTTGTTTTGTTCGCTCACTTCTTTTTTTCGTTAAAGAAGGCTCATCATGTAAAAATAAATAAACTAATGATTCTTCACTTAATTGGGAGTAGTCAATATTACGGATACCCAAACCCATAATTTTTTCGAAATGGCTGCTATCAAAAAAATCCGATTTAGATTTTACAAGTTGATTATTATGTTCGTAATTTATAATATTCAAATTTACACACACCTTTTAATAGAATGAAAAGATACACATATATTTTTATAAAATTTTATGATTCTAATTATACCACAATAAATACATAATTTATTGTGGTATAGAATGAAATGTTTAAATATATTTTTTACCTTATTATTTAACGTTTCTGTTTAGATAATGTATAATGGAAATATTTAATTGATTTTTTTGTACACTTCAATCCAAATGCGGTAGGAGGAGATTTTTTTGACTAGTCTTCGTCTGAAAATTTTACAAGAAATCCATAATTTAGAAGATACCCATTGTTCAATTTGCCCTCTGAACAACCTATCAGTGAATTGTACAGATGAGCAAGAACAGGCAAAACAGAGAAACTACAAACATTGTAAAGGTTGTCCATTTTCGATTCCATCCGAGAGAAAGGAGAGCAATTGAATTCTTTATCGAAAAAGAGTACATTTAATAAGGTACGAGAACGTTATATGGAGAATCCATTTAAGTATCTGCAGTATAAGGAGTACTCAATTACAGATGTAGTAAAAGAAACAGGTTTAACAAAGTATCAACTAAGAAAATTTAAACAACAGCTAGAATGAAAGTTTCGGACGAGGTGAGAAATGGACTATTTATCTTTAGAAGAGGTATGCGATAGGGTAGGTTTAACAAAAAATCAATTAGGCTATTTAATTAAGTATAAACAGATCGAACCTATCAATCTGGCTACCTGGAAAGCAGATGGCGGATATCGCTTTGAACAAGAAGATGTAAAAAAGTTAGAGGAATTATACAAAGACTCTTTAACATTAAAAGAAGCAGCTGAATTTCTAAATAAGTCTAAGACTTACGTTCATAATGCCGCTAAAGACGGGATATTGCCCTTTAAAGAGATTGCTAAAGGGAAATCTACTGAACGATTGTACTTAAAAAAGGATTTGGAAGTTTTCAAAGAAAAAATTGAAAACCGTTCAAAAGAGGAATCGAAAGAAAAAAAGCAGCATTTAAGTCTCTATCTTGATGAAAAAGTAGTAGAAGCAATAAAGAAAAAGGCTGCAAAGAAGGGGTATAATGGCTACAAGAAGTTTGCTGAAGACATTTTATCTGCAGAAGTAAAAGAAGAAATAGAAGAATAGAATCCCAGAAAGAATAGATCCCTAAAAAACGAAAAACGTTATAAGGGGTCTATTTTTGTTTTTAAGAAACTTTACAACTATCGAATCTTATTGTATTGCTGATATAACCAACGCTCTTTATAAACGAATTTGAGAGCCCCTTTTTTGAGTGTGCTCCAAAAAAATTCTCTTAAAATACAAAAAAAGTAACATATATACTATATATAGAGAATTTTGGAATTGGTGATGAGAAATTTAAGACGATTTTATTCAAGGTAAAAAAAGCACTCGAATTGAGTGCTTTTTTTATCATTTATCTGGTACATAACATGTGTTGTTATCCATATGGCATTTTTCTATCTTTGTTTTAGTATTTCCTTTTTTATCTCTGTAAAAAATTTTAACTGTCCCCTTGGCGCCATTATAATCAAATTCATATGCATTAGGGTATTTGTCTCTAACCCATATTAATCCTGAACCAGCACTTGCCGGCATTGCAGAAATAAGTAATGAAGATGTTAAACTTAGCGCCCCAACTATCTTTTTAATTTTTGACTTTGACATAAATAATCCCCCTTATTATTTTATTAACTTATTAGAATAATGTAACTAATAGGTTAATAAAATGGTAACATATACCACAGGTGTTTAAAATCTTTAAAACTTGATAAATAAATATTATAAAATTCAAAAAAATTACTATTTCTAATAAAATTTATGGTTAAGTGTGAAAACCTTCGAGTAAACATATTTTAATTATAGTAAACTAGATTATTCAAAAATGAATGTATCATTGTGGATTCTCTATTTAAATGAATAGGAATATGATAAAATAGGAGTATAACTGTATATCGTGTGAAGGTGGGCTTGTTATTATCCCTTCTTTCCATTTGGAAGGAAAGGGGGTGATATAACATGGAATTTTTGTTTGAACTTTTAAAAGAAATTGCAAGAGCAGTTGTGCGTGAGGTTTCAGCATACGCACTGAAAAAGCAATTCGAAAAAAAAGACAACAAAAAACCCGCGCTTCACCGACCAAAGTACAAGCGTGGGTCTAAAAGAAAAAGATAATGCATAATAACAGCCACCTTGACAGTAGCAGTTATGGGACGGGATGTTGACGCATCTCGTCTTTTTTAGTTTATGCAATTCAGTTAAGTACTATACTTAATATATATTGGATATGCATTCAATATATATCTAATCTACAGTAAACATACCATATTTTTATTTTTTGGTCAATAAATGAAGAAAATAGAACTAATAGAGGAATGAGAGGTTTCTATATTCTTTCATTAAGTGCATGTTATTTTTAAATTTAATGGGGGGCTACATGATGAGCGAATTAGTACAGTTCGTAATGATTAATCTAAAGAATTCAGAATCAGATTTTGATTTCGAAAGTTATACGAAAAAACTTCTGGAGAACATCAAAAAAGATTTGAGGACAAATGATTTTAATTTTTTTTCGGCCAATACTAAAACTAGAAAATGCGCAATTGTGATAGATAATATAAATGAATTTATTATCTCATTTACCTATATCAGGTCAAATACAATTTCACAATTAAAAGTAGAAATATCTGGAGATTATTGGACGCATCTAGATCCGAATCTACATAATTTAAAAACCAAGTTAAAAGATTTAATGCTAGTTGAATGGGAAGAATGTCTGTGGCTACAAGATATACAAGCTGAAAGGTTTTCAGATATATTATACGGCGAGGTTCATAAAGTAGAGAACGCATTAAGAAGATTAATTAATACAATTCTATTCTATAATTTAGGTGGAAATTGGTGGGAAACATATATGCCTACCAAGCTCGTTCAAGGATATAAAGAAAGAGATGAACAATTTAAAGGGCGTTCACATAGTTTTAAAAATATACATACAAGTTTAATGTCTATAGATACCGGAGATTTAATAAGTATTTTGACCTTTAAAACACATAAAGTAAAAGAAGTTAACTTATTCGCTTCTCCAAATACAGACAATCCGGACATTCGAAAATTCCAATATATTATGACTGATTTATTAAATGGACAAAAATTAGATATGCATAAAAAAAAATTAACAGGTATTTTAGAGGATACATTGGAAGTAGATAAGGACTTTGGTAAAGAATTCTTTGAGCCATGGTTTTCTTGTGATTTAGATAGATTTATAGGCAAGTGGAAAGGCTTTTGTGAGGATAGAAATCACGTAGCCCATAACAAATTAATAGATATAAAGCTGTTTAAAAAATACAAAAAAATCATGGAAGAGTTATTAGGAATAATTACAGAAGCCGAAAAAAAATTCAATAATCATTTAGATTCGGAAATGGAAAAATATCTTGAAAAACTAGAAGAACAAGAAGTTATGCAAATGATGGGCGATAATGAAGCAGAACTTCATTATCGTAGAAGAATACGTGAAGAAGCAGCAGTAGAAATTCTAGATGAAGATGAAATCCTAGAAAAGTTTAAAGCGATAGTCTCTGAAGCGTTTGGTAATTTACAAGAAATGTTATATTATCGTAGTGACATCGAGTTAGAATTTGAAGAACAAAATTTATTAAATAATGAAAAAGCGTTCGAAATCACCCATAATTACTTTGATTGTACATTACACATGGCAACAGAAGTAGCACTTGATAGTTCTGAATGTGGTGAAAGTACAGTGAACTTTATATTATTTTATAACAACACTCCGCAAACTACCTTTAAAATCACGTTTACAAACGGGAGTTCATACTTTGATGATGATCAAGGAACATATATGCCAGACAATGAGGCAGAGCTTGATATTGACGACCTCGAAATAATTGAAACTGAAATTTCCTATTTTATGAAGAATTATATGCCTGAAATAGAAGAAGATGACATAGCATCCTTTCCTTGTGAACAATGTAATAAATATAGCATCAACTTATCAGAAGATAACGGATTTGAAATAGGTACTTGCCTATATTGCGAGCATCCTAATCATGTAGGGAAATGTATGAAATGTGGAAAAACATTGAATTCCCCTACGGATAAAGTATGTGATGAGTGTTGGGAAGAAATCAAGGAAGATTAATATTTCAGATAAAAGTTGCAACTATCGTTGTAACTTTTATCTTTTTTAGGAACGGATATTTTCAAATGATAACCATTAATGAAATAATGATATGTTATAATTTTCATAATATATATGCAAAGAAGGGATGGAATGAGCACACAAATTAAGGTAACACCGGAACAATTAGAACAAGCTGCTAAAACCGTAAGAAATACGAGGTCGTCATTAGAATATATACATAAAGATTTATACTCTCAAACTGAATATATAGCTTCTCAGTGGAGCGGAGCAAGCAGTGATCGTTTCTATCAGATGTTTAATGAAGCAAAGCCAATGATGTTTAACATCTTGCAAGAATTAGATAAAATCGCAGTAGAATTAGAACGTGCAGCTGTTAAATTCCGAGAAGCGGATGAATTGTATGGCGGAAATTTAGTTGACTCTGATATTCAAGAAGGAGCCATGTGCGGAAAACTCCCTCCAAAATCAGAAGAGTCTTTTTTCAATAAAAAAGATTTAAATGCTGCGTGGACTGGTATTTCTAATGGGTTTGTAGATGGTGCAGTGGATGCGTGGGAAGGACTGATATCCTTAGGTGATAAAGAAACCTGGCTTAATATGCGAGATGCGATTGTAAACTATAGGGAGACTATTCCTGCTGCATGGAATACTGTATCAGATACATTTATGAATAAATTTTGGAATGGGGATCTGGAAAGTAGAGAGCATTATGTAGCTTATGGTATAGCAACGTTAGGACTCGGGCTTCTGGGTGATAAAGGTCTTAGTAAAGCAGGACAAGTTGGAAAGGTAGCTGCTATTACAGGTTTTACTAAAGGAAAATCACTTGTAATTAATTCTCCGGCATATAGAAATGCACTACATATATTAAACAACTATGAATTCAAGGTTGGAAACCACCTTTCATATGCGGGAGTCGGTAGTATTAAACAGTACTTACAGAAAGCAGCTCCATATACTTATGAGGGTCCAAATGGTCCGAAAACAATAAGATTAAGATTGGGTGAGCTAGCGGGGGATAAACATCCAGTTACAGGCATTCCGTATGATTTAGATGGTTTTCCTATCTTTAAACCCGTTTCTGAAGTTAAATTAAAAGAAGCTGATTTTAAAAAGTCTAGACCAACACATGATAGAATATGTAGTAAAGCATTATACGAACAAATAATGAAAGACCCTAAATTAGCTGCAAAATTCACAGAAGAAGAAATAGAGTTATTTAAACTAGGTGAGGTACCAGAAAATTATACATGGCATCATCATCAAGAAGCAGGACGAATGCAACTTGTTGATTATGAAACACATAGGAAAACAGGCCACACTGGTGGATATAAAATTTGGGGAAAAGACAGCGATAAGTAAGGAGGATTATATATGAGCAACGTTACTTGGATTGGAGTAAATAAAAAAGAAATTACAGATGAAAACATCCAGAAAGTAGAACAATATTTTAACATAAAATTCCCTATGGATTTTGTGGAATGTGTAAAAAAATATGATAGTGGTTATCCAAGACCAAAAATATTTGATGTACCTGGACAGGATGAGAATGTATTTAGTAAGCTTTTAACTTTTGATTTAGAAAGTAGAAATTCAATCATTCAAGTTTATAATGATATAAAAGATAGATTAGCAAATAAAGTATATCCTTTTGGCAAGGATTCATTTGGGAATCATCTATGTTTTGATTACCGTAACAGTCCTGAATCACCAACAGTAGTATTTTGGGAGCATGAGGAGGATAACATAGAAGAAGCAATATATCCTGTTTGCTCAACATTCACAGAATTACTTGCTAGTCTACGTGATTTTGAAGAAGATTGAGGAAGTAAAAAAAACGGCCTAGAATTCTAGACCGTTTTTTTATGATTTACTAATTTTCCAACCATCATCCGTTTTCTCTAGTTCAATTACGATTACCTTTTTAGGATTATCTTTATATACAGCATCAACAGTTACTGTAGCAATTTCATTTTTCTCTTCGACTTTTCGAATTTTATAGCTTTTAAGATCCTTGCTAACTGATTTCATTAGGTCTGCATTTCCGCCCACAAAAGCAACGATTTTCTTCGCTTCAGGAGTGAATAACTCGCCAAAATCTTTAACATTTCCTTCTTTTGCATCTTCGAAATACGCTGTAGCAACTTCTTCAGGGTTACGATTATTTCCACATGCTGCAAGTGCTGAAATTGATACTATCATTACCAGCGTTAACATGATCATACGCACAAATTTGTTTTTCATTCAAACCACTCCTTATATATAACGTAATTTCAACTCTTATAAAGAGCTAAATCACTTGTATAAGTATATAATAATTAAAACCGTAAAACTATATATGTTTAAATATAATTTTTATGATGTTATTATTAAAAAGATGAGCAGCAGGGGAATCTACCTATTACTATAATATTGATTTCCGTTATATACATTAGTATAATAATGAAGTCAGCGTTATAGGGGTATAACAGACGACATTCATTTTTAAAATCATAAAATCGGATTCACTTATATGAAAGATAAAAGCTCTCCCATTCACAGGAGGGCTTTTATCTTTTTTGAACTATAAGCATATTCATAAAAATTAGAGTTAAGGCTTTCTTTATATAGATTACTTTTGTGAAAACTTCCCAAAAAATTTACAGTAACTCCATACAAAACACATATATCGTATATATAATATATTTGTAGATACTAACATTAAGAAAAAACGTTAAATGCAATTTTAGAGTGTACTATTTATCCATTTACAATGTAGTAAAAATTAAATGACTTAAGTAGAAGAGAGGATGATTAACAATGGGACAAGTGTTTATTGATGAAAAAGGACCACAAGAAACAATCAGAATTCCAAATACATACCGTGACGATAGAAGAATAAATCTAGGTGATGATTTAATGCGTTCTTATGTAGCCGATGTACTTTATATTCCAGAAGATTCCCTAGAAAATGTTAACAAAAAATACCTGGAACTGGTTGAAAACTATAGAAGCGGACAAAAAAATAAAGTTGAGAAAGAGCTAAAAGGAATTGATATTCTAAAAGGCAATTTCAATTTCGGCGTTGCAAGTATGAAAGAAGTAAATAGTAGTTTTTATTTAAATTTATTTAACATGCTACTAGATGCAAATGTCTCTAACTTACTATTTTCAGTAAATAAAATGTCGATGGTTATTGATGCTAGACTTACACAGTGGATTCTCCAACTGGAAGCAAAAAGATTTATCGACTCTGCTATTTTGTTTAAATACAGTCTCACAAAATATTGTGAATTAGAAGCATCTGAAGAGGTTATTAGAAATCTTTTTGATCCAGAAAAAACAATCAATGAAATACTATACTCTATTCAAAAAGATTTGAAAGAATTTGTGGCAAAACATAAGAATATTGCTAGAATGAGGAACCAAATAGCATATTACAAAAAAATGATAAAGGACATTGGGAATGGGAAGAAATTAGCTAATGATGTGGTATTTGAAAAAGTATCATTTGACTGGGAAAAGGTAAGCTCTGATGTTGATTTATGGTTAAGTGAGAATAAGTTACACGGTATATGGGAACCTGAGCAATCTACACTAATTCTTGATCAGGGAATACCTTCTAAGCCATTTGAGAATATTGGGTTTGGCAATATAATGGAAGAGAAGGATTCTAAAGAATTTGTTGGATTACAATTAGCAGATATGCTAGTGGTGATAACAGGAAGCTACATTTCTAAACTTGCATCTGCAGTTCGTTATGATAAATCAGAACCAGAAAAAACTAAGCACCTTGGTGCAGAATGGTTTGTACTAAAGGAGCATCAATTTGACCTAATATCGAAAATGACAGAGTTCCTTTTTGGAAATGATCATGTTTACAGTGTCATAGGAGATACTTATTTTGATGAAACTCACTTGTTTGAGATGTATTGTAGGTATATAAGTTCCTTTAGTAATTATGACAATTATGATAAAAAGAAGACTGAATTACATGTTAAAGATATGTTTATTTATCTTGCAGCTGCTACAAACGAAAAATGGGAATTAGGAGTACAAAACGAGCTTTTCGCAAGGAATATGTATGGAGATTATATGACTGGAATTAATGAGGGAGTAATACGGAAATTGTAAACTCTCGTAAAATGGATAATAAACCTGCCAGTAACTTAATGTTTCAATAGCAAAAAAGAACTTATAACCTTTATGTATTATGGTTTCTAAGTTCTTTTTTTGTTCTAAGGTAATTAAAATTCATTAGTATCCATTCTTATATAAAAGGTTCTTAATAGAATCTCAATACAAAAAAAGCTAGAATATAACAACCAGTCACACATGATTGACTAAAGACTTTTGTTTTACATAATAACCAATCTTTTTTTATGGCCATATAACGTCTAATTACCAATGCAAGCTGAAAAATAGAAGCAAGGCAACACATAAATAACAAAAACTCGATTAAAACTCTCATCATTGCACTCCTCCTTAGTAACTAAAAAAAGCAGGGTAGCTATGATTCCTGCAATATAAATAATAACACATATCCTTAAACTTTTTAATATATAAACATTAAAATAGTTAAATATAGATTCGGAAATTTATAATATCTACGTAATTCTAAAATTAGTAATAAACGGAAAACAACATAAAGTTTGCAATAAGCAAAGGAGCTTGGCAACTTAATTAGTTATGGTTTATGTAAAGTATTAATTCAAGTCTAATCTAATCTTACCTGTATACTTAATGACTTAAATATTATTACCTAATAATACTTTATTATTTTGTCCCGTCTAATAAATAGGCTACATTCAGACCATTACAAATTAAAACTTCATACAAACCACACATTAACTACACTACTAACACAAATTGATATTGTATAATTTAGTTATTATAATTCACAAAGAACATTCAAATATAATGATATTAGGTATTACAGAAGTTATATGACATTAGAAGAGAAGAGAACAAATAAGGGGAGAAGATACTATGACAAGTTTTGCGAATCAACACGTAGAAAATACGATTTTAGAAGAGGATGTAGAGCTTTTAAAGGTTATGGCACACCCAATGCGCTTAAAACTGATCAGTGAGCTTTCTAAACATAAAACACTAAATGTAACCCAAATGACCGAAATTTTAAACATTCCACAATCAACAGTTTCCCAACATTTATCTAAAATGAAAGGGAAGGTTATAAGAGGTAATCGTCAAGGATTAGAAATTTACTATAGCATTGAAAACCAAAAAGCCAAAGAAATTATGGGGTTATTAGGACCGTTACAATAAAATATTAGGACTACAATTTAAAAGTAAATTATTTAGAAAGCAAAACCCTCCTGATAATGGAGGGTTTTTATTTGTTAATTCATTAAAAAATAATCTCTTTATTCTAATGATATCAATAACTAAAATATGTCATAATGAACCTGTAAAAGAAAATGCCCCATCAACACTAATACGCCGCTGGAAGGGATATAGATGATAAAAAAAGTTATGATGATACAGCAAATAAAGTATACACATTGGGCTTATTTAAAAGAGGCACTAACGAATTTTTGGAATTACCGTTAATATACAAAAATGAAGAAAATTACAAATCGTTTCACTTACCATTAGCAGATCTGAATAAGATTTTATACAAAAAACTTTGTGAGTTCCTGGAAATTGATTATAATAAAAACGGTCCTTTTAAACCACTATATTTTTTCAAGGCTCTACATAACGCTATTCCAACAAAAGCTAATATTCTGCTTAAGGATAGATTGGCTTGTTCATATTCATATCCTACCAGTAAAGATAATGAACAAGACAAAATATATTTTCGCAGTTTCCTTAATAATGATTTAAATGGAAAAAAACGGAGTTTAGAAAATAAAGCGAAAACGGAAAAACTTTTACCCGATGCTCATAAGCTTATTGGTACAAGGAATATTTCCGTATGCTTCACGCGTACACCAAAAGATGAGCGAAAAGAAAAAGAAGAAATAAAGACTAAATTTAACAAACTCTAATCTCAAATATAACCCAAAAGAGCCTGGCACAAATGTCGGGTTCTTTATATATACCTACTACACACCCAATCACTAGTAGCTATAGACTAGCATATCTATCTTGTTTATTTTTTATATACTATATATTTAAACTTGTTACAGAGTAGAAAAGTAACCTACATTTAAACCTACACGTACCCATAAGATCACATGGATTTGCTTCTGTAATGTACAAAGACATGAATCTCTAAACTAAAATCTCATGAACAATCGTTGGAAAATAGTCCTTATCATAAACTTTGTAGGTACTTTCTTGTCTTAATAACGGGACATGAAAGTCTAAACTTTTTGTACTTAGGACAAGAAACTCTAAACTACTTAGCCAGCAATAATGCAATAAGAAGAAAGTTAATTTTCTCCTTATTGCATTATTACTATTAAAAAAGAACTTATAGGGGTCCCGTCAGGAAAATGCGGATTTACAACGCTAAGCCTATTTTCCTGACGATTCCCCCATTTTTACAACGTTAAGAAAGTTTTAATGGTCTTAAAGAATCTAACGAGACCACTTTCTCCGAATTAAAATGATATTCTCCTAGTAGATTAATATGTTCCCAACCTAGGGGTACGGCAACGATTCCTTCTTTTTGGAGCCACTCGCAAACGTAAAGCAAGAGGGGAAGTTATATAAATTGTCCCCGCTCTTGCTTAGATTAACCAGTTCCTTCAATTGGAATCGGTGATACAGGTATATCAAATTCAATATTTGGAGGGCGCCGATTAGAATCTAGTCGGTATTTCCCAAAGCGGTTTACATGAAATGTTAAATACGGACTCAGATCAGACAATACTTCCGCATCAATTTTATTTCCCTCTTGTATATATTCATGAAGAATCCGTGTAAGGTGAAATACATTGTAAAAAATTAAGCAATTAGCGATTAGATGATTGTATTTAATGATTTTTCTTTGACGCTCTCGATTATTTTCTGCAATGATTCCTTCACCACCAAAGAATAGCCATTTTGAAAACCCATTAAAAGATTCACTTTTATTTGTGGCTGCTTGAATTGTACTTCTCAATTTTTCATCTGATAGATACTTTAACAAAAATAAAGTGCGAATGGCACTACCTAACTCTCGAAAAGCTTGATATAACTTGTTCTTTTTACTATATGTATTTAACTTATTTAAAATCGTGGAAGGATGAATTCGTCCCATTTTAATCGACATTACTACACGTAACATATCTTTATAATGATTTCCAATCAAATTCCAATCAATTGAGTGTGAGAACAATCCATCAATATGTTGATAGGTAGACTCTTTACTTGGTCGCAAGAACTTTAAATCTTTCCAATTACGAATACGTGGCATAAGTTGAATCCCCAGTAAATAAGCTAACCCAAAAACAGGTGCATTTTGTCCTTGGGTATCAGCATGGAGAGTATCAGGTTGAATATCAGATTTATTTTTCATGAGAAGATCCAAAATATAAACACCTTCCCAGACACCACAAGGAATGAAGTGGCTAAATAAAGCGATATAAGTGTCGGAGACATGGTAATAACCAATTCCACCATATCCTCCATATCGAATATGATTTTCTGATAATAAATTTTTTTCATATAAATCCCACATTGTGCCATCAGCCGAAGCACTAGTTCCATTTCCCCAATATTTAGGTAATTTAAATCGATTATAGGCATTAATAATCCACTCAATGGCTTTTTGAATGTTTTCTTCTGTAATATGTCTTTCATTTATCCAAGATATATGTTTTCGATCTACACTTCCTAGAGAGCGTGCTGTTTGGGTGGGACCTAAATTACATCCATAACAAAAAGCAGTTGTCAAATAGCGTTCAGGTGGCTTTTCTAACTTTGCATCATGACCAGAAATCGGGCCGAAAAAACGAGTCCAGTTTAACCAATATTCTGTGTCTCCTAATAAATCTAATACATTAATGGGAACCAATTTTTCATCAATACGTTTTCGTACGGCTTTTAACAAAGGAGATACTCTTTTCTTTTTAGGTTTTGTGATAACTGGCTCACCATTACGTAGTGTGACAGCTTTGTTTTTTGGGAAAGAAACGTCTACACTTCTAGCCCTTTTTTCTAGTTTGTTGTAAACTTGCATTTTAAACTCTTGAGCAGTCGTAGGAAGTCCTGCTTGATTGCAAAAAGTAGCGACATTTTCTTGATATTCATCCCAAGAAATTAATTGTTTTCGATAATCTGCATATTTATCGCTTCCTTCTATATATAAGTCTCCAGACTTTAATTCCAACCAAATCTGAGAAAAAACACAGGCTTCAAAATGGCGCCGATGAATCTTTTCAGGAGGAGCGTTCCTTCTCTGATGTGGACGAATCCATCGCCACCATTTTTCAGGTATCCAGGAAAGGTCAACCACAGACGTTGTATGTGAATCAGCTTCATTATTTTTTTGATTAGTTAAGTCCATAATAGGAATCCATTCAGATTTCTTCATTTTATTTTTCACTAAAAATAAAATGGATTGTTCTAACCCTTTATTTTGGTTTGTTGATTTAAATTCTAACGTTTCTAATATTTTCATTAACTCTGCTCTACTGCTTTTTAAATGCTTCCATATAAATGAAAAGTAATTGTTTCCAGCATAAGCTAAATGATTTTCACAATCATCTAATACACGTTGACCAGAGGTTCCGCCAATTATATTTTCTAATTCTTGCACCTTTTCCTCTATCGATCCTTCGGACTGAAATGCAAGTACCGTATTATGTAGAATCGCAATTAAGTTATCAGTTTGTTTTTCTTTCTTTTTTTTCAATTCTTGAAGGGAACCTTCAGACTTTTTATGCGAACTAGCAATCCTCTTTATATACATTTCTCCAATATCATCAATAGTACTTGCAAATTGGACAGATAATAGTGAGACAGCTAATGTATATCTTTTATGCGCCTCCAATTCTTTCATTCGAGATGCATCTAATGTTTTAGCCTCAGCTGCTAATCTTTCAATTTTTGCAGGCGGAATGTGGAGACGTTGAAAAAAATCAGAACCTACATACCGTTCGTTGAGCCAGTTTTTTCGATGTATCCAGCGTCTTAATTGATATAAAGTGGGACGTCCAGGATCTTGTTTCACTACATTCCAATCAGAATAAGTAGAACCTTCCCTACTCTGAAACAATTGATCTATCTTTTGTTTTTCTTCAATTGTTAATGCATCTGAAATGGATTGATATAAAGTACGATATGCTTCAGCATGTACATGGTCTACAGCTTTTGTAAGTGTACTAAAAGCAGGAAGCTCATAGCTGTGTTTGACTAGCTCATCAATTGCAATATTAATGATATCGCTTTTTTCGTCCTTTTCCAATACAGATGTTTTCATAATATTAAACATGACTTGACGAGCTTGGTCATTAAACATTTTAGCTCGACGATATTCACGAATCATAGCGATTTGACGGATTCCTGTACCAGAACGATGATAAGAACTCCATTCTTCTCGCTCTGGTAGATTAAGCTTTGCTTTTCTCGCAATATGTTCAATAATAACTGGTGGAGTATCTCTGATTGGAAGAAAATAATTTAGACATTGGAATGTTTTTAGCATTGTTAATAGACCTAATTGCGAAAACGAGTTACGTGCTTTCTGTTTTGCCCATGAAATTTCACTTGAGCTGGGTGAAAAAAGTTTTTCTAATTCTGTAAAACTTGGACAACTCTTTAATCGGGGATAAGCTGTTTCTTGCATACTAACCATAACATATCTCCTTTATTAACTAGATGACATCTTATCAGCATACTGACAGGATAGCTGCTCTAGTCCGTAATGTTTTCCTGTTAAAAATATAATTTAATTTAAGTATCTTGCTCTTTTTTCAATTGTCGCTTAGCTCTTGTAAGTGTACTTTTCGAAATACCAGTCTTTTCTTCTACTTCTTTATAAGAATGATGATTGAGAAGAGATAAGGCGTGTTCGATTTGTTTTTTTTGATATTTTTTAGGTCGCCCTTCCCTAAAGTCCGCCCGTAATTTAGCAAGTGCTTTTCCCTCTTGCGTTCTTTCGACAATCATATCACGTTCAAATTCTGCAAATGCACTCATAATGTTAAAAATAAGTCTTCCAGTTGGAGTATTTTCAACTAAGCCCATATTTAAAATATGCACCTTTACTCCTTTTTCAAATAGATTCTTAATTGTATGAATCCCGTCTACTGTCGATCGTGCAAAACGATCCAATTTCGTAACAATTAAAGTATCTCCCTCTTTTAAGTTGGCCAATAACTTTTGAAATTCTGGCCGATCTGTTTTTGTTCCAGTATATTTTTCAGAATAAATAAAATCACAATTTTCTTTCTCTAATGTTGCTATTTGGTTTTCTAAATCTTGATTCAAAGTAGATACTCTTGCATAACCATACTTCACGAAAATGCACCTCTTTTTCATTTCACTTATGACTATAAGTTATGATACTAGTCAACACCCTTATTTTACTGAATCTTAAATTAGGGGTCAAAACTTGAAAGTTATGATACATAAAAATTTAGAGGAATTAAAAAATCCAATTTCTACATTTTTGAGAAATTGGATTTTTATTGACAAGATTAAATTGTAGAGTCTATTTATTCATTGGTTATTTTCTCTCTAATTATCTGTACAAATTCATTAAGATTTTTGCTTTGAATATTTTTGATGCCTACTCTTTCGTTTTTATTCCAAAAAAGTATACTAGGTACACCAAATAAATTCTTTTTCTCCTTCAGCTTTGATATATTTTCATAAAAATATTCATTAACCCATGCATCACCAACTAAATCAGGGCCGTAAAAGAATAATCTTTTATTTGTAGCAATTAATACTCCAGGGCGTACAGGATGCCTAAATTCAAAAACGTCTAAAGATCCATGTAAAAAATCTAGAACTTTTTCATCTGAAGATAATATTGTCTTGGCTTGGTCTAATATATTTTGCATTGTAGGACTCCTTTATTATCTAATATCAATTATTATATCAGAAAATTCATAGAATTTTAAATCGAATATACATAATATGCAATTTTGCATATTATGTATATTTTTTACAGAAAGCAATTGAAAGAATATTCATTATAGTTATATAATTCGAAATGTAACAACAATAAATCAATTTATATGGAGGAATAATTATGAAAGACTTAATCAAAGAATTAAACTTGGAAGAATTAGAGACTTTTGAAGGTGGACATGATGGAGTAAATTATATGCATCAACATGATGGTGGCGGCGCTGGTCGCGGTAGCGGTATCGGAACTGCTCAATGTGCATACTTTAAAGCACTGTGTTATTCAGGAGGTAGTGAATGGCTTGGTGGTTATGGTGGATGCGGTTCAACTCAAAATAATTGTGAATTAGCAAGAAAATACTGTTAATAATCTTCAGAAAATAAAGAAAAAATTTCGTTGTATAACGAGATTTTTTCTTTATTTTCACGAAATCAACAATCTAAGGAAGCGATAAATATATGAAATATATGAAATATATACATACAAAACAACACGGCGAATATGATTGTGGATTGGCTTGTATATCTTCAATCTTGAAATTTTATGGATATAACTATGGTATCAATTATTTAACAGATTTCACAGTAGTTAAAAAGGGGTATAACTTAAAAGATCTTTTGTCTGTACTTAGAAATTTTGAGTTTTTAACTTATAAACCTGTTGAGGTAGATAAGAACAGATTAGATATAGTGTTTGATAACATAAGCACACCTTGTATAGCTTTGGTAAATGAAAATAATGAGGGGCACTATATTGTTATTTACAAGAAGAAACGAGGGAAGCTTATAATAAGTGACCCAAAAAATAAACAAATTACAGCAATTAAAATGGATCACTTTTCAAAATCTTTTTCAGGGGTTTTATTAATGATTGAACCATGTTCGGAATTTCATAAACCTGCACAGATAATTAATACCAAAATAGATTTTGTCAAAAAACTTGTGAAGAAAAATATTCTCCAGCTAGGTATTGTATTTATTTTGTCTATATTATTTGTATTTCTTTCAGTTGCAAGTTCTTTTTGTATTCAATTCCTTGTTGATGAGATACTTCCTAGACATTTAGAATATTACCTATTTGTTTGGGGGCTATCTATGTTAGGGGTATTTATAATATCGATATGTTTTGATTACTTCCGGTCCTTATTTATTGTTAAAATGGCAAATAATATCGATAACAATATATCTAAAGACTACTTTAACCATATTGTTAAGTTACCCATCCGATTTTTTGAAAATAGAGAATCAGGGGACATTATCTCTCGTTTTAATGATGCATCTTATATTAGAAATATTGTGAGCACAAGTGTCATATCAGGAATATTAGATTTAATAATTATAATTGGAATTGGTTCTGTACTATATCGAGTGAACACTACATTATTTCTTACTACTCTAATTCCACTATTATTGCTAATATGTTTAACAGTACTTTTTTATGACCTTTTAAGTAAACGAAATAGAACTGTAATGGAAACAAAGGCAAATACAAATTCATTTCTAGTTCAATTTATAAAAAATATGCCTACAATATATGCACTAAATAAAAAACTATACTTTTTAAATAGCTTTAATACCGTATTTAAAAGTCAATTAAAAGCAATTCTAAAAGAGCAGTATGCAGCCAATAACAATGGGGCACTAAAAAAAATGATCCAAAGTTCTTCTACCGTATTAATATTGTGGGTTGGTGCACAACAAATTATGTCTGATGCTATGACTTTAGGAGAATTACTTTTCATTAATTCCTTATTAATGTTTTTAATGGGTTCCTTAGAAGGACTTATTGGATTACAATCACAATTGCAAAAAGCTTTTGTAGCAGGAAATCGTTTTTTGGATATTTTACAATATCCTGTTCATCCTGAAAAACAACAAGAACAGGAATCAAAAATCAAACATATTGAAATACAAAATCTGAATTTTAGTTTTGACACTTTCCGAAATATTATTGAGGGAGCGAACCTTATATTAAATGAAAATGAAAAAATATTGATTATTGGCGAAAGTGGTACAGGGAAAAGCACATTCGCAAAAACATTAACTAAACTTTACAAAGTAGAAAATAATACAATTTTTCTTAATGGAGTAGATATCAATAATATCAGTGAAGATACTATTAGAAAAAACATTGTCTATTTAAATGAACACCCATTTTTATTTAAAGATTCAATCAGAGAAAATTTATGTATGGGAGAAGATTTTAGTGATGTAGAAATTATGCAAGCTTGTAAAGTGGCTAATGTTCATGAGTTTATTTATTCATTACCAAATCAATTGGATTTTCATTTGAATGAGAATGCTGCTAACCTATCTACAGGCCAGAAACAAAGGTTAGCAATGGCTAGGGCCATTTTACATAGACCCAATATACTTATTTTAGATGAATCTTTAAGTAATGTAGATATAGATAACTTTAAGCAAATTCAGTCTAATTTAATGAGTATAAATTGCATGCTTATCTTCATAACACACAATCCCGAAAATGTTATATCGTATGATAGGAAATTCAAATTAGATAATAATAAAATAACAGAAGTAAGCAATCTTAAAGGTGCTATGGTGGTTGAATAAAGTATCCAGTAAAAATGTGATCATTAATAAAATCACATTTTCATTTAATATGATAACTGTAAGTTTTTATTTACAGTCTCCCCTTAAAAGTTGGAATTATAAAGGGGGGACTGTTAGTGAGACATTATTGTATGTCCAGTAATGATGCATAAAAATTAATAGGAATTAGTATTTTAAGGAGGATGAAGGATGAAAAAATGGATTTTCACTTTAGTTACACTTGTTTTAACAGCTGCCGTTGTATTTATCGTTATCAATTCAAATACTTTAGAAAAACCAGACTATAAAAATGTAAGTTTAAAAGAATATAAACAAAAAATAAGTTCTCAAAACTCTTATTTTATGTATGTTTATAAAACTTCTTGTGGTGTATGTCAAGAAATGAAGCCATCAATGAATAAAGTAATCAAACAGGAAAAGGCAGAGATTTTTGCTTTGAATGCTGAAGAACCAAGTAATTTGGATGGAGATTTTTTTGAACAGAATAAACTTAATAAATCACCTACCTTATTATACTACAAAGATGGAAAAGAGCTAGATCGCTTGGAGGGCTTCCATTCCACAGAGGAACTGAATACATTTGTACAAAAATATATGAAATAATTTAAAAGGGGTTATATAGTGGAAACATTAAACGACTTAGTAACTAGATTAGAACATTCGCACCCACATTCTTCTTTATTAAAAGATTTAAGTTTAATACAAGGAAATGAACAATATAACTATATTAATTGGGTAGGTTTAAGCAACAGTCAAAATTTAAATGAACTAGTTTTTCAATATGAAAAGGCACCGTATCCTTCAATTACTTGTGGAATACTTACTTATAATGAAGAGAGATGTATTAAAAGATGTTTAGATAGCCTTGGAAATCAATTTGATGAAATTCTTGTATTGGATTCTCATTCAACAGATAATACTACAAAGATCATTAACCGATATTTTCCAATGGTTAAAGTTGTATATGAGCCTTGGATTGATGATTTTTCCTTTCACAGAAATAAACTTATAAGTTTAACAAGTTCAGAGTGGATTTATTATATAGATGCTGATAACTATTGCGTCGATAGTACGAATAAATTTAAAAGAGTAGCCAAATTGATTCAATTTCTTTCTATAGATTGTATAATTAGTCCGATGATAAAAGAACATATTGGCCATGTATATACTGACAATAGAAAAATGTTTTCTGTAAAAAAAGGGATTCAATTCAAAGGAAAAGTTCATGAAGAGCCTATAAATGCTGATGGTAGTATTCCACAAAATATTACAGTGGATATCATGATTCGCCATGATGGGTATGATCCTGAAGTGATTAATCTGTCCGAAAAAAATGATAGAAATATAAAACTAACAAGACAAATGATGGAAGATGAACCCACTAATCCAAAATGGTTATATTTTTATGCTAAAGAATTACACTATGCGAATGAAGACATGCATATAATTGAAACAAATTTAATAAAAGCAATTGATTTATATAAGCAAAGTACATATAAGAGATATCAAGCTGAAGCAATATTATTATTATGTAATATTTTATTTCAAAAGAGACAAATCCGAAAGTTAAATGAATATCTTGATTTATTAGAAGAACTACAGCCGCTTTGTTCTGATGTGAATTACTATAGGTCACTTATTTTATTTTATGATATTCGATTAAAAACGGGAAAATTGTTAGATGCGCTAAAATTGAGTGAACTCGAAAATAACAAATATAGTTTTATTGATTCATCAAAAGATCACATTAAGGCATTGTTAATAGAGTTATATTGTTCTATAGATGATTGGGAAGGCGCATTTACGTTATTTGATGAACTTCAATCAACAGAGGCTAGAAATAAATTTTTACGTACAGTCAAAACAATAACTACTCATATCAACAAAAAAATATAAGGGAGGTTATTCAAATACTTAGATTATGTTTGTTTATTTCTCTTATTGCTACTTGTGGAAGTCTTTATTTCAGTGAAATTTTGGGTTTTACTCCTTGTAACCTATGTTGGTATCAAAGAATATTCATGTATCCATTAATATTTTTAATTATTATTGCAATGATAAAAAAGGATGATAATATCAAGTATTATATTCGTGTTTTATCGTTCTGTGGTATGATAATTGCTTTGTATCAATGTATCATACAGTATTTCGCTATAAAAAGTACTTTTTGTAGTTTTACAAGTAATGATTGCTCATCGATTCAGACCGTATATATGGGATTTTTAACTATCCCTCAAATGTCTTTAGGTGCTTTTATATTGATTTTTGTATGTTCATTTTATATTAATAATAAAAACTAATATTTCAACATAAGAATCTGTACCAAAAAAATCTTTTTGGTACAGATTCTTATTTTAGTTTTGTAAGTGGCTCCAAAAAGAAGAAATCGTTGCCGTACCCCAACCTAGAGGCGACATATGGTGTAATAATTCTTCATTAAAACTACCAGACTGTTTTTGATATTCAACTGCTTTAGTTAGATGTAAGGTATTCCAAATACTAATAGCATTGATGATTATGTTTAAAGCACTGGCTCTTTGCAATTGATGTTGTATAGTCCGTTCCCTAAGCTCACCTTGTTTTCCGAAGAAAAT